>NZ_JBIWLW010000016.1:0-188401 GCF_044766385.1 Streptomyces sp. NPDC102274 | reverse complement strand
TGCTGCAACGTCGCGCCGATGTCCGACGTACGCGTCGTCGTCATCGACTGCACCGAGACCGGCGCGTCCCCGCCGACCGCCACCGACCCCACCTGGATCTGACGGCTGGCCCGTCGGTCGGCGAGCTTCGTCGGAACGGACGGCATTCCGAGAGAAATTGCAGTCATCTGCTGTGCAACCCCAAGGTGTGGATCGAGGTCCCGAGATCGGCGGGCTCCAGCCCCCGAGATTACGCCACCGCGTGCGGGCCGAGCACATCCACGCGAAAACTCCACCCAAAGGTAAGCGGCCGGACACGAATGGTGTCCGGCCGCCGTGAAACGGTTTCTATCAGCTGATCTTGACGGGGTTGAAGACATCGGCGACCAGGACGAGCAGGGTGAAGCAGATGAAGATCCCCGCCACGACATAGGCGATGGGCATCAGCTTCGCCACATCGAACGGGCCCGGGTCGGGCCGCTTGAACAGCCGTGCGAGCCTGCGCCGCAGCGATTCCCAGAGCGCGCCCGCGATATGCCCGCCGTCCAGGGGCAGCAGCGGCAGCATGTTGAAGAGGAAGAGCGAGAGATTGAAGCCCGCGAGCAGGAACAGCATCATCGCGATCTGGTTCTGCGCCGGGATGTCCAGCGTCATCACCTCGCCGCCGATGCGCGCCGCGCCGACCACACCGACCGGTGAGTCGTCCTTGCGGGGGCCGTCGCCGAAGGCAGCGCTCCAGAGGTCGGGGATCTTCGAGGGCAGGGCGACGATCGACTCGACGCCGTCCCCGATCATGATGCCCATCCGGTCCACGGACTGGGGGAAGGAGAGCGGGACGATCTCGGTGGAGGCGGCGAAGCCGAGATAGCCGGCCGGTACGTACTTGTCCGGGACGACCTCTCCGTTGGAGTCCTTCTCGGCCACCATGTTCTTGGCGAGCGTGGCCTGCAGGACCCGCTCGGCGCCGTCGCGCTCGACGGTGATGGTGGCGGGGCCGATCGTCTTACGGATGAGGCCGGAGAGCGTCGACCAGTCCTCGACACGCTGCCCGTTGAAGGCGACGATCTTGTCGCCCTTCTGGAGACCGGCCGCGCGCGCGGGCGAGACGGGGTCCTTCTTCTCGCAGGTGTCGCGCTTCTCGCTCTGCGAGATCACGCACTGCTGGACGCCGGCGACCTGGGTGGTCTGGGTCTGGAAGCCGAAGCTCATCGCCACACCGATGAAGATCACGGCGGCCAGGACGAGGTTCATGAACGGACCCGCGAACATCACGATCACGCGCTTCCACGGCTTGCGCGTGTAGAAGAGGCGCTTCTCGTCGCCCGGTCCCAGCTCCTCGAAGGCAGCGGAGCGCGCGTCCTCTATCATCCCGCGCCACGGGGAGGTGGAGCGTGCCTCGATTCTGCCGTCGGGGCCCGGCGGGAACATTCCGATCATCCGGATATAGCCGCCGAGCGGGATCGCCTTGACCCCGTACTCCGTATCGCCCTTCCTGCGCGACCAGATGGTCGGCCCGAAGCCGACCATGTACTGGGGCACGCGGATGCCGAAGAGTTTGGCCGTGGAGAGATGGCCCAGTTCGTGCCAGGCGATGGAGAAGAGCAGCCCCACGACAAAGACGAGAATGCCGAGGACCGTCAACAGGATCGTCATGCGCGAGCCTCCGCTGGCTTTTCTTCACTGAATTTCGCTGCCGTTTCACGGGCCCGTGCGCGGGCCCAGGTCTCCGCTTCGAGGACGTCCGCCACGGTGAGCGAGGTTCCCGTACGGGGGGTGCCGTGCTCCGCGACGACCTCTGTGACCGTATCCATGATGCCGTTGAACGGCAGCCGTCCCGCCAGAAACGCGTCCACGCACTCCTCGTTCGCGGCATTGAACACCGCGGGGGCCGTGCCGCCCAGGGTCCCGACCTGCCGGGCGAGTCCCACGGACGGGAACGCCTCGGTGTCGAGCGGGAAGAACTGCCAGGTCGAGGCCGTCGTCCAGTCGAAGGCGGGCGCGGCGTCCGGCACCCGGTGCGGCCAGCCGAGACCCACGGCGATCGGCCCGCGCATATCGGGCGGGGTCGCCTGGGCCAGGGTCGAGCCGTCGTTGAATTCCACCATCGAGTGCACATACGACTGCGGGTGTACGACGACCTCGATGCGTTCGAAGGGAATGTCGTACAGCAGATGCGCCTCGATCACTTCGAGGCCCTTGTTGACGAGGGTCGCGGAGTTGACCGTGATCACCGGACCCATGGCCCAGGTGGGGTGCGCGAGGGCGTCCTTGGGGGTGACATGTGCCAGCTCGGCCTTCGTACGGCCCCGGAAGGGCCCGCCGGAGGCCGTCACCACCAGCTTGCGTACCTCGGCGCGGGTGCCGGCGGCCAGCGCCTGGAAGAGCGCGGCGTGCTCGGAGTCGACGGGGATGATCTGGCCCGGCCTGGCCAGGGCCTTCACCAGCGGGCCGCCGACGATCAGCGATTCCTTGTTGGCGAGCGCGAGCGTACGGCCCGCCGTGAGCGCGGCGAGGGTGGGCGCGAGTCCGATGGAGCCGGTGATGCCGTTGAGCACGGTGTGGCAGTCCGACGCCGCCAGCTCGGTGGCGGCGTCGGGCCCCGCGAGGATCTCGGGGAGCGGCTCACCCGTCCCGTACAGCACGGCGAGCGTCTCCCGGAGCGCGGGCACGGCCTCCTCGCGCGCGACCGCGACGGTACGGACCCGCAGTCGCCGCGCCTGCTCGGCGAGCAGCTCCACGCGACCGCCTGCGGCGGAGAGCGCGGTGACACGGAAGCGGTCGGGGTTGCGCAGGACCAGGTCGATGGCCTGCGTGCCAATGGATCCGGTGGAGCCGAGGACGACGATGTCCCGGCGGCCTTCGGTCGGATCGAAGGCGATATGCGGATCGGCGAGAGGGGCTGGGCAGTCGCTCATGCCCCCATTCTGGCCTCATCCCCGCGCCGGGAGGACAGCGCGCCCCCGTAGGTGTCCCCGTGCGCCGGTCTTCACCGCTTTTCCGCGGTTTCCCCGGCCGCCGACGCGAACTTCTGCCACTGGGCCCGGATGATCTCGTCGGGCACTCCCCCGACGTCCTTCGTGCCGGTGATCTCGGCGCGGAAGGAGAGCGTGGTGGAGCCGGATCGTACGACGGTCAGATACTCGTACAGCTTCAGCGTGCCCTTCACGTCGAGGAGGGTGAAGCGGTACGCCCTCGCCTCGTCCCCCACGTCCGGCGCTCGGGCGGGCTCCACCTTCAGATACCGCGCCCGCGCCAGCGCCCGGTTCTCGGTGAACCCTCCCGCGCACTCGCGCCCGGCCGTGCCGAGGGCCTTCATCACACCGGCCGCGTCCGGCGCGGTGTACGAACGCAGCTGTACGGCGACGGTGAGGCCGAGCAGTTCGTCGGGGATGTCGGCCTTGCGCTGGACCTCGGCGACGGGGTCGAACGCGGTGGCGCCCTTGGCGAGGCTGACGAGCGGCTGGCAGACAGCGGGTTCGGCGGTGTAGTCGTCACCGAGCGGTGCGCCGAGGGCGTACTCGGAGGCGGTGTACGCGCCTATCCGTTCGCCGTCGGTGAGGGACGCGGCGGTGAGCCGGTCCTCGGTGAGCGGGGCGGGTCCGGTGGCGGAGGCGGAGGGCTTGTCGGCCGGCTTCCGGCTCGCCGTAGCGCCCTTGCCGTCGTCGGCGCTCTGCCCGTCACCGCCGCACGCGGCCACCCCGGCGAGCAGGAGCCCGGCGGCCACCGCCCCGAGCCCCCGTCGTGCACGCCGCTTCCCGGTCTCGAACATCCTTGCCCCCGTCGTCCGTCGATCGCGCCGAGTTGACGGCGCGACTCCCGATTGTGGGGCATGGGGGCGTGGGGTGGGCGGGAGCCTGTCCGGCGCCCAGCCCGGAAGCCGGCGCTCTCAGAAGGCGGCGCTCAGAGACCGTCCTTCACAAGGCGGCGCTCAGAAGTGCGTCGTGATGCCGAACTTCTCGCGGAGCCTGGCCATGTCGTGGCGGTCGCGGTCGGCCGGCTCGTACCCCTGGTGAAAGAGGACCTGTTGCCCTGCCGAGATGCACCGGACCGTCGTTCCCCCGATGGTGCCCGTGGTGAAGCACTCCGCCGGGTACACATAGGGATGTCCCGGGTCCAGTGACGACTGGAGCGCCGAGCCGTCCGGAGCGAAGGAGAGGGGATGGAGATCGATCTCCTCGCCCGTCGGACGGGCGAGGACGAAACGCACCGGACGCCAGTCCAGGGTCTCGGCGAAGCCCGCGCCGGACAGCGCCTCGATGACACGGGGTTCCTGATCGGCGCGGTGCAGGAGGTCCAGATCGCGGTGGGGGCGGGTCTGGGCGCCGAGCAGGGCGTCGATGCCCCAGCCCCCGGCGATCCAGACGTCCGCGCCGGCCTTCCGCAGCAAGGTCAGCACGGACAGTACGTCGTCGGCGGTCATCACGCGGCGGCACGATACGCCGTCAACTCCCGTCGCCACCAATCGATTTCGCGGTCATCGAGCGCACCGGCCGCCGGCGGCCGGGACAGGGCCCAGTTGGGCCGGGCGCATTGACACACCTCACCCCCGGCCCGATTCTGAGAGCGCTCTCAACCCCACACAGCAGGAGGTAGAGCGTGCTTGGTACCAGAAAGTTGCTCGCGGCACTGGCCGCCGCGGTGATCTTCGCCACGGGGTTCACGGCCGCCGGCCCCGCGGCCCCCGCGGAGGCCGCGGTTCCCACGACCATTCCGCTCACCATCACCAACAACTCCGGCCGCACGGACCCGGTCTACATCTACAACCTCGGCACCCTGCTCACGACGGGCCAACAGGGCTGGGCCGACGCGAACGGTACGTTCCACGCCTGGCCCGCCGGCGGCAATCCCCCCACCCCGGCGCCCGACGCGTCGATCGCCGGACCCGCCAACGGGCAGTCCACGACGATCCGGATGCCGAAGTTCTCCGGCAGGGTCTACTTCTCGTACAGTCAGAAGCTCGACTTCAGGCTGACGACCGGCGGGCTGGTGCAGCCCGCGGTACAGAACCCGGCCGACCCGAACCGGAACATCCTGTTCAACTGGACCGAGTACACACTCAATGACGCCGGGCTGTGGATCAACAGCACACAGGTCGATATGTTCTCGGCGCCGTACGCCGTCGGCGTCAGGGCCCCCAACGGCACCACCAAGACCACCGGCCATCTCAAGGCGGGCGGCTACAAAGGCTTCTTCGACTCCCTCAGGGGCCAGCCCGGCGGCTGGGCCAATCTGATCCAGACCCGGTCCGACGGCACGGTCCTGCGCGCCCTCTCGCCCGGTCACGGCATCGGGGCCGGCAACCTGCCCGCCTCCGTGATGGACGACTACATCAACCGGGTGTGGAGCAGGTACACCACCTCTACGCTGACGGTGACACCGTTCACGGACCAGCCGAACACCAAGTACTTCGGCCGGGTCTCGGGCAACACCATGAACTTCACCAACAGCGCGGGCGCGGTCGTCACCTCGTTCCAAAAGCCCGACGCCGACTCGGTCTTCGGCTGCTACAAGCTGCTGGACGCGCCCAACGACCTCGTGCGCGGCCCGATCTCGCGCACGCTCTGCGCGGGGTTCAACCGCTCCACGCTCCTGGTCAACCCCAACCAGCCGGACACGAGTCCGGCGAACTTCTACCAGGACGCGGTGACCAACCAGTACGCCAAGAAGATCCACGAGGGGATGGCCGACGGCAAGGCGTACGCCTTCGCCTTCGACGATGTCGGCAAATACGAGTCGCTGGTGCACGACGGTGACCCGCAGCAGGCGTACATCACGCTCGATCCGTTCAGCTGACGCGGCCGACGGGCACGAGGTCCGGTCAGGTGGGCCTCGTGCCCGTCGCACGTGACCGCCCCATGACCGGTCGGTTGACTCCGGTCACGGGACGGGGCGATGGGAGGGCCGAGCGGCCCTCACGGGAACAGCGCGATCCCCGCCAGGATGATCACGATGATCGCGATGATGACGGCCATGACCTTCCAGGCCGTGCTGTGCACGGGGGGTGGTCCCTTCGGCCCGCCTCCGCGCGGCCTGTCCTCCGGGAGCTGTGGGTTCTCCGGCCGGCCGTGTGCGTAGAAGTCGGAGTCGTTGGCCATGGCAGCCCCCTCACAGAGGTCGACGAACCCCGCCCGGCTCGGGCGGGTCGATGGGCGTCTCTACCCTCTCTTCACATTTTACCCACAATTCGGGCAAAATGTGAAGAAATGGTTCGCATCTGTTTCGACCGGAGCCTCATGTACCTCGGCGCTCAGTGGATCAGTCGGTGCACGTTCTCCCGCTGGGACGGTCCTGGAGTCGCGTCCGCGATCCAGGGGCCCTCGCCGCTCGGGTCGATGACACCGGCCTCCAGCCAGCTGTATGTACCGGCCAGGACGCCGTTCACGACCTTGCGGTCCAGGTCGTCCGTGTTGGACCAGAGCCGGGTGAAGAGCTCCTCGACCCGGATACGGGCCTGCCGGCAGAAGACGTCCGCCAGCTGGTACGCCTCGCGGCCGTGGTCACCGCTCGTCCGCATCAGCTCGGCCCGTACACAGGCCGCGCTCATGGCGAACAGCTCGGCGCCGATGTCCACGATCCGGCCGAGGAAGCCCTGCTTGGTCTCCATCCGGCCCTGCCAGCGCGACATGGCGTAGAACGTGGAGCGGGCGAGTTTGCGCGCGCTGCGCTCGACGTAGCGCAGATGCGTCGACAGGTCCAGGTGGCCCGCCGGGTGGAACTCCGCGTACGAGCCGGGCAGCTGGCCCGGTCCGGCCACCAGCTTCGGCAGCCAGCGGGCGTAGAACCGGCCCGCCTGCGCACCGGCCCGCGCCTTGTCCGAGAGCGACGCGTCCGGATCGATGATGTCGCCCGCGACCGCCAGATGGGCGTCGACCGCCTCGCGCGCGATCAGCAGATGCATGATCTCCGTGGAGCCCTCGAAGATCCGGTTGATGCGCAGATCGCGGAGCATCTGCTCGGCGGGTACGGCACGTTCGCCGCGCGCGGCCAGGGAGTCCGCGGTCTCGAAGCCCCGTCCGCCCCGGATCTGGACCAGTTCGTCGGCCATCAGACAGCTCATCTCCGAGCCGTACAGCTTGGCCAGGGCCGCTTCGATCCGGATGTCGTTGCGGTCCTCGTCCGCCATCTGCGAGGCCAGGTCCACAACCGCCTCCAGCGCGAAGGTGGTGGCGGCGATGAACGAGATCTTCGCGCCCACGGCCTCATGGCGGCCGACCGGCTTGCCCCACTGCTCACGGGCGGCCGACCATTCGCGGGCGATCTTCAGACACCACTTGCCCGCGCCCACGCACATCGCGGGCAGCGAGAGCCGGCCGGTGTTGAGGGTGGTGAGGGCGATCTTCAGGCCCGCGCCCTCGGGCCCGATGCGGTTCGCGGCGGGGACCCGGACCTGGTGGAAGCGGGTCACACCGTTCTCCAGACCGCGCAGGCCCATGAAGGCGTTGCGGTTCTCGACCGTGATGCCCGGGGAGCCGGCCTCGACGACGAACGCCGTGATGCCGCCCTTCCCGCCCTCCGTCTTCGGCACGCGCGCCATCACGACGAGCAGATCGGCGACGACTCCGTTGGTCGTCCACAGCTTCACGCCGTCGAGGACGTACGAGTCGCCGTCGGGGACGGCGGTCGTGGCGAGCCGGGCGGGGTCGGAGCCCACGTCCGGCTCGGTGAGGAGGAAGGCCGAGATGTCGGTGCGGGCCAGGCGCGGCAGGAAGGTGTCCTTCTGCTCCTGGGTGCCGAAAAGTTTCAGCGGCTGCGGTACGCCGATCGACTGATGGGCGGAGAGCAGCGCGCCGATCGCCGGACTGGCGGAGCCGACCAGGGCCAGGGCCTTGTTGTAGTACACCTGGGTGAGGCCGAGCCCGCCGTATCTGGTCTCGATCTTCATACCGAGCGCGCCCAGCTCCTTGAGGCCGTTGATCACCTCGTCGGGGATCCGGGCCTCGCGCTCGATCCGCGCGCCGTCGATCCTCGTCTCGCTGAATTCGCGGAGCTTCGACAGGAACTGCTCGCCGCGCTTGACGTCCTCGGACGCCGGCATCGGGTGCGGATGGATGAGATCGAGACGGAAGCGGCCGAGGAACATCTCCTTGGCGAAGCTCGGCTTGCGCCAGCCCTGTTCCCGGGCCGCCTCGGCGACCTGGCGCGCTTCCCGCTCGGAGACCATGGGCTTGCCCTGGGGTTCCTGCGGTGCGGATGCTGCTGAGGGTGCGGATGGGGCGGACATGAGGAACTCACCTCGCCGCGGAGTCGGGTCCAGTGACGGTTCGACCGGCCTGGTACTACTCGTCCGTATGTACCCGATTCCCGCGACCCGCACCAGTCGGGGCGCGGGAACGTGGCGAGGGTGCTGGGGGCGTCCTACGGGGTGCGTACCCGGGGGCGCGCCCGGACGCTCCTCGCTCCTGTCCGGACCTAGAGGGCGAGGCCCGTGAGCACCATGACGCGCTCGTAGGTGTAGTCGTCCATCGCGAACCGCACGCCCTCGCGGCCGACGCCGGACTGCTTGACGCCGCCGTACGGCATCTGGTCGGCGCGGTACGAGGGGACGTCGCCGATGATCACGCCGCCGACCTCCAGCGCGCGGTGGGCGCGGAAGGCGGCCTGCAGGTCATGGGTGAACACCCCTGCCTGGAGGCCGTACTTCGAGTCGTTGACCTTCTCGAACGCCTCGGCCTCGCCCTCGACGCGGCGCAGGGTGAGGACGGGCCCGAAAACCTCCTCGCAGGAGATCGTGACGTCCGCGGGGACCTCGGACAGGACGGTCGGCGCGTACGTCGCTCCGTCCCGCTTGCCGCCCGTGAGCAGCTGGGCGCCGGCCCGTACCGCCTCGTCGACCCACGACTCGACGCGCTTGGCCGCGTCCTCGCTGACGAGCGGCCCCACGTCGGTGGCGTCGTCGCCGGGGTCGCCGGTGACCTGGGCCTCGACGGCGGCGATGACCTTGGGGACGAGACGTTCGTACACCGAGGCGTCCGCGATCACGCGCTGGACGGAGATGCAGGACTGGCCGCCCTGGTAGTTCGAGAAGGTGGCGATCCGGGTCGCCGCCCAGTCCAGGTCCTTCTCGCTCGCGTAGTCGGCGAGGACGACGGCCGCGCCGTTGCCGCCGAGTTCGAGCGTGCAGTGCTTGCGCGGTACGGAGTCCATGATCGCGAAGCCGACCTTGTCCGAGCCGGTGAAGGAGATCACCGGCAGCCGCTCGTCCTGGACGAGGGCGGGCATCCGGTCGTTCGGCACGGGCAGTACGGACCAGGCGCCGGCCGGCAGCTCCGTCTCGGCCAGCAGCTCGCCGAGGAGGAGTCCGGAGAGCGGGGTCGCCGGGGCGGGCTTGAGGATGATCGGGGCGCCGACCGCGATCGCCGGGGCGATCTTGTGGGCGCAGAGGTTGAGCGGGAAGTTGAACGGCGCGATACCGAGGACGACGCCACGGGGGAAGCGGCGGGTCAGGGCGAGGCGGCCGGCGCCGCCCGCGTCGGTGTCGAGACGCTGGGCGTCCCCGCTGTTGAAGCGGCGGGCCTCTTCTGCGGCGAAGCGGAAGACGGAGACGGCACGGCCGACTTCGCCCCGGGCCCACTTGAGGGGCTTGCCGTTCTCGGCGGAGATCAGCCGGGCGATCTCCTCGGTGCGCTCGACGAGCCTGCGGGAGACATGGTCGAGCGCGGCGGCCCGTACGTGCGCGGGCGTCGCGGCGAACTCGTCCAGGACCGCGTGGGCGGCGGCCACGGCCTCCTCGACCTGGTCCTCGGTCGGCACGGCCACGGTGCCGAGGAGCCGGCCGTCCCAGGGGGAGGTGACGTCGAAGGTGTCCTCGCCGGTGGCCTGGCGGCCGGCGAGCCAGAAAGCGTGGGTGGAAGTCATTGCGAGTCCGGGCCCTTCCGAAGAGATGGGGGTGTCTGGTTCCACGGTAGGGGTGCGGGCGTGGGTGGTCGTTTATCCGGGATGGAGTGATGCGATGGGGGCCGTGCTACGCATTGTCGTAAGCGGAGGCGCTGTGGCGGTGTGGTCCGCTGCTCGGTTACTCGGTTACTCGTACTCGGTTACTTGCTCAGTTACTCGGTCGAGGGAACGGGCGACGCCGTCGTCTTCAGGGCCAGCCACAGCTCCATCCGTACGTCCGGGTCGTCCAGCGAGCGGCCGAGGATCTCCTCCACCCGGCGCATGCGGTAGCGCAACGTATGGCGGTGGACCCCGAGGTCGGCCGCCGCCGCGTCCCACTGGCCGTGGCGGGAGAGCCAGGCCCGCAGCGAGGCCACCAGATCCCCTCGGCCCTTCGCGTCGTGCTCGTACAGGGCGCGGAGCATGCCGTCCGCGAAGGCGCGCACCGCGTCGTCCGCGAGCAGCGGGAGGATCGACCCCGCCGCCAGCTCCTCGTGCTCGACCAGCGCCCGGCCGCGCCGGCGCGCCACCGAGAGGGCCTGCTCGGCCTGTTTGTACGCGCCCGCCGCCGCGATCGGGCCCGTGGGCGCGGAGAGCCCGATGACGACCTCGGCCTCTTCGGCCTCGCGTCGGGCGTATCCCTCGCAGGCCGTGAGCACCGCCCCGCCGTCCACCGCGAGCACCATGAGCCGTTCCTCGCCGTCCGGGACCGCGAGCACCGCCTCACCCGCTCGTGCCGCCGCGGCCTCCAGCGCGTCCGCGAGCAGCTGGAGCGGATGGCCGGCCTCCAGGTCCGGCAGGGGCTTCGCCGCCTTCGCGGGCTTCACCGATTCGGCCGATTCGGCGACCAGCAGCCGGAACGGGGCGTCGAGCAGGTCCCCGTACAGATCACCGGCCACGGCCCGCGCGTGGTCGGGCTGGCCGGAGAGCAGCATCCGCAGCACGGCCGAGCCGAGCCGCTGTTCGGCGGCCTGCAGCCCGCGCGACCGTTCCGTGGTCAGTGTCAGCAGGGCGATGGCGGAGTGGACCGCGTACCGCTCCGCGGTGCCCAGCGCCGCTCCCGTGCCGACGGCGAGGGCGCCGCGCACCCGGCGGCCCGTGCCCAGGGACTGGAGTTCGACCCGGTCCTCAGCGTCGCCCGACGCCTCGGCCGGCACGTCTCCCGACGCCCCGACCACCGCGCTCGCGGGCGCGGGCCGCTCCCGCAGCCGTTCCACCTCGCCGGTCAGCCGGGCGGCCCGCCGCGCCGCCCACTCGGGCGCGGCCGCGACCACGGCGCCCGACGCGTCGTACAGCGCCGCCCAGCCGTCCACATGCGCGGCGAGCCGGTCCAGCAGCGCCGCGGGCCCCTCGGCGAGAGCGGCGCGGGTCAGCTCCCGCTGCGCCTCGAACCCCGCGGTGACCGCGCGGTACTGGTCGGCCGCGAGCGCAGCCGAGACGGCCTTGCTGATCGCGAGGAAGGGGGTGCGCCGCGGGACGCCGAGCAGGGGCAGTCCCGCCTCCCGCGCGGCTTCGACGAGCGCCTCCGGGATGTCCTCGTAATTGACGCCGACGGCGAAGCCGAGCCCGACGACCCCGGCGCCCACCAGCCTGCGCACGTAGCGCCGCATGGCCTCCGGATCAGCGGCGTCCAGCGTCGTCGCCGTGATGAGGAGCAGTTCCCCGCCCTCCATGTACGGCACGGGATCGGCCAGCTCGCTCGCGTGGACCCAGCGCACGGGCGTCTGGAGCCGGTCCTCCCCCGCACGCACGGTGAGGTTGAGCGCCGAATGCTGGACGAGCGAGGCGAGGGTGGGCGGCATGGTGGAACCGTAGGGCTTTCGGCGGTGGAGGGGCAGGGCGGCGGCCGGATGACGCCACCTCGGACGATTACGCCGTCCTGTATGAACGGCATCCCTCAATTCTGCCAGCTTGTACGAGCCGACGGCCGGGGTGGCGATGGCTGGGCAGCGAAGGTCGACGGGGGTCGGCAGCCGGTTGGCGCGGGCCCCCCGTCGGCCGGTTACGCGGGATCAGCTCCGCAGATCCACCAGCAGGGGCGGCGCGTGGTCGCCCCCCACCGTCCGCAGCGACAGCACCGCGTGCCCCGCGGGCACCGAGTGCGCCAGCTCGGAGGCCGACCAGCGCTCGCGCTCGACCTGCCGTACGGTCACCGCGTCCGTCGTCACGGCCTTGCCGGTGACCAGCTTCCGGAACGCGTGAATGGCCCGGGTCAGCGGCTGGTCGGCGAAGACCGTGCGCTGAGTGACGTCCCGGGTCTCCACCCACTCCGTACCCCAGGCCTCCGCGAAGCGCTTGCCGTCCCAGGTGGTGATCCCGGAGAAGGCCATCCGGCAGCCGACGGCCCCGAGGAGCGCGGTGTGCAGCGCCTCCGGCACATCGTCGAGCGTGCGCAGCGTGAGCAGCGCGCCCGCGTTCACCGACCGCAGCCGCTGCACCCCGCGCAGGGTCTGGCCGGTGAGGGTGCGGGTCGCGTCATCCAGCACGAGACAGGCGAAGAGCGAGCGGTCGGCACGTACGGCGGCGTTCGCCGTGAACTGGGCGAGGACGAGCCTGGCCAGCATCCGCGAGGCCTCGGCGTGCCCGCGCTCGGGCAGGTCGATACGGACCCGGAGCGGATGCTCCAGGGTGCGCAGCGAGAACGGCCGGGTCCTGCCGCTGGTGTCGAAGAAACCCGCGAACGCCGGGCGGTCGAGCAGGGCGATCCGGTCGGCGAGCGCGCTCCCCGCGTCCCCGGGGGCTCCGGACTGCCGTTCCCTGGTGTCGAGTTCACGCCGCATGGCGTGGTGGCCCTCGGCGTCGAGCGCCTCGCGCAGGGCGGCCAGCGCGGCGGGCGTGCCGTCGAGCAACTCGCGCAGCTCCGGGACGGCGGGCAGCCGGCCGTGCGCGGCACGGAACGGGCCGAGCAGCTGCGCGAGCGCGGTGGTGGCCCGTCTGCCGTCGGTGTCCGTGAGATCGCCGACGAGGCCCTCGGCGAGTACGGCGGCGGCCTCGTCCGGGTCGTTCGTCCCCCCGTACAGATCCAGGTCGTACACCGAATCCGGGTCGCCGAGCCGGACCACGACGTCATAGGCGCTGTCGGGACCGAGCTGGGTTCCGGCGGCGCAGACGGCGATGACGACGGCCTGTCCGGCGAGCGCCTGGAGGGAGAGCGACTCGACGACCGGACGGACGAGGGCGTGGGTCTTGCCCGCGCCCGGCGGCCCCACGGCCAGCAGCGAGGTCCCCAGCAGGACCGGATCCAGCGCGAGCCCCGTCCCGCGACGGGGATACGGGTTGCGCTCCCCGTCGTGGACCGTGCCGAGCCGGACCTGCCGTACGAGCAGATCGTGCCGGGCCGCGCGGACGGGCAGGTCGCGCTTGCCGGACGGGTGGACGCAGGCCGCGGCGCC
The DNA here is from genome assembly GCF_044766385.1 of Streptomyces sp. NPDC102274. Lineage (NCBI taxonomy): Bacteria > Bacillati > Actinomycetota > Actinomycetes > Kitasatosporales > Streptomycetaceae > Streptomyces > Streptomyces sp. NPDC102274. Next base: position 175,157 of record NZ_JBIWLW010000016.1, on the reverse strand, counting down.
CTGGCCCCGCACGGCCTCGGCGAACGCCGTGAGCCGGGAGGGATCGGCCCGTACGGAGTGCCAGGCACGCCGGATCCGGGCGTAGTCGACATCGTTCATCCGCCCGTCCCGCACCTCGGCGGCGAGCCGTGCGGCGGTCTCGCCCTGGCCGGCGGCCCGGAGCTGGGGCCACTCGGCGAGATCGTCCTCGGGCTGCGGGGGCGGTGGCGGGGTCTCCTTGGGCGCGACCCCGGGGACGCGGCCGAGGACGCGGCGGGCGAGCTCGGGCCAGCGGCCGAGCCGTCCGAAGAGGATCAGGAGTCCGCCGATGACCACGACGTTGTAGATGTTCTGGGCGATGGCTCCTTCCTGCGTACCGATCCACCAGCGGTCCGGGGTGACGAGGAAGAGCGGCCAGAGCCAGAAACTGCCCAGATAGCCGTTCCACAGCAGCGACCAGAGCAGCAGGCCCGCGAGAAGCGAGATCAGCGCTCCGCTGACCAGCTGCCGCAGCGGCGTGCGCTCCGGCTCCTCCGGGAGGCGCGGCCTGTGTCCGTACGCCCACGTGCCGGGCGCGTCCGCGACCCGGGGCACCCGGAGCCACTCGCCCAGCGTCGGGCCGCTGTCCGGGGCGCGCTCCGGCGCGGGTGGAGCCGCTTCGAAGCCACCCGGCTCGTAGGTACCCGACGACTCAAAGCCACCGGACGGCGGGACCAGCGGGGACGGCGAGGACGTAGGCATGGGCGGCGGCCCCGCCGGCCGCGGCACAGGGGTGGCGCGCGTGCCCTGCGAATCGTGCGTGCCGTCGGTGTCCATGAACCCCTGCCCCCTGACCAGTCGGGCCCGCGCTGCGCAGTCCGCCGTGTGCAAGCGTCGATCTCGTGTGCAAGCGTCAATCTAGTGCCCGCACACGGGTAGTTCACCGTTCCGCGCCCACAGGGTGTTGCCCGCCCCGCCGTACCCCCTGGCCCCACCGTGTATGCCACCTGTCCGCCACGGACAACGACACGCCGCCATTACTACCGAACGGCGCATGCCCGCACCCATCCCCCACCCCTAGCCTGCGAAGAAAGCCGAAGAAAGACCCCGGAAACACCCCCAGGAGCCCCTCATGACCGCCATTCCGCAGGAGCGCCGCCTCGTCACCGCCGTCCCCGGTCCGAAGTCGCGGGAGTTGCAGGCCCGCCGTACCGCCGCGGTCGCCGGTGGCGTCGGGTCCGTGCTGCCCGTGTTCGCCGCCCGCGCCGACGGCGGGATCCTTGAGGACGTGGACGGCAACCGGCTGATCGACTTCGGTTCCGGGATCGCCGTGACCTCGGTCGGTGCCAGCGCCGAGGCCGTCGTACGCCGTGCCTCCGCGCAGCTCGCGGACTTCACCCACACCTGTTTCATGGTCACGCCGTACGAGGGGTACGTCGAGGTCTGTGAGCGGCTCGCCGAGGTGACGCCGGGTGACCACGCGAAGAAGTCCGCGCTGTTCAACTCGGGCGCCGAGGCCGTCGAGAACGCCGTGAAGATCGCCCGTTCGTACACCAAGCGCCAGGCCGTGGTCGTGTTCGACCATGGCTATCACGGCCGTACGAACCTCACCATGGCGCTGACCTCGAAGAACATGCCGTACAAGAACGGCTTCGGGCCGTTCGCGCCGGAGATCTACCGGGTGCCGGTCGCCTATGGCTACCGCTGGCCGACCGGTCCCGAGAACTGCGGCCCCGAGGCCTCCGCCCAGGCCATCGACCAGATCAGCAAGCAGATCGGCGCCGACAACGTCGCCGCGATCATCATCGAGCCGGTGCTCGGCGAGGGCGGCTTCATCGAGCCCGCCAAGGGCTTCCTGCCCGCGCTGGCGAAGTTCGCCGAGGACAACGGCATCGTGTTCGTGGCGGACGAGATCCAGTCCGGCTTCTGCCGTACCGGTCAGTGGTTCGCGTGTGAGGACGAGGGCGTCGTCCCCGACCTGATCACCACCGCGAAGGGCATCGCGGGCGGTCTGCCTCTCGCCGCCGTCACCGGCCGCGCCGAGATCATGGATGCCGCGCATTCGGGCGGCCTCGGCGGTACGTACGGCGGCAACCCGGTGGCCTGCGCCGCCGCGCTCGGTGCCATCGAGATGATGAAGGAACTGGACCTCGCCGCGAAGGCCCGCCGTATCGAGACGGTCATGAAGGGGCGGCTCTCCGCGCTGCGCGAGAAGTACGACCTCATCGGTGACGTCCGCGGCCGGGGCGCGATGATCGCGATCGAGCTGGTGAAGGACCGGGAGACCAAGGAGCCGGCCCCGGAGGCGACCGCCGCGCTCGCCAAGGCGTGCCACGCGGCGGGGCTACTGGTCCTGACCTGTGGCACTTACGGCAATGTGCTGCGCTTCCTGCCGCCGCTGGTGATCGGCGAGGACCTGCTGAACGAGGGCCTGGACATCATCGAGCAGACGCTCGCCGGCGTCTGAGCCGCCGGAGCCCAGCGTCTGAGCTGCCGGAACAGGGACAGGGGTCCGCAACGGCGACCCCGGTCCGCCACACCTGTCAGGGCCTGTGAAGAAGGTGTGCGAGGCCGATGGCGGGATGCGTTTCGGGCTGTCGGTGCCCGCGTGCCTGACGTAGCGTTCCCGCAGATGAGAGAAACACCCCGCTCGCAGGGGACTGCGAGCGACACCAGGGCGGGGCATCCCCAGCGCCGCTTTGGTCGTGCCTTCGCGCACACCACTGGAGCCTCCGGCTCTGGAGCACCTCACCGATCGGACGGCCGCCCGCCCCAAACCCCCCGGGGCGTGCGGCACACCGGTCCGGACGGCCGCCCCGGAACAACCCCCCCTGTTCCCGGGCGGCCGGCCTTTTTCTCCCGCCCCGCGTGGCGGTTCTGGACTCCCTTCGCGCTGTGCGCGGCCGTCTTCGCGCTCGTGACCTGGCAGGTGTCCGCCGGCGGGCCGCTGCGCTCGGCCGACGAACGTGTCAGTCACGCGCTCGCGGGCCAGGGGCCCAGACCACTGACGGAACTGCTCGCCGATCTCGGCAGCATGCTCGTCGCCGTGCCCGTACTGGCCGTGGCGATCGGATACGCGCTGTGGCGCGGGCAGCGCGCGCGCCCGCTGATGGCGGCGCTCGCGATGGTCGCCGTCCCCCTCGTGGTCGTACCGCTCAAGATCTGGATCGACCGGCCGGGCCCGCTCACCGACGCCACCGGGTACTACCCGTCCGGGCATACGGCAACGGCGATGGTCGCGTACGGCGGCGCCGCCCTGCTCCTCGCGCCCCACAGGCACGGGAACCGGGCGATGCCCGCCGCCGTCCTGCTCACCCTGGCGACGGGCATCGGTCTCATACTGCGTGGCTACCACTGGCCGCTGGACGTCCTCGGCAGCCTGGCGCTCTGCGGAATGGAGCTCCTGGCTCTGGAGCGGGCACTCCGCGTGGCCGGATCGCGCGATCTCAGCCGAAGTACGCGTCGAAGTTCTTCGAGAACTCCCACTGGTTGAAGCGGTCCCAGTTGATCGACCAGGTCATCAGTCCGCGCAGGGCGGGCCAGGTGCCATGGGTCTGGTAGGAACCGCAGTCGGTCTTCTTGGTCAGGCAGTTCAGCGCCTTGTTCACCTCGGCCGGTGGGGTGTGGCCGTTGCCCGCCTGGGTCGAGGCCGGCAGACCGATGGCCACCTGGTCGGGGCGGAGCGCCGGGAAGACCTTCGTGGTGTCACCGGCGACCGGGAAGCCGGTGAGCAGCATGTCGGTCATGGCGATATGGAAATCGGCGCCGCCCATCGAGTGGTACTGGTTGTCCAGGCCCATGATCGGGCCGGAGTTGTAGTCCTGGACGTGCAGCAGGGTGAGATCGTCGCGCAGGGCGTGGATCACCGGGAGATACGATCCGGCGCGCGGGTCCTGGCCGCCCCAGGGGCCGGATCCGTAGTACTGGTAGCCGAGCTGTACGAAGAAGGTCTCGGGCGCCATGGTGAGGACGAAGTCCGCGCCGTACTTGGCTTTGAGGGTCTTGATCGCGGAGATGAGATTGACGACGACCGGGGTCGTGGGGTTGCGGAAGTCGGTGTCGCCGGTGTTCAGCGAGAGCGAGTGGCCTTCGAAGTCGATGTCCAGGCCGTCCAGACCGTACTCGTCGATGATCTTGGAGACCGAGGAGACGAAGGTGTCGCGGGCGGCGGTGGTGGACAGCTGGACCTGGCCGTTCGCGCCGCCGATGGAGATCAGGACCTTCTTGCCCGCGGCCTGCTTGGCCCTGATCGCCGCCTTGAACTCGGCGACCGATTCGACGTTCGGGCATTCGGCGACCGGGCAGAGGCTGAAGCGGATGTCGCCGGAGGTGACCGAGGTGGGTTCGCCGAAGGCGAGGTTGATGACGTCCCACGAGGCGGGCACATCGGCCATCCGCGTGTAGCCGGAACCGTTGGCGAAGCTGGAGTGCAGATAGCCGACCAGCGCGTGGGCGGGCAGGTCCGCGCCGCCTTCTCCGCCGCCGCCCGAGGCGGAGGTGGTGGCGGTGACGGCGGGCGAGAGGGCGGACGCGCCGGTGGCGTTGGTCGCCGCGACCTGGAAGCTGTACGCCGTGGCGGGGCCGAGTCCGGTGACGGTGGCCGAGGTGCCGCTGACGTCCAGTGCCTTGGCGCCGCCCCGGTAGACGGTGTAGCCGGTGGCTCCCGTGACGGGCGCCCAGGAGAGCGCCACGGAGGTCGAGGTGACGCTGCCCGTCTTCAGGCCGGTGGGGACGGCCGGGGGCTGCTCCGGGGCGCCGCCCGGACCGACGAGGGTGAGGTCGTCGGCGTAGTAGGCGGGCGTGCCGTACCACCCGTGGGTGTAGACGGTCACCGAGGTGGTGCTCGGGCCGGTACGGAAGCTCGTGGTCAGCTTCTGCCAGTCGGACACGGACTGCGTCCAGGTCGAGACATCGGTGGTGCCGGTGCCGGAGGCGCCGAGATAGACGTGGCCGCCGCGGACCCAGGAGCTCAGTGTGTACGCGGAGTCCGGTTTGACCGTGAGGGTCTGCGAGCACTTGGCGTTGTCGTTGCCCGCGGGGGTTCCCTTGAGCGCGCCGACGCCGCCGTGGACGGGGGTGGTGACGACGGCGCCGCTGCCCGCCGTACAGCTCCAGCCGGTCAGGCCGGACTCGAAGCCGCCGTTACGGGCGATGTCCGCGTCGGCGGCCTGTGCTGTCTGGGCGGCGGCGACGAGTCCGCCCGCGGTGAGCACGGCGGCCGCGAGGGCGGCCACCAGTCTTGGGTACAGAGCAGGACGTCTGGTGCGTTCCACAACTGCCTCCGGGCATGGGGGAAATGAGGTGGCGGAGCGCGCACAGCATGGTCCAGACCAATTGGTTGGTCAAGACCTCTGACAGCGCCACCCCGGAACTGCCCCCAGTCCCCCACTGCCCAGTCCCCCAGTGCCCCGCTCCCCAGTCGCCCGTTCCCCGCTCCCCCGCTCCCGGCCTCTCGGGTCACACGGCGCCGTCCTCCCCTGCCCTGCCCCCATTCCTGTCTCCCGCCGCGATGTTCGCCGTCGCCTCGTGCATGGCCAGTTCCAGCAGTGACGCGTCGGTGAGCGTGCCCGAGCCGTCCGGCGGAATGAGCCAGCGCATGCCGCCGCTCGCCCGCCCCGGGTACGGCACGACGATCCAGCTGCCGGAACCGGCGCCGCGTACGCCCGTACCGAGCCAGCGCGCGACCGTGCCCGGCGGCACGAAGAACCCCATCCGCGCGTCGCCGGAGCAGGCGAGCACGGGCCCCGGCCGGTCGACGAGCCTGGTCAATACGTCGAGGGTCGGATAACCCAGTTCACCGGGGAGGATCAGCACGTCCCAGCGCCTGCCCGCGGGCAGGAGAGCCACCCCCAGGGGGTTGCGCTCCCACTCCCACCGACAGGCTCCGGGGTCCGGTGCCACCGAAATCAGCCACTCCACCGCATTGTTCGCCCCTGAGCCGGCCATCTGCCGAGCCTCCCCTCCGTATTGTTGGACAATCTGTCCGCAAGGGAGAAGACACGAGGGGTGCCGGTCGATGACGCGAGTTCGGCCCGCGATCTCGCGGTGATCTGGATCACAGGGCCCGGCCGCACAACCGCGGGCCCCCGTTCTCCTGTCTCGCGATCATCGTCAATGACGGCGGGACACGGGACACGGGACACGCGAACCCGTCGCGGCTCAGCTGTCGAAGCCGAGACCCAGCCGGTCCATGGTCCGCAGCCACAGATTGCGCTGTCCGCCCCGGGCGTCCGCGCGGGCCAGCGACCACTTGGTGAGGCCGATCCCGGCCCACGCGGCCGGTTCCGGCGGGAAGGGCAGCGGCTTGCTCCTGACCATCTCCAGCGCGGTGCGCTCGGTCCGTTCGCCCGCCAGGAGGTCGAGCATCACCTCCCCGCCGAAGCGGGTCGCCCCGACGCCGAGCCCGGTGTAGCCGGCGGCATACGCGACCCGGCCGTCGTACGCGGTGCCGAAGAAGGCCGAGAAGCGCGAACAGGTGTCGATGGCGCCGCCCCACGCATGGCTGAAGCGCACCCCCTCCAGCTGCGGGAAGCAGCGGAAGAAGTGGGTGGCGAGCTTGAGATAGGTCTCCGGACGGTGGTCGAGCGCCGTGTCGAGCCGCCCGCCGTACGGATAGATCGCGTCGTAACCGCCCCACAGGATGCGGTGGTCGTCGGTGATCCGGAAGTAGTGGAACTGATTGGCGCTGTCGCCGAGCCCCTGACGGTTCTGCCAGCCGATCGCGGCACGCTGCGCCTCGGTCAGCGGCTCGGTCATCAGCGCGTAGTCGTAGACCGGGACGGTGTACGGACGCACCCGCCGGACCAGCGAGGGGAATACATTGGTGCCGAGCGCGACCCTGCGCGCGAAGACCCGCCCGTACGGTGTACGGACGGCCATCCCGGACCCGGACCCGGCCCCGGATCCGGCTCCTGACCTGACACGCGTCAGCTCCAGCCCGCGGGTGTTCTCGTAGACGCGTACCCCGAGGTTCGCGCAGGCGCGCTTGAGACCCCAGGCGAGCCGGGCCGGGTGCAGCATGGCGACGCCGCGCCGGTCCCACAGCCCGCCCAGGAACGTCGGCGAGTCGACCTCGGCGCGCACCGCGTCCCGGTCGAGCGGCTCCAGACCGGTGTGGCCGAGCCGTGTCGCCTCCTCGTACAGCTCATGGAGCTCGTCCAGTTGGTACGGCTCGGTGGCGACGTCGATCTCGCCGGTGCGCTCGAAGGAGCAGTCGATGGCGTAGCGGGCGACGGTCGCCTCGATGGCGTCGAGATTGCGCTCGCCCAGCTCCTCCAGTTTCCGCAGCTCACCCGGCCAGCGCGCGAGCCCGTTGCTGAATCCGTGGGTGAGGGAGGCGGCGCAGAAGCCACCGTTGCGGCCGGAGGCGGCCCAGCCCACCTCGCGGCCCTCGATCAGGACGACGTCCCGTTGCGGATCGCGTTCCTTGGCGAGCAGCGCCGTCCACAGCCCGCTGTAGCCGCCGCCGATGACGAGGAGATCGCAGTGTTCGTCGCCGCTGAGGGCCGGCAGGGCCCCGGGCCTGCCGGGGTCGTCCAGCCAGTACGGGACCGGCCGCGCGTCGGAGAGCGATGCGGCGGAGAGCGCCGCGGTGGCGGTACGCATGGCGCTTGCGGCCATGTCTTCCAACTCCTTCCGGGGAACTGCGGGATCCGCTCAGGTGGTGGCGGCGGTCCTCTTCCGCCGGTTGCTGACCAGTTGGCCGCCGACCACCAGCAGTACGGCGATGACGAACATCGCCGTCCCGATGACATTGATCTGCACCGGCGTGCCGCGCTGCACGGAGCCCCAGACGAACATGGGGAAGGTCACGGTCGAGCCGGCGTTGAAGTTGGTGATGATGAAGTCGTCGAACGAGAGCGCGAAGGCGAGCAGGGCGCCCGCCGCGATCCCGGGGGCCGCGATCGGCAGCGTGACCCGGACGAAGGTCTGCACGGGCCCCGCGTAGAGATCGCGCGCCGCCTCCTCCAGCCGCGGGTCCATCGACATGACGCGGGCCTTGACGGCGGTCACCACAAAGCTGAGGCAGAACATGATGTGCGCGATGAGCACGGTCCAGAAGCCGAGCCGCGCGCCCAGGTTGAGGAAGAGCGTCAGCAGCGAGGCGGCCATCACGACCTCGGGCATCGCCATCGGCAGGAAGATCAGTGAGTTGATCGCGCCGCGCGCCCGGAAGCGGTAGCGGACCAGCGCGAACGCGATCATCGTGCCGAGGACGGTGGCGCCGAGCGTCGCCCAGGCGGCGATCTGGAGCGAGAGCGTCAGCGAGCCGCACAGGTCGGCGACTCCGCACGGATCCTTCCAGGCGTCCAGCGAGAAGCGCTGCCAGGAGTAGTTGAAGCGCCCGTTCGGCTTGTTGAAGGAGAAGACCATCACGACGAGGTTGGGCACGATCAGATAGCCGAGCGTCAGCACGCCCGCGATGACGACGATGTTGCGTCGGAGCCGGCGCATCAGACCAGGTCCTCCGTCCCTGCTCGGCGGATGTAGAAGGTGACCATCAGCAGGACGATCGCCATGAGGATGAACGAGAGCGCGGCGGCCGTCGGATAGTCCAGGACCCGCAGGAACTGCGTCTGGATGACGCTGCCCACCATCTTCGTGTCGGTGGAGCCGAGCAGTTCGGCGTTGACGTAGTCGCCGCTCGCCGGGATGAAGGTGAGCAGGGTGCCGGAGACGACCCCCGGCATGGAGAGCGGGAAGGTCACCGTGCGGAACGTGGTCAGCGGCCTGGCGTACAGATCGCCCGCGGCCTCGTGCAGCCGCCCGTCGATGCGCTCCAGCGAGGTGTAGAGCGGCAGGATCATGAAGGGCAGGAAGTTGTAGGTGAGTCCGCAGACCACCGCCATGGGTGTGGCGAGTACGCGGTTGCCCTCGGTCCAGCCGAGCCAGCTGGTCACGTCCAGCACATGCAGCGAGTCCAGGATGCCGACGACCGTGCCGCCGTCGGCGAGGATCGTCTTCCAGGCGAGCGTACGGATCAGGAAGCTGGTGAAGAACGGCGCGATGACGAGGACCAGCAGCAGATTGCGCCAGCGTCCGGCCTTGAAGGCGAGGAGATACGCGAGCGGGTAGCCGAGCAGCAGACACAGGATCGTGGCCGTGCCCGCGTACAGCAGGGAGCGCACGAACTGCGGGTAGTACTCCTGGAGCGCGTCCCAGTAGGTCTGGAAGTGCCAGGTGACCTGGAAGCCCTTCTCCAGGGAGCCGGTCTGTACGGAGGTCGAGGCCTGGTAGACCATCGGCAGCGCGAAGAAGACCAGCAGCCAGAGGATGCCCGGCAGCAGCAGCCAGTACGGGACGAGCCGCTTGCGCGTGGAAGCCTTGCGCACCGGAAGTTCCGGCGGGGTGGCGGGCGCGCCGGGAGGCGCCTCGGTGAGCGTCACGAGACCTCCTCGTCCACCGTCTCGATGCCCGCGGAGCCCACTGTCCCGGCAAGCAGGGACTGGGCCGCGTCCAGACCGAAGCTGTGCGCCGGGTTCCAGTGCAGGACCACCTCGGCGCCGGGGGAGAGCCGGCTGTCCCGCTCGATGTTCTGCGCGTACACCTCGAACTCCGGGCAGACCGGGCTGTCGATCACATACTGCGTGGAGACCCCGATGAAGCTGGAGTCGGCGATCCGTCCGGTGATGCGGTTGCGGCCGTCGGGGACGGTGCCCGCGTCGTCCGCGTGCGCCAGCGAGATCTTCTCGGGCCGTATGCCGACCAGCAGTCTGCCGCCGCTCGCGGTCGGGGCGGAACACCGGCCCACGGGCAGCCGCAGTTTGGCGCCGCCCGCCGTCACCACCACGTCGTCGCCGTGGATCTCGGCGACCTCGGCCTCGATGAGGTTGGAGGTGCCGAGGAAGTTGGCGACGAAGGTGGTGTCCGGGTTCTCGTAGAGATCGGCGGGGCTGCCCAGCTGCTCGACCATGCCTCCGTTCATCACCGCGACCGTGTCGGCCATCGTCATGGCCTCCTCCTGGTCGTGGGTGACATGGATGAAGGTGATGCCGACCTCGGTCTGGATGCGCTTCAGCTCCAGTTGCATCTGGCGGCGCAGCTTGAGGTCGAGGGCGCCGAGCGGTTCGTCGAGCAGCAGCACCTGCGGATGGTTGATCAGCGCGCGGGCGACGGCGACCCGCTGCTGCTGGCCGCCGGAGAGCTGGTGCGGCCTGCGCTTGGCGAAGTCGCCGAGCTGGACGAGATCGAGCATCTCGCCGACCTGCTTGCGTACGGACTTGATGCCGCGGCGCCGCAGTCCGAAAGCGACGTTCTCGTAGATGTCGAGGTGCGGGAAGAGCGCGTAGCTCTGGAAGACGGTGTTGACCGGCCGCTTGTACGGGGGCAGGCCGGTGACGTCCTTGTCGCCCAGGAAGACCGTGCCGGTGGTCGGCTCCTCCAGGCCCGCGATCACCCGCAGGGTGGTGGTCTTGCCGCACCCCGACGCGCCGAGGAGAGCGAAGAAGGAGCCCTGCGGCACGGTGAGATCGAGCGGCTGGACGGCGCGGAAGGATCCGTACGTCTTGCTGATCCCGGACAGGCGGACGTCGCCGCCGCCCCGGCTGGTGGATGCAGTCTCTGTCATGGGTAACGGTCCCGGGGATGAGAGAGGTGGACGGGCTGAGACCAGGCCGCCCCCGGCGATGGAGGAGGTACGGCATCAGGCGCCGATGAGCTTGGCGAACTTCTGCTCGTACGCCGTCTCTTCCTCGGCGCCGAGGGAGCGGAAGGCGTGCGAGGCGGCGGCCATCGCCGCGTCCGGGAGGATCAGCGTGTTGTCGGCCATCGCCTTGTCGATCTTCGTGAGTTCAGCGCGCACCCCGTCGACCGGGCAGACGTAGTTGATGTACGCGGCGAGCTGGGCGGCGACCGGCGGCCGGTAGTAGTGGTCGATGAGTTTCTCGGCGTTGGTCTTGTGCCGTGCCTTGGCCGGGACCAGCAGATTGTCGCTGGAGATGATGTAGCCGCTGCGGGGGATGGCGAACTTGATGTCCGGGTTGTCGTTCTGGAGCTGGACGACGTCCCCGGCCCAGGCGACACAGGCCGCGATATCGCCCTTGTCGAGGTCCGCGGTGTAGTCGTTGCCGGTGAAGCGGCGGATCTGCTTCTTGTCGACGGCCTTCTGGAGACGGGCGACGGCGGCGTCGAAGTCGTCGTCGGTGAAGCCGCCCGGGTCCTTGCCCAGATCGAGCAGGGTCATTCCGATGGAGTCGCGCATCTCGGAGAGGAAGGCGACGCGTCCCTTGAGCTGCGGGTCGTCGAGCAGCTGGGAGACGGAGTCGACCTTGCGTCCGCCGGTGGCCTTCGCGTTGTACGCGATGACGGTGGGGATTCCGGTCCAGGGGTAGCTGTGCGCGCGGCCGGGGTCCCAGTCGGGTGAGCGGAACTGGTCGGAGAGGTTCGCGAACGCGTGGGGCAGCTGGGAGGGGTCGAGCTTCTGCGCGTAACCGAGCCTGATCATGCGGGCGGCGAGCCAGTCGGTGACGCATATGAGGTCGCGGCCGGTGTCCTGGCCGGCCGCCAGCTGCGGCTGGATCTTGCCGAAGAACTCGACGTTGTCGTTGATGTCCGCCGTGTACTTGACGCTGATGCCGGTGCGCTTGGTGAACGCCTCCAGCGTCGGATAGTGCTTCTCGTCCTCGGTGACGTCCATGTACTCGGTCCAGTTGGAGAAGACGACCCGCTTCTCGTCGGCCGAGTGGTCGGTGGACGCGGGGCCGTCGCCCTCCCGCTTGGCGGGCGGGATCCCGCAGCCGCTCAAACCGGCGAGCCCACCGATCGTGAGCGCGCCGACACCGGTGGCGCGCAGCATGGAACGGCGGGTGAGGGCGCCTCTGCCGCTGGTCAGGCTGCGCCGCATCGCTGCGAGTTGGGCCCCGGAGAGACGGCCGGGCTCGTACTGCTCCATGCGCTGTGCCCTTTCGGATGGGTGGTCACTGCGGGCGGACGGTCACTGGGGGCGGACGGTCACTGGGGACGGTCCCCGAAGATCGTGCGGTGCCAGTCCTTCCTGGCCACCGCGGTGTTGTCGTACATCACATGCTTGACCTGCGTGTACTCCTCGAAGGAGTACACCGACATGTCCTTGCCGAACCCGCTGGCCTTGTAGCCGCCGTGCGGCATCTCGCTGATGATCGGAATGTGGTCGTTGACCCAGACGCAGCCGGCCTCGATCTCACGGGTGGCCCGACCGGCGCGGTGGACGTCGCGGGTCCAGGCGGAGGCGGCGAGGCCGTACGGGGTGTCGTTGGCGAGCCGGATGCCCTCGTCGTCGGAGTCGAAGGGCAGGGCGACGAGGACCGGGCCGAAGATCTCGGACCGGACGATCTCGCTGTCCTGGGGGGCGTCCGCGACGAGGGTGGGGCGGTAGTACGCGCCGTCCTTCCACGGGCCCCCGGGCACCTCGCCGCCGGTGACGATCCGGGCGTGGCCGCGGGCCCGGTCGACAAAGCCTGCCACCCGGTCGCGGTGGGTGTGCGAGATCAGCGGGCCGAGGTCGGTGGCCGGATCGAAGGGGTCACCGAGACGCACGGTCTCCATCAGTTCGGCGACAGCGCTGACGAAGGCGTCGTACAGCGGCCGTTGCACATAGGCGCGGGTGGCGGCCGTGCAGTCCTGGCCGCCGTTGATGAGGGAGCCCGCGACCGCGCCGTGGACGGCGGCTTCCAGGTCGGCGTCGTCGAAGACCAGGAAGGGCGCCTTGCCGCCGAGTTCGAGATGGAGGCGTTTGACGGTGGCGGTGGCGATCTCGGCGACGCGCTTTCCGACGGCCGTGGAGCCGGTGAAGGAGGTCATCACCACATCGGGGTGGCCGACGAGACGTTCCCCGGCGTCGGGACCCGCGCCGGTGACGATATTGATCACGCCGTCGGGCAGTCCGGCCCGCTGGGCGGCCCGCGCGAACATCAGCGAGGTGAAGGGGGTGATCTCGGCGGGCTTGAGCACGATGGTGTTGCCCGCGGCGACGGCCGGAAGGATCTTCCAGGCGGCCATCTGGAGCGGGTAGTTCCAGGGCGCGACGGAGCCGACGACCCCGATCGGCTCGCGGCGTACGTACGAGGTGTGATCGGCGCTGTACTCACCGGCCGAGGCGCCCTGGAGATGGCGCGCGGCGCCCGCGAAGAAGGCGGTGTTGTCGATGGTGCCCGGGACATCGAACTCGGTGGACAGCTTGATCGGTTTGCCGCACTGGAGCGTTTCGGCGTACGCGAGGTCGTCGGCCTGTTCGGCGAGGACGGCCGCCAGCCGGTGCAGGGCGTCCGAACGCTCCCCCGGGGTGGCGGCCGACCAGCCGGGGAACGCCTCGCGCGCCGCGGCGACGGCGGCGTCGACATCGGCCGGGCCCGCCAGTTCGTACGCGTACAGTTCCTCGCCGGTCGCCGGGTTCACGACGGCGTGCGTACGTCCCGAGGTGCCCGGTCGCGGCTGCCCGCCGATGAACTGCGCACCGGCCGCGAAGCGGTCCCGCACCTGGAAGCGGTTGGCCATGACGCTCTCCGATGTCCCAGCTGGTTGGTCAGCTGTTGTTCCGGCTGTTGTTCCGGCTTCAATTGAGTGCCGATCCTGACAGAGCGCCGCCACCTCAACAAGGGATTCCGTTGTTGCCTTTTGGTTACGCGACGGAATCGGTCGACCATGTGTCGCGTCGGCATGCTGATCGGCGGACGCGATGTCAGTGGTGGCTGCCAGACTCGCATGCGTGGGGAACAACTCGGGGCGTGAGAAGTACCTGCTCTTCTGGGGGCACGCACCGCGCCGGGACGGCACGCTCGGCGCGAGCTGCCTCAGTCAGTGGTGGCCGTCGCCGTTCACGGTGGACGGGGTGGAATACGCGACGGCCGAGCACTGGATGATGGCGGGCAAGGCGCGGCTCTTCGGGGACGAGCAGGCCGAGCGGGCCGCTCTGGAGGCGGCGAATCCCGCGCTCGCCAAGAAGGCGGGGCGGCTGGTGCGCGATTTCGACGAGGCCGTCTGGGAGCGCGAGCGCTTCGGCATCGTGGTGGAGGGCAGCGTCCACAAATTCGGGCAGGATGCCGCGCTGCGCGGATTCCTGCTCGCCACAGGCGACCGGATGCTCGTGGAGGCCAGCCCGATGGACCGGATCTGGGGCATCGGACTGGCCTCGGACGACGAGCGGGCGCGGGATCCCGCGCGCTGGCGCGGACTGAATCTGCTGGGTCTGGCGCTGATGGAGGCGCGTGAGCGGCTCCGGACCGACGGCGCTACTTTCGCGACACGCTAGCGGGTGACGTCGACCACCAGCGAGGTGCTGTAGTCGTCGTAGGTGCTGTCGTAGTCGTTGTTCCTCTCCTCGTTGATCGCCTGGGTGATGCCCCAGATGATGAACCCGAGGAAGATGACGCCGAGGGCGATGCCGATCGACCCGAGGATGACACCGGCGCGGGCCTGACCCTCGTTGTTGGCCTCGCCGCGCTGCACCCTCTTCCTGCCGACGATGCCGAAGATCAGCGCGAGTACGCCGAGGACGATGCCGCCGATGCCGTAGAGACAGAACAGGCAGACGGACAGGATGCCGAGCACCATCGCGGCGACGCCCATACCGTTCGCCGGGGGCTGCCAGCCGGGCTGGCCGTACCCCGGCATGCCCGGGTACGGCTGGGGTGCGGCGGGGTAGCCGGGATAGCCATAGCCTGGGGCCGATCCCGGTCCCGCACCGGCGCCGTACGGAGCGGCGGGGTGCTGGACGGGCGAGGCGCCCGGGTACCCATAGGGACCGGCGGCGGGCTGGGCAGGTCCCCCGGGAGCGGTGGGCGGCGGGGGCACGGCGCCGGACTCGGGCCCTCCGGTCGGCGTACCGGCGATCGTCGGCTGCTGGTGCACCGATCCGGCCGACGGCCACGGGTCCTGCGGGGGCTGAGCGGCCCCTGATGACCGCTGTCCCGGAAGCTCGGGTGATATCGGCGGCGGCGGCAGCGGCGCCGGCTTGTCCAGCGGAATCCGCTGCTCTGGCGGAGCCCACGGATCACCCGGCTCGTAGCCGCCCGGCGGCTGCTCGCTCTTGTCTGACATGGGCCTCCCCCATCGTAATTCCGTCATGCTACGGCCTCCGCTCCACCCGGAACGGGCCCGGCCTACGATGATCCCTGACCCGAGCGGCCCCGGGCAGGGTGCGGACGTCCCGTCCCTTCCGACGCCGTTCATTCGTGGCACCCGCCCGAGCATCCGGAGGACCCCGATGACCGATCTGCACCCCTTCATCGCGGGGCTGCCCAAGGCCGAACTGCATGTCCACCATGTCGGATCGGCATCGCCCCGTATCGTTGCCGAACTGGCCGCCCGGCACGCCGACTCCAAGGTGCCCGCCGACCCCGAGGCGCTCGCCGACTACTTCACCTTCACCGACTTCGCACACTTCATCGATGTCTATCTCTCCGTCGTCGATCTGATCCGTACGCCCGAGGACGTCCGGCTGCTGACCTTCGAGGTCGCCCGTGACATGGCCCGGCAGAACATCCGCTATGCCGAGCTGACGGTCACCCCCTTCAGCTCGACCAGCCGCGGCATCCCGGAGCAGGGCTTCATGGAGGCGATCGAGGACGCCAGGAAGAGCGCCGAGGCCGAGTTCGGGGTCGTGCTGCGCTGGTGCTTCGACATCCCCGGCGAGGCCGGGCTGCCCGCGGCCGAGGAGACCGCCAGGCTCGCGGTGGACCTGCGGCCCGAGGGACTGATCGCCTTCGGTCTCGGCGGTCCCGAGATCGGGGTGCCCCGGCCGCAGTTCAAGCCGTACTTCGATCGCGCGATCGCCGCGGGTCTGCACTCCGTGCCGCACGCCGGTGAGACGACGGGTCCCGGAACGATCTGGGACGCCCTGCGCGAACTGGGCGCGGAGCGCATCGGCCATGGCACGAGCGCCGTCCGGGACCCGGAGCTGCTCGCGTACCTCGCCGAGCACCGCATCCCGCTGGAGGTGTGCCCGACCTCCAATATCGCCACCCGCGCCGTCCTCGATCTCGATGAGCACCCGATCAAGGCGATGGTCGCGGCCGGTGTGCTGGTGACGGTCAACAGCGACGACCCGCCGATGTTCGGCACGGACCTCAACCAGGAGTACGGGGTGGCCGCCCGGCTGCTCGGTCTGGACGAGCGCGGCCTCGCGGATCTCGCGAAGAACGGTGTCGAAGCCTCGTTCCTCGACACGGACGACAAGAAGAAGCTCACCACCGAGATCGACGCGTACACCGCCCAGTGGCTCGCGCGCTGACGATGGCCGACGACCGGACGGACCCGGACACCGCCGCGCGGACCGTCGTCGCCGTCGGCCACCGCGGTGATCCCTACCGCGTGCGGGAGAACACCCTCCCGTCCGTGCACTCCGCCCGGCGGCGGGGCGCGGACGCGGTCGAGATCGACGTCAGGCTCACCCGCGACGGCGTGCCCGTGCTGCTGCACGACTCCACGCTGGAGCGGCTCTGGGGCCATGACCGGCGGTTGGCGGAGCTGACGTACGAGGAACTGCGCGCGCTGACGGACGGCGGGGTCCCGACGCTGCGCGAGGCGCTCACGGCGGAGGCCCCGGACGGAACGGGCGGCGGCCACGCGGGCGCGGACAGTGCGCGTTTCATGCTGGACCTTCCCGGCGCGACCGAGAAGTCGGTACGCACGATCGTCAGCACGGTGCGTGACTGCGGCGCCGCCGAGCGCGTGTACTACTGCGCGGGCCCGAGCGCGATGCTCGCCGTCCGCGCCGCCGACGCGCACGCCGAGATCGCCATGACGTGGACGACGCTCGCGCCCCCGCGTCCGGCCCTGCTCGCGGCAGTGCGGCCGCGCTGGCTCAACTACCGGTTCGGGCTGGTCAGCCGGGAGCTGGCCGACCGCAACCACCGGGACGGGCTGCTGGTATCCGCCTGGACCGTGGACACTCGGCGCAGCATGCGCCGGCTGATCGCGCACGGCGTCGACTCCGTCACCACCAACCGGATCGATGTCCTGTCCGGACTGCTGGGGACTCGTCGTTCCTGAACCTCCGGGCATACGGTCCGGCATGATGAGCGACGGTCCCTCCCGTGATCGCGGCGGGCGCGGCAGGAGCAGAGGAGAAGATGTGTCCGACGACCACGACACCCCGCGCCCGACGGGGCGTATCCGCTCCGACATCGCCCACAACGCGCGCGTCTGGAACTATTGGTTGGGCGGCAAGGACAATTATCTGGTGGACCGCGCGATCGGCGACCAGGTCACCGAGATGTATCCGAGCATCGGTGAAGTGGCGCGCGCGGACCGGGCGTTCCTCGGCCGGGCGGTCCGGCATCTCGCCGGGGACCTGGGCGTACGGCAGTTCCTGGACATCGGCACGGGCCTGCCCACCGTCGACAACACCCATGAGGTGGCACAGCGGATCGCGCCCGAGTCCCGGATCGTCTACGTCGACAACGACCCGATCGTGCTGGCGCACGCCCGCGCGCTGCTGACGGGTTCGGCGGAGGGCGCCACCGAGTACATCGACGCGGACGCCCACGACCCGGAGGCGATCCTCGCCGGTGTCGAGCCGACGCTCGACCTGCGGCGGCCGGTGGCGGTCATAATGCTCGGCATCCTGAACTTCGTCCTCGACACCGACGAGGCGCGGTCGATCGTACGGAAACTGATGGCCGCCGTACCCTCCGGCAGCTATCTGGTGCTGACCCACCCCACGCTGGAGCTGGGCGGCGACGGCAATGCCGCGGCGATGCGGTTCTGGAACGAGAACGCGACTCCGCCGATCACCGCCCGCGGCCGGGCGGACATCGAGTCCTTCGTGGCCGGTCTGGAGCTGCTTGAGCCGGGCATCGTCTCCTGTGCGCGCTGGCGCCCCGACCCCCGCGCGGACGACAGCGCGGTGGAGGTGGCCCAGTTCGGCGTGGTGGCCCGCAAGCCCTGACATGCCTGGAACCGGGAGCAAAGGGGCGAATGCGGGAGCCGGAGCGGCGTCCGGCGCCGGTGCGTGGGCCGTCGACATCGGGGTGGCCCTGCTCATCCAGGCGGCGGTGACCATTCCGTTCGTCGTGCCGCGCGGGCCCGGACTGCCGCCTGCCGACTGGCCGTCGTACGGTCTGACCACGCTGGCCGTGCTGCCGCTGGTCTGGCGGCGGCGGGCGCCCGTGACCGTACTACTGGCCGTTCTGATGGCGCAGATCCTCTACAAGTTCACGCTCGACGGTCCGGGCCAGTCACTGCCGTACACCAGCCTGATGGCGCTCTACACCGTCGCCGCGCTGTCCCCCGCCCGCCACCGCGTCCCCGTCGCCGTACTGACCTTCGCGCTCGTCCCCGCGGGGGTCGCCCTGAACTCCGGGGATGCCAGGGAGCTGCTGTTCTCGCTCTTCGTGTTCGGCGCGGCGTACGCGTTCGGCCGGCTGACCCACACCCGCCGGGCCTATACGGCGGCGGTCGAGGACCGGGCGGCTCAGCTGGAGCGGGCGAACCGGATCGAGGCCGAGCAGGCGACGGCGCGTGAACGGGCCCGGATCGCCCGGGAGATGCACGACATCCTGTCGCACGCGGTCAGCGTCATGGTGGTCCAGGCGGAGGCGGGCCCGGTCGCCGTACGCACCGCGCCCGAACGTGCCGAGGCGGCCTTCGAGGCCATCTCGGAGACCGGCCGGGACGCGATGGTCCAGCTGCGCAGGATGCTGGGGCTGCTCCGCGAGAACACCGAGCACACCGATGCCTCCGAGACCACCGAAAACACTGCGCACGCCGGGACCACCGGGACCACCGAAAACGCCGCGCACGCCGGAGCCACCGGGCGGTCGCCGCGCCGGCCTCAGCCCTCCCTGGCCGGGCTCCCCGGGCTCGTCGAACGGGTCGCCGCGGGCGGACTCGCCGTCGACTACGTGACCGAGGGCCGGTCCCGCCCGCTGTCGCTCGACACGGAGGCGACCGTCTACCGCGTCGTCCAGGAGGCGCTGACCAATGTGGTCAGACATGCCGCCGCCCGCTCCGTCCACGTACGGCTGGAGTACGGGGCGGAGGCCCTGGTGATCACGGTCACCGACGACGGCCGGGGTCCCGCCGACCCCACCGTCCCCGCCGCCGACGCCGTCCCCGGTCATGGGCTGCTCGGCATCCGGGAACGCGCCGCGGCCCATGGCGGAACGGCCGGCACCGGACCGGGCCCCGGGGGAGTGGGCTTCCGGCTCGCCGTACGGCTTTTGTTCGTACACTCCCGTGCGGAGGTGGGGAGTTGACGATCCGTGTGGTGGTGGCCGACGACCAGGAGCTGGTGCGCAGCGGATTCTCGATGATCCTGGACGCGCAGCCCGGCATCGAAGTGGTCGCCGAGGCGGGCGACGGCGCGCGTGCGGTCGAGGCGGTACGCCGCCACCGCCCCGAGGTGGCGCTGCTCGACATCCGGATGCCCGTGATGGACGGGATCGAGGCGTGCCGCGCCATCACGGACGCGACCGGCTGCCGCGCGGTCATGCTCACCACCTTCGACTCCGACGAGTATGTGTACGAGGCCCTGCACGCGGGGGCGAGCGGATTCCTGCTCAAGGACGTCCGGCGCGACGACCTGGTGCACGCCGTACGGGTGGTGGCGGCCGGGGATTCCCTGCTCGCCCCGTCGGTGGCCCGCCGTCTCATCGAGGAGTACACCCGGCAGCCGCCGCGCCCCGCCGCGGCGAGCGCCGCGCGGCTCGGCGTCCTCACCGCCAGGGAGCGCGAGACACTGCTGCATCTGGCCCGCGGTCTGTCCAACGCGGAGATCGCGGCAGCGCTCACCGTCAGCGAACACACCGTCAAAACGCATGTGGGCCATGTGCTGGCGAAGCTCGGTCTGCGCGATCGCGTCCAAGCGGTCATCTGCGCGTACGAGACCGGTCTGGTCGCCGCCGGACATCCTCCCCACGGAGGAGACGGCGTGCGCGACTCCCCCGTACCGGCGAGGGATTGAGACCGCGAGGACCGCTCGCTCCGGCGATCCGCCGGAGCGCCTCGCTCAGCAGGATGGGACGGGTCAGCACCCCACCCGCCTCCCGTCTGGAGACCCAGAGATGCATGCCCGCACACGCACCGCCGCCGTGGCCGCCGCCCTCGTTCTGAGGATCGCGGCGGGTCCCGCGGCCCCGGCCGCCCTCGCCACGGCGGCTCCGCACAGCAGCGCGACGAGAACCGCCCCCGACGCCGAGGCGCTGCGGGCCGCTCTCGCCGGTCTGCCCGACGCCGACGCGACCGCCGCGCTGGTCAGGGTCGGCGGCACGGACGGCAGTTGGCGCGGCAGCGCGGGCGTCCACGATCTGCGCGGCGGCCGGCCCGCCGACGAGGACGGCCGCTTCCGGGCCGGTTCGGTGACCAAGGTGTTCACCGCCGCCGTGGTCCTCCAGCTCGCCGCCGAACGGAAGGTGGACCTCGACCGCCCGGCCAGGTCCTATCTGCCGGCGCTGATCCCGGCGGCGTACGGCGCGGTCACCGTACGCCAGTTGCTCAACCACACCAGCGGGATCCCGGCGGCCGAGCTGCCCGGGGAGAACGTCGAGGAGTGGTACGCCCACCGCTTCGACCGCCACGATCCACGGGACATGGTCGTGTCGGCGACCGCGAAGGAGCGGGAGTTCGCCCCCGGGACGGCGCAGCACTATCTCAACATCAACTACACCGTGCTGGGCCTGCTGATCGAGCGGGTCACGGGCGGCCCGTACGCCGACGAGGTCCACCGCCGTGTGCTGGCACCGCTCGGTCTGCGCGACACGTACTTCCCCGGCGACGACCCGCGTATCAAGGGGCCGCACAACCACGGCTACCAGTCCTTCCCCCGCGCCGAAGGCGGTTCCGACGGGGGGTTCGAACTGCGCGATGTGACGGTGTGGGGGACCACGGACAGCTGGGCGGCGGGCGACATCATCTCCACCACGGCCGATCTCGAACGGTTCGTCCAGGCCCTGTTCCGGGGCCAGGTGGTGCCGGAGCCGCAGTTGGAGGAGATGTTCACCCTGCCGGACCCGTCCGTGCGCGACCATGTCTCCGGCGACCCGGCCGTGTTCAGCGCCGGGCTGTCGGTGACGACGCTCGGGGGCCGTCAGGTGTGGGGCAAAACGGGCGGACGGTGGGGCTACAACACGGCGATCGGCGCCACCCGGGATCTCTCCCGGACGCTGCTGTACAGCGTCAACGCGACGGACGCGAAGGGCCGGGACATGAACCCGACCGCGCTGAAGCTGATGGTCGCCACGTTCGGCGAGCCGTCGGAGGGTCGGGCCCCGTCCGCGTAGGCCCGACCCCGTAGGCCCGTCCACGTGGGTCGCACGCACAGGACGCACAGGTCGCACGCACAGATCGCGTACGCACAGGTCCCGTTCCGCGCCCTCACAGATCGGCGCCCGGGTCCTCCCTCGACGGCCCTGGCTCCTCGGCCCTGAGCGTCTCGGGCGGCACATCCTTGGCGCGGGCCGTCAGTACCTTCCCGATGAGCATGTCGTAGACGTAGATCCCGACGAGCGCCCCGACCAGCGGTCCGACGATCGGGATCCAGAAATAGCCGCTGAACCACTGGAAGCTGCCCGGTAGCGCGATATCTCCCCAGCCCAGGAAGTACGTCCACAGCCGCGGGCCGAAGTCACGTGCGGGGTTGATCGCGTATCCGGCGTTCGTCCCGATACTCAGACCGATCGCGAAGACGACCAGACCGATCAGGAACGGTGCCAGATTGGACAGGGGCGCGCTGTTGCGGGTGTCGGTGAGCGCACAGATCAGCAGGAGAAGAATCGCGGTGCCGATGAGCTGGTCCAGGAAGGGACCCCACCAGGAACTTCCGAAGTATTCAGCCGGGAAGGTGGAGAAAATCGAGAAGGTGGAGAGCGACTGGTCCCTGGCGACTCCGGCCTTGTCATTGAAATCGTCGATGGCCCAGTTGTACGCGGAAAAGACCACGGCGGCGGCGATAAAGGCACCCAGGAGTTGCGCGCCCCAGTACGGGAGGACCTTTTTCCAGGGGAATCCGCGGCGCGCGGCGAAAGCGAGCGTGACGGCCGGGTTGATATGCCCTCCGCTGATACCCCCGGAGACATACACCCCGAAGACCACGCCGAGACCCCAGCCCCACGAGATGATCAGCCAGTTCGCCGCGCCGAAGGCGACCGTCTGGCGGCCTGAACCCGGGAGCCCGGCGACGGCCACGGCGACCGAACCGCAGCCCAGCAGGATCAGTACAAACGTTCCCAGGAATTCCGCGAGCAGCTCGCCATTGAGTCCTTCGTGGTAGCCGCGACGCTTCGTACTGGTAGTCGCCATAGCTCCTCCTGCCGCAGACAGCCTTCGGACAGCCTTCAGACGGCCCGAACGGGCCTTTGTAGAAGCGACTGTAGGACCGTCCGATGAAATGCGCCCGGCGAGTGCGGCGCACAGCTGAAGGCATGTCACACCGGCATGGGGAGCCATTCGGGTGAGGGTTTTCCGCCGCGCGCGAACGAAAGGGGCGGGCGGTGGACAAGAAGTCCATCGCCCGCCCCTCCGGCGGGAATTCCGCGTCCGCCCAGGACCCGCCCCAGCGGCCTGATCAGCCGTCGAGCGAGGTCATCACGTGCTTGATACGCGTGTAGTCGTCGAAGCCGTAGGCCGAGAGGTCCTTGCCGTAGCCGGACTTCTTGAAGCCGCCGTGCGGCATCTCCGCGACCAGCGGAATGTGGGTGTTGATCCACACGCAGCCGAAGTCCAGCGCCTTCGACATCCGCATCGCCCGCCCGTGGTCCTTGGTCCACACCGAGGAGGCGAGCGCGAACTCGACGCCGTTGGCGTACTCCAGCGCCTGTGCCTCGTCCGTGAAGGACTGGACGGTGATGACCGGGCCGAAGACCTCGTTCTGGATGATCTCGTCGTCCTGCTTGAGGCCGGAGACGACGGTCGGGGCGTAGAAGTAGCCCTTGTCCCCGACCTGGTGGCCGCCCGCCTCGACCTTGGCGTGGGCCGGCAGCCGCTCGATGAAGCCGGAGACCTGCTTCAGCTGGTTGGCGTTGTTGAGCGGGCCGTACAGCACGTCCTCGTCGTCCGCGGCGCCGGTCTTCGTGTCGGCGGCGGCCTTCGCGAGCGCCGTCACGAACTCGTCGTGGATCGACTCGTGGACGAGGACGCGCGTGGCGGCCGTACAGTCCTGCCCGGCGTTGAAGTAGCCCGCCACCGCGATGCCCTCGACGGCCTTGGCGATGTCGACGTCCTCGAAGACGACGACCGGAGCCTTGCCGCCCAGCTCCAGATGGACGCGCTTGACGTCCTTGGCCGCCGACTCGGCGACCTGCATGCCGGCCCGTACGGAACCGGTGATCGAGGCCATCGCCGGGATCGGGTGCTCGACCATCGCCCGGCCGCTGTCGCGGTCGCCGCAGATGACGTTGAAGACGCCCTTGGGGACGATGGCGCCGATGATCTCGGCCATCAGCGTGGTCGAGGCCGGGGTGGTGTCCGACGGCTTGAGCACCACGGTGTTGCCCGCGGCGAGGGCCGGCGCGAACTTCCACACGGCCATCATCATCGGGTAGTTCCACGGCGCGACCTGCGCGCAGACGCCGACCGGCTCGCGGCGGACGATGGAGGTGAGCCCCTCCATGTACTCCCCGGCCGAGCGGCCTTCGAGCATCCGGGCGGCGCCCGCGAAGAACCGGATCTGGTCCACCATCGGCGGGATCTCTTCGGTACGCGTCAGCTCCAGCGGCTTGCCGGTGTTCTCGGACTCGGCGGCGATCAGATCCTCCGCCCGCTCCTCGAAGGCGTCCGCGATCTTGAGCAGTACCTTCTGTCGTTCGGCCGGGGTGGTGTCGCGCCAGGCCGGGAAGGCCGCCGCGGCGGCCTCCATGGCGGCGTCGACGTCGGCCTGCCCCGAGAGCGGGGAGGTGGCGTACACCTCGCCGGTGGCCGGGTTGACCACCTCGATGGTCCGCCCGTCCGCGGCGTCCCGGAACTCTCCGTTGATGTAGTTACGCAGCCGGCGCAGCTCGGTGGTCACTTGCCACCCCTCCTGTCGGAAGTTACGTATCGGAATGTCCGATGGGTGAGACACCCACCCTAATCGCTCGGTCGACGCTTTCGACAGGTCGGACCCTCCACAACTTCGGATTCGGTGAGATTCAGTCGCTTCAACAACGAATTTCATCGATACAGGGTTGCGGGACAGACGAGTCGCAGTGCACAGTGAAGCGCGTGGCCAGTCGTAGCGCAGACTCCAGGACAGACTCCAGGACCGGGAACGGATCGTCGCCGTCCATCGACGCCGTGTCCCTCGCGATCATCGAACAGCTCCAGGAGGACGGGCGGCGCCCGTACGCCGCGATCGGCAAGGCCGTCGGCCTCTCCGAGGCGGCCGTTCGCCAGCGCGTCCAGAAGCTGCTCGACCAGGGCGTGATGCAGATCGTCGCCGTCACCGACCCGCTCACCGTGGGTTTCCGGCGCCAGGCGATGGTCGGCATCAATGTCGAGGGCGATCTGGATCCCGTCGCGGACGCGCTGTCGGCCATGGACGAGTGCGAGTACGTGGTGATGACCGCGGGCTCGTTCGACCTGATGGTGGAGATCGTCTGCGAGGACGACGACCACCTGCTGAACGTGATCAACAAGCGGATTCGCGCGCTCCCCGGCGTGCGCTCCACCGAGAGCTTCGTCTACCTCAAGCTGAAGAAGCAGACCTACATGTGGGGAACCCGATAGCCGTGAGCAAGGACCTCTCCCAGACCGCGTACGACCACCTGTGGATGCACTTCACCCGCATGTCGTCGTACGAGAACGCACCCGTGCCCACCATCGTGCGTGGTGAGGGCACCTACATCTACGACGATCAGGGCAAGCGCTATCTGGACGGTCTCTCGGGACTGTTCGTGGTGAACGCCGGGCACGGCCGCCACGAGCTGGCCGAGACCGCCTACAAGCAGGCGCAGGAGCTGGCCTTCTTCCCGGTCTGGTCGTACGCGCACCCCAAGGCCGTCGAGCTGGCCGAGCGGCTCGCCCACTACGCGCCGGGCGACCTCAACAAGGTCTTCTTCACCACGGGCGGCGGCGAGGCGGTCGAGACCGCCTGGAAGCTCGCCAAGCAGTACTTCAAGCTGACCGGCAAGCCGACCAAGTACAAGGTCATCTCACGCGCCGTCGCCTACCACGGCACACCGCAGGGAGCCCTGTCCATCACCGGTCTGCCGGCCCTGAAGGCGCCGTTCGAGCCGCTGGTCCCCGGCGCGCACAAGGTGCCGAACACCAACATCTACCGCGCGCCGCTCTTCGGCGACGACCCCGAGGCCTTCGGCCGCTGGGCCGCCGACCAGATCGAGCAGCAGATCCTCTTCGAGGGCCCGGAGACGGTCGCGGCGGTCTTCCTGGAGCCGGTGCAGAACGCGGGCGGCTGCTTCCCGCCGCCGCCCGGGTACTTCCAGCGGGTCCGCGAGATCTGCGACCAGTACGACGTCCTGCTCGTCTCCGACGAGGTCATCTGCGCCTTCGGCCGGCTCGGCACGATGTTCGCGTGCGACAAGTTCGACTACGTACCGGACATGATCACCTGCGCCAAGGGCATGACCTCGGGCTACTCCCCGATCGGCGCGTGCATCGTCTCCGACCGGCTCGCCGAACCGTTCTACGAGGGTGACAACACCTTCCTGCACGGCTACACCTTCGGCGGCCACCCGGTCTCGGCGGCGGTCGGCCTCGCCAACCTCGACATCTTCGAGCGCGAGGGCCTCAACCAGCACGTCCTGGACAACGAGGCCGCCTTCTTCGGCACGCTGAACAAGCTGCGCGATCTGCCGATCGTCGGCGACGTGCGCGGCAACGGCTTCTTCTACGGCATCGAGCTGGTGAAGGACAAGGCCACGAAGGAGACGTTCACGGACGAGGAGACCGAGCGCGTCCTGTACGGCTTCCTCTCCAAGAAGCTGTACGA
The DNA here is from genome assembly GCF_044766385.1 of Streptomyces sp. NPDC102274. Lineage (NCBI taxonomy): Bacteria > Bacillati > Actinomycetota > Actinomycetes > Kitasatosporales > Streptomycetaceae > Streptomyces > Streptomyces sp. NPDC102274. The sequence goes on along the minus strand of NZ_JBIWLW010000016.1, from coordinate 149,362 downwards.
GAACGGCCTGTACTGCCGGGCCGACGACCGCGGCGACCCGGTCGTGCAGCTGGCGCCGCCGCTGATCTCCGACCAGTCGACGTTCAACGAGATCGAGGGAATCCTGCGGTCGGTGCTGACGGAGGCGTGGACGAAGCTCTGACGGTGACGTTGTTCCTCCGGCCGGCTCCGTACCGACCGTACGGAACCCCCCGCATGACGGCCCGGGTACCGCCTTTCGAGTGAGAAGGACGGCACCCGGGCCGTGTGCTGTCCGTACTCCCGGCTCCGAATCCCTACCGTGCCCAGTGACCGATCGTCGAGGCCTTCGTTCCCCCGGACGGGGGAGGTAATCCGAACCGAGGTGTACGCCAATGGTGGCCCCACCGGACAACGACGTGCTCTGGGCGCGTTCTCTGAACTACTCACACAACGGCTCCCCCGCGCTCGACAGCGTCTCGCTCGGGGTGCGCGAGGGTGAGATCCTCGCCGTCAACGGCCCGCGCGGCAGCGGCAAGACGACTCTGCTGCGGTGTCTGTCGGGTCAGCTGGTGCCGCAGGAGGGCGAGGTCTGGTTCGACAGCTCGCCGGTCCACACCATGAGCGCGGCGCTCCGCGAACAGCTGCGCCGCGAGCGCTTCAGCTGGATCGGCCCCGAGCCGTCCCTCGTCCCCGAACTCAACACCTGGGAGAACGCGGCCCTGCCGCTGCTGATGCGCGGCTCGTCCCAGCGCGCCGCCAAGACAGCGGCGATGGAGTGGCTGGAACGCCTCGACATCGGCGGCTGCGCCCGCAAACGTCCGTACGCGCTGTACCAGGCCCAGCGGCAGCGGGTCGCCGTCGCCCGCGCGCTGGTCACCACGCCCGCGGTGCTCTTCGCCGACGAGCCGGCGGCGGCGCTGCATCTCACGGACGGGGCGCAGGTGCTGCGTACGCTGACCACCGCGGCCCGTTCGCACGGGATCACCGTCGTCCTGGCCACCCTGGACGAGGAGCTCACGGCGCTCGCCGACCGTACGGTCTCACTGGTGGACGGACGCCGGGTCGGCTCGCTCCGGCCGTTCGAGGCGGAAGGCCGGGCCGCGTGCTCGCTCTCCGTCTAGGCCTCGGCGCACACCCCCTGGTCCTGCTGCGCCGGCTGCTGGTCGTCGCCGCCTCCGCCGGGGTCGGTTTCCTTCTGTTGTGCACACTGGGCTGGGCTCTGGGCCATCCGGCCGGATCCCAGGCGCGGCTGCTCTGGTGTCTGATCCCGCTGGCCGCGACGGTGCAGTTCGCGGTCGCCACGGCCCGTACCGATCAGAGCACCCTGCCGCGCTCCGGGCTGTCGGCGGTGGGCCTCGGCCCGTCGCGGCTCGCGGCGCTGGCCGCCTCGTCGACCGCCGTGTCCTGCACGCTGGGCAGCGCGCTGGCGCTGCTGTTCTTCCTGCATCTGCGCGGTGATCTGACGGGGATGCCGTTCGACGGCGAGGCCGCGAAACTGCTCGCCGCCGGCCGGCCGCTGCCGCTGGGCGCGGCGCTGACGCTGCTGGCCGCGGTGCCGGTGCTGGCGTCGGCGGCCACCTGGCTGGCGTTGCGGACCCGCACGACGACCGGGCTCCCGCCCGCTCCCGCCAGGGCGCCGGCCCGGCCCGCCATCACCAGGGCGGCGACCGCGGATCCGGGCACGGCCACGGCCATGGACACGGACGGGGACACGGCGTCGGGCAAGGCCGCGGAGGCGGCCACGACCGAGGCCGCGGATCCCGAGAAGGTCCCGGACACAGCCGTCAACGAGGCCAGGGCCATGACGCCCGCGCGCGTTCCCGACCCCACACCGGCGCCGACCGGTCTGCCGTGGGGTGTCGCGATCGCGGCGGCGGGACTCGCGGTCGAGACCTACGCGAGCCGGGGCGGTGGCGGCACCCCGCCGCCGCTGCCGGGCCACTTCGACGGCGGTTCGGCCGGAGTGCTGGCGGGCTGGGCGCTGACGGCGGTCGGGCTGGCGCTGGCCGGGCCGGGGATCACCCATCTCTGTGGCCTGCTGCTCCAGGCCGTGCGGCCCGGCGCGATCAGGCTGCTGGCGGGCCGCACGCTGATGGCCGAGGCACGCCGTATCGGGCGCCCGATGGGCGTGCTGTGCGCGGTGGTGTCGGGCGCGTTCGCCGCGACGACCCTGTACGGGCCCGGTGACGAACGGCCCTTCGGCCCGCTCACCGGCCTCGGCGCCGCCCTGGTCATCGGCTGTACGGCGGCCACGGTCCTGACGGCGTTCCTGGAAGCCAAACAGACCCGTGTCTCCACCACCGAGTCCCTGTACACGCTCGGTGCCCCCGCCACGCTCCTGCGTACGGCGGCGGCGGTGCGCGCGACCACGATCCTCGTGGTGTTCGCCCCGCTGACCTGGGCGATGGCGGCCCTGGCGGCGGTCCCTCTGACCAAGTGAGCGGCGCTCCTCCCTGACCGACCGTGCCCCGCCCGAGTGCGGGGCACGGCCGGTCGCGGTTTTCCGGGGGACGGAGGGGGACGGAGGGGGACGGAGGGACGGGGGCCCTGGCGGCAACACCCCGTCGGCCACGCCCTATCGTGACCCCATGCCGAACGACGCCCAGTCCCCCGCGCACGCCGAGGACCACGAGATCGAGACCCTCGACGAGTTCGACCGGGTCGTACGGACGGGAACGCTCGGCGGATACCGGGTGCAGTCCGTCGATCTGACGGCCCGTACGCCCGAACTGCTCCGTACCGACACCGCCGAGGCCATCTTCCTCGGCTGTCCGATGGAGCCCCGCGCCGCCGACAAGATACGGGCCGACGGCGCCATGGTGTTCCCGCCCGTTCCCCATCTCCCGTTCGATCCCTACCGAGGGTTCGTCTACTCGCCCGACCAGCTCTTCGAGGGACTGACGGAGGGCGGTTACGAGGCCACGCCCGACGCGCGCGCCTACGCGTGGTTCCAGCGGACCAAGACGGACGGCGACATTTTCGCGTCCATGCTGCGCGCGGTGCACGACGACGCGATCTCCGACGCCCTGGACGAACTCCTCGCGGGCGCCCGGGTGGTGGGGGTGATGGGCGGGCACGCGATGGCACGCGGTACCGACGCGTACGCGGGCGCGGCCCGGCTCGGCCGCGCGCTCACCCGTACGGGACTGACCGTGGCGACGGGCGGCGGCCCCGGCGCCATGGAGGCCGCGAACCTCGGCGCGTACGCGGCCTCCCACCCCGACGACATGCTGGACGAGGCGCTCGACATGCTCGCGAAGGCGCCGTCGTTCGTCCCCTCCATATCCGACTGGGCGCGGGCCGCGTTCGACATACGCGCGCGCTGGCCCAAGGGCGAGGCGTCGGTCGGGATCCCCACCTGGTTCTACGGCCACGAGCCGCCCAACGCCTTCGCGGCGCACATCGCCAAGTACTTCGCCAACGCAACCCGCGAGGACGGCCTGCTGGCGCGCTCCAACGCGGGGGTGGTCTTCCTGCCGGGCGCGGCGGGCACCGTCCAGGAGATCTTCGACAACGCGACGCCGAACTACTACGAGTCGCGCGGCGAGCCGACCCCGATGGTCCTGGTCGGCCGGGCCCACTGGACGGAGCGGCTGCCTGCCTGGCCGCTGCTGACGGCGCTCGCGCGGGAACGCCGGATGGAGTCCCGTATCGCGCTCGTCGACACGGTGGACGAGGCACCGGCGGCGCTCGCCCGGCTCGCGGCGGGCTGAAAGGCGGGCTGAGAGGCGGGCTGTCGGCGGCGGCTCAGGCGAGCAGCGCGGCCAGCCGCTCGTACGAACGGTTCCAGTCCCACTCCGTACGCACCCAGTCGCGCCCCTTGCGCCCCATCTCCCGGGCGGCGTGGCGGTCGTGGAGCAGCGCCACGAGCCGGTCCGCGATCTCGTCGGTGCGGCGGCCGTCCACGACATGTCCCGTCTCCCCGTCGCGCACGGCGTCGGGCGCCCCGCCCGAGTCGCCCGCCAGAACCGGCAGTCCGGCCGCCGCGGCACCCGTCGACCCAGCACGAAACCCCCCTCTCCTGGCGTGGTCACGAGGCTAGGAAGGGGCGTGATCCGGCACGTCAACCGTGGCTCCGGTCCTGGGAGTCACCTCGTGGTACGAGATCCGGGCCGGGGATCAACCCGTACTCCGACGCGGCCACCGGCCGGGATGCCGAAGAATCGGGGGCATGGACGACCGATTCAGGACCCTGCGGGCACGACTGCGCCGTACGGTCGCCTCCCCCGCCTGTCCCTGGGTCACCGGAGCCCTGCTGACGGGCTGCGCGGCGGCGGAGCTGTGACGGCTGCCGGCCGGACCCACGGTCTCGGCGGGGGTGCTGGTCTCGACAGCGTCCCTGATGTGGCGCCGGACCCTGCCCGCGATGTCGATGGTGACGGTGGCGTCGGTCCTGATCAGCTTCACCGCCAGTCCGTCCTCCAGCCTCTACGCCACAGCGGCGGCGGCCGGGCTGATCGGCTGCTACAGCCTGGGCCGACAGCGGGTGCAGCACCCCGCGCTGCTCGTCGGCGGTGGCTTTCTCGCGGCCCTGGCGGCGAATCTGGTGCACATCGGCAACAGGCATCGCACGTCCGGGGACCTCATCCCCTCGATGCAAGGGGGCGACTCGTTCTCGCTGGGATGGTTCGCCGAGACCTTCGTCCTGACCGCCGTGATCCTGGGCGCCGTCAGCACCGGGGACGCCGTACGCGCGCGTGAGGAGACGCGGCGCGAACGGAGCGCGGCGCAGGAACGGCTGATCGCCATGGAGCGCCGCCGGGCGGCGGAGGCCGAGCGCGCGGCGATCGCCCGCGAACTGCACGACGTCGTCTCCCACTCGGTCTCGATGATCGCGGTGCAGGCGGAGAGCGCGGCGTACACCACCCCCGGACTCTCGCCCGAGGCCCGGACCGCGTTCCAGGACATCGCCGGGACCGCACGCTCCTCGATGGCCGAACTGCGGCGTCTGCTCGGCGTGCTGCGCACCCGGCCCGAAGAGAAGGCCGCCACCGCACCGCCGCCGACGCTCGACGCGCTGGACGAACTGCTGGAGCAGCACCACGCGGTGGGCGGCGAGGCGGAGCTGCGGTTCACCGGCGAGCGGGGCGCCGCCGGCGTACGGAGCGGGCTGCCCGCCTCCTGGGAGCTGTCGGCGCACCGCATCGTGCAGGAGGCGCTGACCAACGCCCGCCGGCACGCTCCCGGCGCCCGTACGCTGGTGGAGATCGGCTATCTCGCCGACCGGCCGGCCATCCGGGTCGGCGACGACGGCCCCGGGCCCGCCGCCGACCGGCCCTGGGGGCATGGTCTGGAGGGGATGCGGGAACGGGCCGCCCTGCTGGGCGGGCGGCTCACGGCCGGTCCCGTCCTGACGGCGGTTTTCTCGTGGAGGCTGAACTCCCTTGGTGATCAGGACGATCGTGGCCGACGACCAGGCGGTCGTACGGACCGGCTTCGTCAATCTGCTGGCCACGCAGGACGACATCGCGGTGGTGGCCGAAGCGGAAGACGGCGTCCAGGCGGTCCGTGCCGCCGCCGAGCACCGGCCCGATCTGGCGCTGCTCGACATCCGCATGCCGCACAAGAACGGCATCGAGGCGGCCCGCGAGATCCTCGCCGGGTCGGGCGGATCGACGAAGGTGCTGATCCTGACCACCTTCGATCTCGACGAGTACGTGTACGACGCGCTCGCGGCCGGAGCGGGCGGTTTCCTCCTCAAGGACGCGACCTTTCCCGAACTGCTGCCCGCCGTACGGGTCGTGGCCAGGGGCGACGCGCTGCTCGCGCCCGAGGTCACCAAGCGGCTGATCGCGGAGTTCGCCCGGCAGCGGGAGTCGGTACTGCCCGTACGCACGCTGGACGGACTGACCGCGCGCGAGGCCGAGGTGCTCGTACTGATCGCGCGCGGTCTGTCCAACGCGGAGATCGCCGACCGGCTCACCATCTCGACCACACGGTCAAGACGCATATCAACCGGCTGTTCACGAAGATGCGGCTCAGGGACCGGGCGCAGGCGGTGATCCTGGCGTACGAACTCGGTCTGGTGCGGCCGGGCGCGCGGCGCCGGGACCCGTGACGCGGCCGACCGTCGAGGACGGCCTGATCAGCGGCCACCGGGCCTGATCACCGGCCGCCACCGCCCCTACGAGGACAGCTTGGCCAGCGCCGCCGACCGCACGCCCTGAGCCGCGCTCCGCCCCTCCCCCGGCAGCACCACCACGTCCTCGGCGTCGAAGGCGACCCCCACCTCCGCCCCCTCCTCCGGCGCCTCGCGCAGCCCGCACTCGGCCTCGATGTCCGGTGCGCCGGTGAGTCCGTCGGGCCGCAGGAGTACGGCGACCCGGCCGCCGGTGAACGTACGCGCCCCGACCGTGCAGCGCAGCCCTTCGCCGGGGGCCACGAGACATACCCCGGCGGGCCGTACCAGCACTGTCCGCTCGCCCTGGGCCGATCCGCCGGGGACCGGGACCTTTCCCCAGACCGTGTCGGCGAGCGCGCCGCTCACCGTCGCGTCCACGACATTGTCGAAGCCGAGGAACCGCGCGACGAAGGCGGAGGCGGGCCGCTGCCAGACCTCCAGCGGGGTGCCGGTCTGGGCGATACGTCCGTCGCGCATCACCACCACCCGGTCGGCGAGAGCGAAGGCTTCGCCCTGGTCATGGGTGACGGCGAGCACGGTCGTACCCAACCGTCCGAACAGGCCGCGCAGTTCGACCACGAGCCGTTCGCGCAGACCGCGGTCCAGCTGGCCGAGCGGTTCGTCCAGCATCAGCAGCCGCGGCCTCGGCGCGAGCGCCCGTGCCAGCGCGACCCGCTGCTGTTCGCCACCGGACAGTTCGGCGACGGCCCGGCGGCCGGCCCCCGGCAGTCCGACGAGGTCGAGCAACTCCTCGACGCGGCGGGTCTGTTCGTCCCGGGCGGCGCCGCGCATCCGCAGGCCGAAGGCGACATTGCCGTGCACGTCGCGCTGCGGGAAGAGCTGGTGATCCTGGAACATCAGGCCGACGCCGCGCCGGTGCACCGGTACCCCCGACTGGTCCGAGCCGTCGAGCGCCACCCGTCCGCCGGCCGGCTCCTGGAGTCCGGCGACCACCCGCAGCAGCGTCGACTTGCCGCTGCCGCTCGGCCCGAGCACACAGACGATCTCGTGCTCGTCGACCTCCAGATCCACCGCGTCGAGCGCGGTGCGGGCACCGAACCGTACGGTCACGTCCGACAGGGTCAGCAGGGCCATCAGAACTCTCCCGAGCGGTCGGTACGGATACGTTCCAGCGCCAGCAGCGACACCGCGCACACCACCATCAGGACCGTGGAAAGGGCCATCGCCTGGCCGTAGTTCAGCTCACCGGGCCGCCCCAGCAGCCGCGCGACGGCCACCGGCAGCGTCGGCCGGTCCGGGCGCGCGATGAAGACCGTCGCGCCGAACTCGCCGAGCGAGACGGCGAACGCGAACCCGGCGGCGACCAGCGACGCCCGCCGTACCAGCGGCAGATCCACCTCCCGCCAGGCACGCAACGGCGACGCTCCGAGCACGGCCGCCGCCTCGCGCAGCCGTCCGTCCACCGCGCGCAGCACCGGCAGCATCGTCCGTACGACGAAGGGGACCCCCACCAGCGCCTGGGCGAGGGGCACCAGGATCCAGGAGGCCCGCAGATCCAGCGGCGGCTTGTCCAGCGTGATCAGGAAACCGAAGCCGACGGTCACGGCCGAGACGCCGAGCGGCAGCATCAGCAGCGCGTCGAAGCCGCGCGCGAGACGGCCCGCGCGCCGGGTGAGCGCGGCGGCGGCCAGCCCCCCGACCACCAGCGCGACGGCGGTCGCGACAAGCGCGTACCGCAGGGAGTTCCAGACCGCTTCCAGCGGCGGTACGAGGAAGGTGCCGCCGCCGGCCTCCACCGATCCGAGGGCACGGTAGAACTCGAATCCGTACCCGCCGGGACCGCCCAGGGAGCGTTCGACGAGCACCCCCAACGGCACCAGGATCAGCAGCAGTACGGTGCCGAGCACCGCGCCGAGCAGCGTCCACTGTCCGGCGCCGCGCGGCCGGCGGACGGTCAGCGCCGGGTCGACCAGCCGCAGCGCGGTCTCCCGCCGCCGTACGGTCCACGCGTGCACCGCCAGGATCGCGCCGACCGCCGCGAACTGCGTCAGCGTGAGCACGGCCGCGGTGGGCAGATCGAGGAGCTGCGCGGTCTGCCGGTAGATCTCCACCTCCAGGGTGGAGAAGCCGGGGCCGCCCAGGATCTGTACGACCCCGAAGGAGGTGAAGGTGAAGAGGAAGACCATCAGCGCGGCGGCGGCGACGGCGGGGCCGAGGGCCGGCAGCGTCACCCGCCACCAGGCCGCGAGCCGCCCCGCGCCGAGCACCCGTGCCGCCTCCTCCTGACGCGGGTCGAGCTGCGACCACAGGCCGCCCACCGTCCTGACGACCACCGCGTAGTTGAAGAAGACATGCGCGAGGAGGATCGCCCAGACGGAGGTGTCGAGCCGTACGCCCCACAGGTCGTCCAGGAGTCCGCCGCGCCCGAGCAGCGCCAGGAAGGCGGTGCCGACCACGACGGTGGGCAGCACGAACGGGACGGTGACCACCGCGCGCAGCACCTGTTTGCCGGGGAAGTCGAAGCGTGCGAAGACATACGCGCCCGGCAGCGCGATCAGCAGGGTGAGCGCGGTGGAGGCGAGCGCCTGCCAGGTGGTGAACCACAGAACGCCGAGGATGTCCGCGCGGGTCAGTACGTCCCCGATCCGGCCGAACTGCCAGCCGCCGTCCGTCTTCAGTCCCCTGCCGACGATCGCGGCCACCGGATAGGCGAAGAAGACCGCGAAGAAGGCGACGGGCACGGCCATGAGGGCGGGCCGGACGGCGTTCGCGCGCCCCCGGACCCGGCCGCGCCCGGACCGCCCTCCCCCCGGCGTCCTGGGTGTTACTTCACTACGAGTGAGGACCACGACTGGATCCACTGCTCGCGGTTGGCGGCGATCGTGCCGGGCGCCACGGTCTTGGGCGTGTCGACGGTCGCGCCGAACTCCGTGAACAGCTCCGGCAGCGCGACATCCTTGACCACGGGGTTGACGAACATGTTGAGCGGCATGTCCGCCTGGAACCTCTCGCCGATCAGGAAGTCGAGCAGCGCCTTGCCGCCGGCCTCGTTCTTCGCTCCGTCCAGCAGACCGGCGAACTCGGTCTGCCGGAAGCAGGTGCCGGTGGAGACCCCGGTCGGCGCTTCCTTCGGCCGCGGCTCGGCGTACAGCACCTCGACGGGCGGGCTGGAGGCGTACGAGACGACGAGCGGCCGGTCGGCCTTGGCCTTCTTGCCGCCGGCGGAGCCGGAGAAGCTGTCGTTGTACGCCTGCTCCCAGCTGTCCACGACCTGGACGCCGTTGTCCTTCAGCTTCTTCCAGTAGTCCTGCCAGCCCTTGTCGCCGTACCGCGCGACCGTGCCGAGGAGGAAGCCGAGGCCGGGTGAGGAGGTCGCGGCGTTCTCGGTGACGAGCAGGTTCTTGTACTGGGGCTTGATCAGATCGTCGAAGGTCCGCGGCGGCGCCAGCTTCTTGTCCGCGAAGTACTTCTTGTCGTAGTTGACGCAGATGTCGCCGGTGTCGATCGGGGTGACCCGGTTCTTGTCCTTGTCGAGCCGCGTACTCTCCTCGACGCGGTCCAGGCCCTTCGCCCTGTACGGCGTGAACAGGCCGTTGTCGAGGGCGCGGGAGAGCAGGGTGTTGTCGACGCCGAAGAAGACATCGCCCTGGGGCGAACCCTTCGTCAGGATCTCCTTGTTGAGTGCCTCGCCGGCGTCGCCGCTCTTCAGGACCTTGACCGTGTAACCGGTCTCCTTGGTGAACTCCTTCAGCACGGCGGGCGAGGCGTTGAACGAGTCATGGCTGACGAGGGTGACGGTCTTCGACTCCGAACCGCCGCTGCCGCCGTCGCCGGACGACGGGGAGCCTTCGGACCCGCCGCAGGCGGCGAGGGCCGAGACACCGAGCGCGGCGGCGAGCGCGCCGACGGCCGCCCTTCTCGTGTTGGTACGGGTGCGGGTACTGCTCACTGACTTTCCTCCTGGGATGTCCAGGAGAAGACGCGGCCCTGCCCGGGGTCCGTACCGGCCGGACTCCGGGCAGGGCGCAACAGCTTGAGTGGTGTCCGAACTTCCTACCCAGAATGACCTGGGCAAGGTTCAGAGGGTCTGCGACCGCTGTCCGCTCCCACGGACATGTGCCGCACTCTCAGCGCTGTGGCGCTCCCCTGTCGGAAAATATGCAATGCGTTCAGGTCAAGGTTACCCCCTGGCGCCGAACAGGCTCCTACCGCTCCGACGCGGCCAACTGTCCGCACGCTCCGTCGATCTCCTGGCCCCGGGTGTCCCGTACGGTCACCGGCACACCGTGGGCCGCGATCGCCTCGACGAACGCCTTCTCGTCCTCGGGGCGCGACGCCGTCCACTTCGAGCCGGGCGTCGGGTTGAGCGGGATCAGATTGACGTGCACCCGCTTGCCCTTGAGCAGCCGGCCCAGCCGGTCGCCGCGCCACGCCTGGTCGTTGATGTCGCGGATCAGCGCGTACTCGATGGAGACCCGGCGGCCCGACTTCTCCGCGTACTCCCAGGCGGCGTCCAGTACTTCGCGCACCTTCCACCGCGTATTGACCGGCACGAGGGTGTCGCGCAGCTCGTCGTCGGGCGCGTGCAGGGAGACCGCGAGCCGGCACTTGAAGCCCTCGTCGGCGAAGCGCAGCATCGCCGGCACGAGACCGACCGTCGAGACGGTGATCCCGCGCTGCGAGAGGCCCAGACCGTCCGGCTCGGGGTCGGTGAGCCGGCGGATCGCCCCGACCACCCGCTTGTAGTTGGCGAGCGGCTCGCCCATACCCATGAAGACGATGTTGGACAGCCGCGAGGGACCTCCGGGGACCTCGCCGTCCCGCAGCGCGCGCATCCCGTCGACGATCTGGTGCACGATCTCGGCGGTGGAGAGGTTACGGTCCAGACCGGCCTGACCGGTGGCGCAGAACGGGCAGTTCATCCCGCAGCCCGCCTGTGAGGAGATGCACATGGTGACCCGGTCCGGGTAGCGCATCAGCACCGACTCGACGAGGGTGCCGTCGTGCAGCCGCCAGAGCGTCTTACGGGTGGTGTCGTCGTCGCACGAGATGTGCCGTACCACCGACATCAGGTCGGGCAGCAGCTCCGTGGCGAGCTTCTGGCGCGCGGCGGCCGGGATGTCGGTCCACTGCTCGGGGTCGTGCGCGTATCGCGCGAAGTAGTGCTGTGACAGCTGCCGGGCGCGGAACGGCTTCTCGCCGATCGCGGCGACGGCCTCGCGGCGCTCGGCGGGGGTGAGGTCGGCGAGATGCCGCGGGGGTTTCTTGGCTCCGCGGGGCGCGACGAAAGTGAGTTCTCCGGGGGTCGGCGGGGCCATGAAAAACCAAATCTCCTCGGTGCGGCGAGGCCGGGCGCCCCCCGCTGTGGCGGGGAGTACGGCAGAACGGTGCCGGTGCCGGGAGACCTCACGGGAACGGCTTCACAGCCGCGGGGCTCAAAAGGGCCCGCCACCCGTGAGCGGCGAGCCCTTTCAGGGTAACCGGTGCGGGTAGTGCCACGACGGGCCAACCGTGCCGGGAGTGGTTTCAGCCGGAGCCCACGAAGAGCACCAGCAGCAGCCAGACCACCGGAGCCGTGGGCAGCAGGGAGTCCAGCCGATCCATGATCCCGCCATGGCCCGGCAGCAGGGTGCCCATGTCCTTGATGCCGAGATCCCGCTTGATCATGGACTCGCCGAGATCACCGAGGGTGGCACTGGCCGCGACCGCGAGCCCCAGCAGCAGTCCCTGCCACCAGACCCCGTCGTCGATCATGAACTCCATGCAGAGCGCACCGGCCGCCATCGCGAAGACGACTGCTCCGGCCAGCCCCTCCCTGGTCTTGCCGGGGCTGATACGGGGCGCCAGCTTGTGCGTGCCGAAGCGCCAGCCGACGGCGTACGCGCCCGTGTCGCTGACGACCGTCAGCACCAGGAACATCAGCACCCGCCACGGACCGTCGTGCGCGGTGAGCATCATCGCGACGAAGGTGGCCAGGAACGGTACGTAGAACGCGGCGAAGACACCCGCCGTGACATCTCGGAGATAGCCCTCCGGCGGTTCCGTCATCCGCCAGATCAGCACCGCGAGCGCGGTCAGGGCCATCGCGACCCAGGCGCCCTCCGCCCCCCGCGCGTATCCGGCGACGACCATCGCGGCGCCGCCGACGGCCAGCGGCACGAGCGGTGCCTTGATGCCCTTCTTCTCGTCGAGCCGTGAGGTCAGCTCCCACAGCCCGATCACCACCGCGACCGCCATGACGCCGATGAAGACGGCCTTGACGATGAAGAGCGAGGCCGCGACCACCGCGCCGAGCCCGATACCGACCCCTATGGCCGCACGCAGATCACGTCCGGCCCGCTTCTTCGGCGGGGGTGGCGGAGGGGCTGCCATGGGCTCCTGCGGAGTCTCGTCACGGAACAGGGGGCCGCCCGGCCGAGCAGCCCCCCGGTCGTCATCCTGGTTCCCGCTGTCAGCGGGTCCGTCGGGCACGATGGGCATGGGCCGAGTCTGCTGTGCGGGATGCTCATCGTATGCGGGACCCGCCGGGACAGCCCCCGGGTCGGTCGGTCCCCAGTATCCGGCTGTCGACGAGGCTCCCCGGGAAGAGTCGTTCATCAGACCTCGAGCAGCTCGGCTTCCTTGTGCTTCAGCAGCTCGTCCACCTGCGCGACATACTTCGCGGTGGTGTCGTCGAGCTCCTTCTCGGCGCGGCGGCCCTCGTCCTCGCCGACCTCGCCGTCCTTGATCAGCTTGTCGATGGTCTCCTTGGCCTTGCGGCGGACCGCGCGGATCGAGATCTTCGAGTCCTCGGCCTTGGTCTTGGCGACCTTGATGAACTCCTTGCGCCTGTCCTGCGTCAGCTCGGGGAACACCACCCGGATGATGTTGCCGTCGTTGCTCGGATTGACGCCGAGGTCGGAGTCGCGGATCGCCTGCTCGATATTGCGCAGCGCGCTCTTGTCGAACGGGGTCACCACGGCCATCCGCGCCTCGGGCACGGCGAACGAGGCGAGCTGGTTGATCGGGGTCAGGGCACCGTAGTAGTCCGCCACGATCTTGTTGAACATCGCCGGGTGCGCCCGCCCTGTGCGGATCGCGGCGAAGTCGTCTTTGGCGACCAGGACGGCCTTCTCCATCTTCTCCTCGGCCTCGAGGAGGGTCTCTTCGATCACCACTTGCTCCTGCGTGTCTTGAGTGGGCCCGGCGTGCGAATCGGCCGGCGGAACCTGCGTCGCGTCTTGTCCTGCACGGTGTCCGACCGGCAGGGCTTTGTCCATTCCCGTGCGGGACAGCCCCGGATCAGTTCCGGGTGCCCTGGTCGCTCACGAGTGTGCCGATCTTCTCACCCTTGACCGCACGCGCGATATTGCCTTCCTTCAGCAATTCGAAGACGAGGATCGGCAACTTGTTGTCCTGGCACAGCGTGATGGCGGTCATGTCGGCGACGCGCAGATCTCCGGCGATCACCTCGCCGTACTCCAGGGCGTCGAACTTGACCGCGGCGGGGTTGGTCTTGGGGTCGGAGTCGTACACCCCGTCGACCCCGTTCTTCCCCATCAACAATGCCTCGGCATCGATCTCCAGCGCGCGCTGGGCGGCCGTGGTGTCGGTCGAGAAGTACGGCATGCCCATACCCGCGCCGAAGATCACGACGCGGCCCTTCTCCAGGTGGCGCACGGCGCGGAGGGGGATGTACGGCTCCGCGACCTGGCCCATGGTGATGGCGGTCTGGACACGGGAGTCGATGCCCTCCTTCTCCAGGAAATCCTGGAGGGCGAGGCAGTTCATGACCGTGCCGAGCATGCCCATGTAGTCGGAGCGCGCCCGGTCCATGCCGCGCTGCTGGAGTTCGGCGCCCCGGAAGAAGTTGCCCCCGCCGATGACGACCGCGATCTGGGCGCCGTCCCGGACGACGGCGGCGATCTCGCGGGCGATGGCGTGGACGACATCGGGGTCGACGCCGAGCGCTCCCCGTCCGGCGAACGCCTCACCGGACAGCTTCAGCATGAAGCGGCCGTGGCCGTGGCTCCTGCCGTCGTCGCTCTTCTTGCCGTCGTCGCTTGTGTCGGCCTGTTCCATGGAGATCTCTCCTCGTGCGCATACGAAGAAGGCCATTGCCGGGGTCCTCGCGGTTCCCTGTGCGGCAATGGCCTCCTCGTCAGATCTGCGGCCGCCCGACAAGTACCCGGACGACTGCGTCAGACCCTATCGGGGTCTTTGGTTGATCGCGTACAGCCTCAGACGCCGACCTTGATGCGCACGAAGCGCGTCAGGGCGACACCGGCCTCGTCCAGGACCTTCTGGACGGACTTCTTGTTGTCCTTGGCGAACGCCTGCTCCGTGACGACGACGTCCTTGAAGAAGCCGTTGACACGACCCTCGACGATCTTCGGCAGAGCGGCCTCGGGCTTGCCCTCCTCGCGCGAGGTGGCCTCGGCCACGCGGCGCTCGTTCTCGACAGTCTCGGCCGGGACCTCGTCGCGGCTGAGGTACTTCGGGGCGAAGGCGGCGATGTGCTGCGCGACGTCCTTGGCAACCTCGGCGTTCTCCTTGTCCAGCTGGACGAGGACGCCGACCTGCGGCGGGAGGTCGGGCATGGTGCGGTGCATGTAGGCGGCCACGTAACCGCCGGTGAACTGCGCGAAGCGGTCCAGGACGATCTTCTCGCCCAGGTTGGCGTTCGCCTCGTCGACGTACGCCTGGACGGTCTTGCCGGCCTCGATCTCGGAGGCGAGCAGCGCCGGGAGGTCGGCCGGGGACGTCGCGGCGACGTGGGCCGCGAGCGTGTTGGCGACGGTCTGGAACTTGTCACCCTTGGCGACGAAGTCCGTCTCGCACTTCAGCTCGACCAGAACGCCGGAGGTCTTGTCCTCGGAGATGAGGGAGACGACGGCGCCGTTCTCGGCCGAACGGCCCTCGCGCTTGGCGACGCCCTTCTGCCCCTTGACGCGGAGAAGCTCGACGGCCTTGTCGACGTTGCCGTCGGCCTCGTCGAGCGCCTTCTTGCAGTCCATCATGCCGGCGCCGGTGAGCTCACGGAGCTTCTTGACGTCAGCGGCGGTGTAATTCGCCATGATCTGTAATTCTCTCTCGAAGGTCTGAAGGATCTACGGGTGAACGGCGGGGGCCGGTGGGCCCCCGCCGTCAACTACCGAACCTGGGAAAGGTCAGGCCTGCTCGGTGTCCGCGGCCGGAGCCTCGGCGGGGGCCTCGGCCTGCTCCGCGTCGGCGACCTTCTCCGTCTCGGCGGAGGTCTGGACGTCGCCCTCGGCCTTGGCCTCGGCCTCGGCCTCGGCCGGCTTCTCGGCGTCGTCCTTCTTCTCGCCTTCGAGCAGGTCGCGCTCCCACTCGGCGAGCGGCTCGCCGGCGGCCTTCTCGCCCGGCTTCGAATCACCGGTGGCGACACCGGAACGGGCGATGAGTCCCTCGGCGACGGCGTCGGCGATCACACGGGTGAGCAGGGTGACGGAGCGGATCGCGTCGTCGTTGCCCGGAATCTTGTAGTCGACCTCGTCGGGGTCACAGTTGGTGTCGAGGATCGCGACGACGGGGATGTGGAGCTTGCGCGCCTCACCGACAGCGATGTGCTCCTTCTTGGTGTCCACGATCCAGACGGCGCTGGGCACCTTCTGCATCTCGCGGATACCACCGAGGGTCTTCTCCAGCTTGGCCTTCTCGCGGGAGAGGACCAGCAGCTCCTTCTTGGTGAGGCCGGAGGCGGCCACGTCCTCGAAGTCGATCTGCTCAAGCTCCTTCAGACGCTGAAGGCGCTTGTAGACGGTGGAGAAGTTGGTGAGCATGCCGCCCAGCCAGCGCTGGTTGACGTAGGGCATGCCGACGCGCGTCGCCTGCTCGGCGATGGCCTCCTGGGCCTGCTTCTTCGTACCGACGAACATGATGGAGCCGCCGTGCGCGACGGTCTCCTTGACGAACTCGTAGGCGCGGTCGATGTACGACAGCGACTGGAGCAGGTCGATGATGTAGATGCCGTTGCGCTCGGTGAAGATGAAGCGCTTCATCTTCGGGTTCCAGCGACGGGTCTGGTGACCGAAGTGGACGCCGCTCTCCAGCAGCTCCCGCATCGTGACGACGGCCATGGCCGTACTCCTTGAGATACTCGGTTGTCGCGTCCGCCGGACGGCAGTCGCGCCTGACGCCCCGATGCGCTGTGCCACGGAAGTCCGAGACCGAGAAGCGCTGACATCGGCGCGAAGGGGCCGATGGCGGGGCGTGCGAAGTCGACCCGGTGACCCGGATCGCCACAAGAAGTGTACGGGACCTTCGCACCTCTGGGTGACGGCGCTGTCCACAACTGGTCGGTACTCCACAGATCCCGTTCATGATCAGCGCGCTGGGGCTCTCATGCGGGACCGTGGACCGCATGAACACTGTCCGTAGCCGCATCGGCACCCTCGCCCCACTTCACGTATTCCTTTTCCTTCTTCACGTATTCCTTCTTCACATATTGCTCGCACTCTCCGCTGCCGTCCTCCCCGCTGCCGTCCCGGCGCCGCTCGGGCTGTGGGCGCCTCAGGAGGCGGTGGCCGCGCAGACGCGTGGCAGCGGTGAGGGCCGGGCCTGGCCCGTGGGTTCGCGTCCGGCGGTGCTGCGGGGCTGGGAGCCACCCGCCACGGCGTACGGTCGCGGTCATCGCGGCGTCGATCTGGCCGCGGCCGTCGGGGCGCCGGTCCGTGCGGCGGCCTCGGGCCGGGTCTCCTTCGCGGGGCAGGTGGCCGGGCGCGGGGTGCTCTCGATCACGCTGTCCGGTACGGGTGATCCGCCGCTGCGGACGACCTACGAACCGGTGTCACCTCTCGTCGCCGAAGGGGACGAGGTGACGGCGGGCCGGCGGGTCGCCACGGTGACGGGCGGCCCGTCCCACTGCGCGCCGGGGTGTCTGCACTGGGGTCTGCTGCGGGGTGCGGTCTATCTGAACCCGCTGTCCCTGCTGCCCCGCGAGCTGCTGCGCCGGGGCCCGTCACGGCTTCTGCCGGTCTTCGGCGTTCCCGAGCCGGGGCCTGAGCCAGGGCGTGTCTTCAAAGCACCGCCGGGCAGGCGGGACTTTGAAGACACACCCTAGTCCAGCGGGGCGCGCGATGCACCGACGGCGCATCCGCCGGCGTACGCGCCCGGAGGTCAGCCCCGTACGCCGCGCAGCGCCATGGAGACGGCCGCCTCGGCGATCTCCGGAGGCGCCTCGGTCGCGCCGAGCTCGATACGTCTGACCGCCGCGTCCACGACGCCCTGGAGCAGCATGGCGGCGAGCCGGGGCTGTTCGTGGCCCAGTTCGCCGAGAGCCTCCACGATCATGGCGATCAGACCGCCGTGCGCGGCACGGATCTTCTCCCGGGCTCCGGCGTCCAGCTCGCTCGCGGAGATGGCGACCACCGCGCGGTGCCGCTGGTCCCCGACCAGCGCGAGCTGACGGCGCACATACGCCTCGATCTTGGCCTCGGGCGTCTCCGCCCCGGCCATGGCCGCCTCGACCTCGGCCGCCCAGACCGGGAAGTCGACGGCGCACAGTTCCTCGACGACGGCGGCGCGCGAGCGGAAGTACTCATAGACGGAGGACCTGGCGAGGCCGGTGCGCTCGGCGAGTGCGGGGAAGGTCAGCGCGTCCGTACCGCCTTCGGACAGGAGGGAGCGCGCCGCGTCCAGCAGGGCGCCTCGTTGCATCGTCCGGTGCTCGGCCACGGAGGCCGCTCGAATCCTGGGCACGCCTCCACTCTACGGATGAGCGGGCGGCGGCACAGCGTCAGCGTCCGACGTCGGCCAGCTTCGCCCGCAGTTGCAGCACGGACTTTGTGTGGATCTGACTGACCCTGCTCTCGGTCACCCCGAGGACATGGCCGATCTCGGCGAGCGTGAGACCCTCGTAGTAGTAGAGCGTGACGACGGTTTTCTCCCGGTCGGGCAGGGTGTTGATGGCCCGCGCGAGCAACCGTCTCAGCTCACGGTCCTCGGCGACCTCCACCGGGTTGTCGGCGGCGGTGTCCTCCAGGGTGTCCATGAGGCTGAGCCGGTCACCGCCTTCGCCGCCGACATGCAGCAGCTCCTCCAGCGCCACGACGTTCGCCAGGGACAACTGGCTGAAAACCGCGTGCAGTTCCTCCAGCGCGATCCCCATCTCGTCGGCGACCTCGGGCTCCGAGGGCGTACGCCGCAGCTGGGCCTCCAGCGTGGCGTAGGCGCGCTCGACGGCCCTGGCCTTCTGCCGTACGGAGCGCGGGATCCAGTCCAGGGCCCGGAGCTCGTCGATCATCGCGCCGCGGATACGGGTGATCGCGTAGGTCTCGAACTTGATGGCCCGCTCGATGTCGAACTTCTCGATCGCGTCGATCAGACCGAAGACCCCGGAGGAGACGAAGTCGGCCTGCTCGACATTGGACGGCAGCCCCACGCTCACCCGGCCCGCCACATACTTCACCAGGGGCGAGTAGTGCAGGATCAACTGCTCGCGCAGCCGCTCGTCGCCCGTGGTCTTGTACGACCGCCACAACTCGTCGAGCGACGAGGGCGCGGGGGGCCGCACGCCGCTCCGGGCGGCAGGGGGCGCCGCCGCGCGGTCAGACCCGGAGGTGTGCTGGGGCATGCGTTGCCTTGAGCCGTTCTGCTGTGAAGTGCGGGAGGACATCTGTCTCGGTGGCCGGAATGCAGGTGAGCGTAGCGTGACTGAAGCGTCGCGCTGAGCGAGGAACCGGCGCCCGCACTCGCCTCGACGGACGGCGTCGACCACACCTTCGATCCGGGGCCGACGCCGCTCGCGCCGGCCCCCGGTGTGTCACCGATCGAGAGACAGGGGTCATTCGCATCACCTTTTCACCCGAATGCCCCAGGTCAAGTACCGCCTCGCCGCGCGGCGGCCAACTGCCAGCCGTCGCCACGCCGTTCGACAAACCCCAACGAGTGCAGTTCGTACAATCTGCCGAGCGCCTCGTCCGTGGTCGTGCCCGCGCCGCGCGCGATCTCCGGCCCCCGCGAGGCTCCCCGCGCGGGCAGCGCCTCCAGAACCCGTGCGCTGACCGGGTCGAGCAGATCCCTGGGCAGTACGGGGCCGCGTCGCAGCGGTGCCAGTTCGCCCATGTCGCCCACCAGCTCGACTACTTCCGCGGCGTCCGTGACCAGCACTCCCTCACCGCGCAGCAGTTCGTGCACACCCGCCGAGAGGCCGCTGGTGGCGGGGCCGGGCACGCCCATCGTGAAGCGGCCGAGCCGCCGCGCGTCGCGCGCGGTGACCAGGGATCCGCTGCGGTACTCCGCCTCCACCACGACAGTCCCTCTGGTGAGCGCGGCGATCACGCGGTTACGGAGGACGAACCTGCTGCGGGTGGGATGGTCGCCCGGCGGTAATTCACCGATGACCAGGCCCTGTTCGGCGATGCGTCCGATCAGCTCCGTGTGACCGCGGGGATAAACCACATCGACCCCGCAGGCGAGTACGGCCACGGTGGCACCGTCAGCCGCCAGCGCACCGCGGTGCGCCGCGCCGTCCACCCCGAACGCCGCACCGGAGGTCACCACCCAGCCGCGCTCCGCCAGACCCGAGCCCAGACTCGCCGCCATATGTGCCCCGTACGGAGTACACGCCCTGGCGCCGACCACCGCGACGGAGCGCAGTGACCAGAGCCGTAGATCCGCGGCGCCGCGCACCCACAGCCCGATAGGCGCCGCCGCTTCCAGATCGTCGAGCTGGCTGGGCCACTCCCGGTCGCCGGGGCAGACGAACCGGCCGCCGAGCGCGCTGACCGCCGCCAGATCGCGCTCGGGGTCGGCCGTGGTCGCCCGTATCCGATAGCCGCCGAGCCGCCGCTCACCGATCTCGGTGAGCCTCTCCGGTCCGGCATCCGGTGAGGTGAGCAGCTCCAGCAGCCGGGCCGCCCCGTACCTCCGCAGCCACCGTCCGCCGCACTCGTCCCCCGGCTCCAGGATCCGCGTGAGCGCGGCCCGCGCCAGCCGCTCCCCCGCGGCGACGGAGGTCATGACGCCGCTCCGGCCACCGCCGCACCCCGGGCGACGCCGGTACGCAGCTCCAGCGCCAGGGCCACATCGCGCGATTCCGGCCGGGCGCGCCCGGCGAGGTCCGCGACCGTCCATGCCACCCGCAGTACCCGGTCCAAGCCGCGCGCGGTGAGCAGGCCACGCTCCAGATCGCGTTCGGCCGCCGCGAGCGCTCCGGGGGCGACGGGCCAGCGCGTACGCAGCTCATGGCCGGGCACCTCGCTGTTGACCGTCCACGGCGTGCCGTCCAGCCGGGCCGCCGACCGCTGCCGGGCGTCCCGTACCCGCGCGGCCACCGCCGCCGTGGTCTCGCCCCTGCCGCCCTGCCCCAGCAGATCCGCGCGGTGGACGGGCTGGACGCCGACCCGCAGATCGACCCGGTCGAGCAGCGGCCCGGACAGCCGGGCCTGGTAGCGGCGGATCGCCGAGGGCGGGCAGTCACACGCCGCCCCGACCAGGGTGTGCCGCCCGCACGGGCAGGGGTTGGCCGCGAGGATCATCAGGAACCGCGCCGGCAGCCGTACCACCCCGGCGCTGCGGGCCACCACCACATGGCCTGACTCCAGCGGCTGCCGCAGGGCGTCCAGTGCCCGGCCCGAGAACTCCGGCGCCTCGTCGAGAAAAAGCACCCCTCGGTGGGCCAGCGACACCGCGCCCGGCCGCGGGAGCCCGTTCCCGCCGCCGACCAGGGACTGCATGGTCGCCGAGTGGTGCGGTGCGCAGTAGGGCGGGGTACGGACGAGCGGCTCGCCGGGCGGCAGCATGCCGGCCACCGAGTGCACAGCGGTGACTTCCAGGGATTCCTGCCCGGTCAGGGGCGGCAGGACGCCGGGCAGCCGCTCCGCCAGCATCGTCTTCCCCGCCCCCGGCGGTCCGTGGAGCAGCAGATGGTGCCCGCCCGCTGCGGCCACCTCCAGCGCCGTACGGGCCACCTCCTGGCCGGCCACGTCCGCGAGATCCGGCCGGTGTCCGTCGCCCGTCCCGCCGCCCGCCGCCAGACCGGTGCCCACCCCCGCGCCGGGCACCATCAGCCCCGCGAGCATCGCGTCGGGACGCCCCCGCGCGCTCTCCGGCGCTTCCTCGGGCACCGGCGCGTCGGTCAGTACGGCGATGAGCTGGCGCAGGGTCCGTACCCCGAGGACCGACACCCCCGGCACCAGGGAAGCCTCCCCCGCGGTCTGCTCGGGGACGACGACCTGGCGATAGCCGGCCTCGGCCGCCGCGAGCACAGCGGGCAGCACCCCGCGCACCGGCCTGACCCGTCCGTCCAGGCCGAGCTCCCCGATCAGCACCAGATCGGCGATGGCCCCGGGATCGATCCGTTCGGCGGCCCCGAGCACCGCGGCGGCCACGGCCAGGTCGAAGCCGCTGCCGCTCTTCGGCACGGAGGCGGGGCTCAGCCCCACCGTGAGTTTCTTCTGCGGCCACTCGCCCCCGGAGTTCACGACGGCCGCCCGCACCCGGTCGCGGCTCTCCACGAGACTCT
Organism: Streptomyces sp. NPDC102274; assembly: GCF_044766385.1. NCBI lineage: Bacteria > Bacillati > Actinomycetota > Actinomycetes > Kitasatosporales > Streptomycetaceae > Streptomyces > Streptomyces sp. NPDC102274. The sequence goes on along the minus strand of NZ_JBIWLW010000016.1, from coordinate 127,853 downwards.
TGTCGGGCAGCCCCACCAGGGTGAAGGCGGCCACTCCGGGCTCCAGGTCCGCCTGGACCTCGACCACCACACCCTCGACGCCCAGCAGCGCCACCGAGCACGCACGCGCGAACCCCATCAGGCCACCCCCTGGGCGTGCTCGACCACGGGAGCGCCCCGGCCGGGCAGCAGCACACCGATCAGATCGATACGCACCCCGCCAGGCGGCGGACCGCCGCACCGCTCCAGCCAGCAGTACGCGAGCCGTTTCAGCCGCTCCGCCTTCACCGGCGTGACCGCGGCCATCGGATGCTCGAACCAGCCGGCCCTGCGGGTCTTCACCTCGCAGACGACCAGCACGTCCCGGCCCCCGCTGTCCTTGTCGCGGGCCACGATGTCGATCTCGCCGACCCTGCCGCACCGCCAGTTGCGCGCCAGCACGATCATCCCCGCGTCGGCCAGCCGCCGCGCCGCCAGATCCTCGCCGTACCGCCCCAGTGCCCCCGTCGCGTTCATTCCGGCACCACCTCCGGTACCGACTCTGACGCGATCGCCCGAAGCTAGTGGATCTTGGTGGACAACCCGGCGGTTGTGGAAAACTCGCTCACTCGTTCGTGGCGCCCCCGCACACCGGCCCCCAGCTTCACACCGGCTCCCGGGCTCCTGGCTCCCGGCCCGATCACGCTCTTCAGCCGCCGGGGAGTTCGAGGTCGCTCTTGTTCAGCTCCTCGATATTCACGTCCTTGAACGTGAGCACGCGTACCTGCTTGACGAACCTGGCCGGCCTATACATGTCCCAGACCCAGGCATCCGCCATCGTGACCTCGAAAAAGACCTCACCCTGCACCGAGTGCACCTGCATCTCGTAGTCATTGGTGAGATAAAAGCGTCGCTCGGTCTCGATCACGTATTTGAACAGACCGACGACATCTCGGTACTCCCGGTAGAGCTTCAGCTCCATCTCGGTCTCGTACTTCTCGAGGTCCTCGGCGCTCATGGCATGTTCCCCTTCAGCCGTACGTCCCCCTATTGTGCTCCGGCCCTCGCGCCCCTAGACGCTCTCGGGGGCGAGGTCCACCGGCGCACCCGGAGGACCCTCGTCGAGCAGCGTGCGCAGCAGCTCGGCGAGCCTGGTCGGATACACCGTCTCACGCGCTGCCGACAGTTCGGCGGAGGTCCACCACCTCAGCCCCGCGACACTTCGCAGCTCCAGCTCGGTCAGCCCCTCGGCCGACGTCTCGGTCTGCGTCGTACGTGCCAGGAAGTACCACTCATCCTGATCCCAGCGGCGCCCGTCGAACGGGAAGGAACAGGTCCGGCGCCACAACACGGGCCCCAGCACCACCTGTGTGATCCCCGTCTCCTCCGCCAGCTCGCGCAGCGCGGCCTCTTCCCGGGTCTCGTCGCCCTCCAGACCCCCGCCGGGCGTGAACCACCAGTCGTCGTCCGGATCACCGGGCTCGTATCCGTGCAACAGCAGAATCCGGTCCTCCGGATCCAGCAGCACCACCCGCGCCACCTTCCGCAGCGCTCGTCCACCCGACTCGACGGCCCCGACCGATCCGGCCGACCCAGCCGACTCGCCGGTCCCAGCGGATTCAGCGGACACCGGCGGACACCCCTTCACCGATCCCGCGGCCGCTCCGCGGCTTTGAGAACCTCCGGGCGATCGGCCCGTACGCCGCCCCGCCGAAGATCAGCAGCGCCCCGGTCACCACCGCCACCACGATCAGCCGCACCGGCCCCGGCCCGGACACCCCGCCCGGCAGCGCCGCGAAGCCCGCCGGCCGTTCGATCACCCCGCCCAGCGGCCAGGCCACGGCATCGACGCGCGCGTCGACCGCCGAGCGCGGCACCGAACCCTGCCCCGCGTCCTCCAGATGAACCCGGGAGTCCAGCGAACCGCTGCGCTCATCACCGAGCAGGAACAGCTTCCCCTCGGGCACGGTCGCGTCGAAATCGGTCGAGGACGCCCGCCCGCCGATCATTCCCTGTACGTACGGCTCCTCGATCGCCGTGCCGTTGACGGTGAGCCGGCCGTCCGCGTCACAGCAGGCGATCTTGTCGCCGCCGACCGCGACCACGCGCTTCACCATCGGCATATTGGCCCAGTCCACGTCCTTGAAGACCACCACGTCGCCGCGGCGCACCTCGTCGCCGGATATCCGCTGCGCCAGCACCCGGTCACCGGCCTTCACGGTCGGGTCCATCGAATTGGTCGGGACGGTGTACGGCAGATACTCGACGGCTCCCCACCCGAACCCGCCGAGGAAGAGCACACAGCCGACGGCCACGACCAGCCCCGACAGCACACTGCCGAGGCGGCCGTGGCCGCCGTTCGAACGTTCCGCTCGTCCTGTTCCGCTCATCCCAGCACTCCCCCCGTTCCGGAGAACGATCACTCCGACGTGCACTCCACCGTGCACTGCACCGTTCCCGGGAGTGATCCTCGGAGATCGACGATCCGGGACGGCACCCTACCCGGCGGTACGCCCCCGGGTCAGCCTCCTGCGGCGCCACAGTACGAACGGCACCGCCCCGGCCAGGCCCAGCGCCCCCGGAGCCGCGGCCGAGGCCACCGACGCCGCCGCGCTCAGCCCGGACTGGTCGAACGTGCCGGGCACCGGAAGCAGCGACCAGCGGTTGACCGGCCAGGCCACCACGAACGCGCGCCCGACGACCTCGTCGTTGGAGACCGTGCCGTTTCCGGGCAGCTCCTGGTGGTAGCGGGAGTCCAGCGAGTTCTGCCGGTGGTCACCCATCACCCAGATGCTGCCCTTGGGCACGTCGATCGGCCCGAACGGCTTGTCGTCACAGGGAGTGTTGCCCGGGTAGATGTAATCGGTCTCGTTCAGCGGAACCCCGTTGACCTGGACCTTTCCGCCCTTCTTGCACTCCACCGTGTCACCGCCGACCGCGATGACCCGCTTGATCAGGTCCTTCTCCTCGGACGACGGCATCAGTCCGATGAAGCTCAGGAACCGCTGCGCCACATTCGGCGCGGGTGCCTGGGTGTCGTCCAGCCAGCCGCCCGGGTCGTGGAAGACGACGACCTCACCCCGCTCCGGCTCGGAGCCGAACCAGGGGGTGAGCTTGTCCACCAGCACTCGGTCGCCCCGTTGCAGGGTGTCCTGCATCGAGTCCGAGGGGATCGAGAACGCCTGTACCAGGAAAGTCTTGATCAGAAGCGCCAGCAGGAGCGCGATCCCGATGAGAAGGGGCAGCTCCTTCCAGAAGGAGCGCGGTTTCCTCGCGTCCGATCCGTCGCTGTCGCTGTCCTTGTCGCCGTCGTGGATCCCACCGGACCCGCTCCCGCGTTCCGTCGGCTGGTCCGTCACGTTTTCGGGCGACTCGGCGAGCTGCTCGTGTCCCTCCTCGGGATCATCGTGTCCGGATCGTGCGCCGACCGCCACATCCCCCACATCCACTCCTCACTCCGTGCGATTACTCCGTGCGATCGCCTGCCCCGGAGACGGGACAGGCCCACCACTCCCATAACGAGCGGGAGTTCCGCAGGGCTCGGGAGCCGGATCAATCCGTTCAGATCCTGGGAAGACACACTATGGGACGGTCCCAGTGCCGTCGTCGGCGCGGCACGCGGATCCGGGACCGATGCGTAGGTCTCCCGCTCCTCCAGTCGCCGCCAGTGACCGAACGGCCAGGCGATGACGACCGCGCGGCCCACGACCTCGTCCTCCGAGACGGTCCCCTTGTCCGGCTCCTGCAGGTGGAAGCGGGAGTCGGCCGAATTGGACCGGTGGTCCCCCATCACGAAGATGCGTCCGGCCGGCACCTGTACCTCGAAGGGGATCGTGGAGGGCGCGTTCCCGGGGTTCAGATACGGCTCGGTCAGCGGGGTGCCGTTGACGGTGACCTTGCCGTCCCGGTCGCAGCACTTCACGGTGTCCCCGCCCTTCGCGACGACGCGCTTGATCAGATCCTGCTCGTCGGCGGACGGCACCAGTCCGATGAAGGTCAGCGCCTGCTTGACCTGCTTGATCACGACGGGTGAGTTGTCCGGCGGCGGCTTCTCGTCCCGAAGCCAGTTCCCGGGGTCCCTGAAGACCACGACATCGCCGCGCTCCGGCTTCGAGCCGAACCACGGCGTGAGCTTGTCCACCAGCACCCGGTCGCTGACCCTGATCGTCTGCTCCATCGATCCCGAGGGGATCACGAACGCCTGCACCAGAAAAGTCTTGAGGACCAGCGCGATCAGCACCGCCACGGTGATGAGCAGCGGTATCTCCTTCGCCGCGGACCTGCGACGGCGCTGCTTGACCCGGCGGGCGAGCTTACGGCGCTCCGCGCGCCCCGGCAGCGTCCGGCCGGTGGTGGGCCGGGAGCCGGTCGGCAGCCGGGTGTCGGCCCCATGACTGGGGCGGCGCCCCCGCTTACCCATGGCCCCCGCCCGGGGCCTCTATGCCACCCGAGGCCGCCGCGTCACCCGGGATCTCCCCGTCACCCCGGATGTCCGCGTCACCCGGGCCCCGTACGTCGCGGAAGGCCTCTGTCGGCTCCAGGACCGCCCAGCGGCCCAGCGGCCAGCCGATCCAGTCCGCCCGTCCGATGACCTTGTCCACGGGCACCATGCCGCCGCCGGGATCGCCCAGATGGTCGCGGGAGTCGCGGGAATTGCCGCGGTGGTCGCCCATCACCCACAGGGTCCCCCGGGGTACGACGATGTCGAAGGGGACGCTGGAGGGCGCGTCTCCGGCGTACAGATACCGCTCGTCCACGGACCGGCCGTTCACCTCGACCCTGCCCCCCTTGTCGCAGCAGACCACGCGGTCACCCCCCACCCCGACCACGCGCTTGACGAAGTCGGTCTCGGCGGGCTCGGCGAGACCCAGGGCCGCGGCCGCCCCGTGCAGCAGCCCGGTGACGGGGTTCTCCCGCGCCGGCTCCTGGACAAAGGATCCGGTGCCGTCGAAGACCACCACATCACCACGCTCCGGCGCGGTACCGAAACGGTACGCCAACTTGTTGACGAGCACCCGGTCCCCGACCTGGAGAGTGGGCTCCATCGAACCGCTGGGAATCAGGAACGGCTGCACCACGAAGCTGCTGAGGAGCAGCGCGAAGACGCCACAGGCGAGCCCGAGCAGCCCCGCCCTGCCCCAGGAGAGCCCGGACGGTCCGGAAAGTCCCGGGAGTCCGCGGAGTCCGGAGGACCGCCGGGAGGAACGCGCGGAGCGCGACCCCTCTTCCGTCCCGTCGTGGGATGCGGAAGAGCGATCGCGCTCCGTCTGTCGTGCTTCGGCGTCCATCGGGGCCAGATCTTATCCGGCGGCCCTGTGGACCCGGGTGCGCGTCCGAGCCGGCCCGGACGGCGCGGGGCTCACCTGTCGCGCTTCTCCTTGATCTTCGCGGCCTTGCCGCGCAGCTCACGGAGGTAGTACAGCTTGGCGCGACGGACGTCACCGCGGCTCACGAGCTCGATCTTCTCGAAGATCGGGCTGTGCACGGGGAAGGTGCGCTCGACGCCGACGGAGAAGGAGACCTTGCGGACCGTGAACGTCTCACGGACACCGGAGCCCTGGCGGCGGATGACCACGCCCTTGAACTGCTGGATACGGGAGCGGTTGCCCTCGATGACACGTACGTGGACGTTCACGGTGTCGCCGGGACGGAAAGCGGGGAGGTCGCTGCGGAGCGACGATGCGTCGACGACGTCGAGCAGGCTGGCCATGATGGTCTGCTTCCTCGCTGATGCCACAGGTCATCAGCGGATATCGAGAGAGAGTCTGATGTGCCGTTCGCGTCGGGCGGGCGTCGTTCCCCCTGCGGCAGGGGCGCACACCGGACGTACAGCAGCGGCCTATTCTTCCATGGCCTCGGGCCTGCGCCAAAATCGGCCACCGGGCTCCGGCGCCCAGCCCAGGATGGACAGCATCTCGCGGTCCTTCTTGTCGAAGGACGCCGGGTCGCAACGCTCGATCAGATCGGGCCGGTTGAGGGCGGTGCGCCGGAACGCCTCGTCCCGCCGCCAGCGCGCGATCTTGCCGTGGTGGCCGCTGAGCAGCACCTCGGGAATCCCGCGCCCGCGCCACTGCGGCGGCTTCGTGTAGACGGGGCCCTCCAGCAGATTCGCCATCGCGCCGGGGGCGAAGGAGTCGTCGCGGTGCGATTCCGCGTTGCCCAGCACACCAGGCAGCAGCCGGGCGACGGCCTCGGTGACCACCAGTACGGCGGCCTCGCCGCCGGCGAGCACATAGTCACCGATGGAGACCTCGACCACCGGCATCCGGGTCGCGTACTCGTCGATGACCCGGCGGTCGATGCCCTCGTAGCGCGCGGGGGCGAAGACCAGCCAGGGCCGCTCGGACAGCTCGACGGCCAGTTCCTGGGTGAAGGGGCGGCCGCTGGGGGTGGGGACGACCAGGACCGGGCCATGGGCACCCGACTCGTAGCCGCTCGCCAGGACGTCGTCCAGCGCGTCGCCCCAGGGCTCCGTCTTCATGACCATGCCGGGACCGCCGCCGTACGGAGTGTCGTCCACCGTGTTGTGCCGGTCGTACGTCCACTCCCTGAGGTCGTGTACGTGGACGTCGAGCCGGCCGCGTGCGCGGGCCTTGCCGACGAGCGAGACGTCCAGCGGCTCCAGGTACTCCGGGAAGATCGTGACCACATCGAGCCGCATCAGGCGCCGTCCCTACCGATCGCGGCGTCCCTACCGGTCGCCCCGTCCCTACCGGTCGCGGCCTCCCCGTCGGTGCTGCCCGAGCCACCGGAATCGCCGTCCCGGCCGGAGGCGATCTCCGCCCTGTCGTCGATCAGCCCCGGCGGCGGGTCGATGACGGCCCGCTGCTCCTCCAGGTCGATCTCGGTGACGATCTCCTCCACGAAGGGGATCATCACCTCGCTGCCGTCCGGCCGTTCCACGATGAACAGATCCTGCGAGGGCAGATGCGAGATCTCGGTGATCCGCCCGATCTCCGTGCCGTCGGCGAGCACCACATCGAGGTCCATCAGCTGATGGTCGTAGAACTCCTCGGGGTCCTCGGGGAGTTCCTCGGGGTCGACCTCCGCGATCAGCAGGACATTGCGCAGCGCCTCGGCGCCCGTACGGTCGCGTACGCCCTCGAAGCGCAGCAGCAGCCTGCCGCTGTGCACCCGGCCCGTCTCGATCCTCAGCGGTCCGGCCTGGGCCGGTTCCGTGGCGAGTACGGCGCCGGGCCCGAGCCGCAGTTCGGGCTCGTCCGTACGTACCTCGACCGTGACCTCACCCTTGATCCCATGGGCGCGGCCCACCCGCCCGACCACCAACTGCACTGACACTCCACCTTCTTGTCACGATCACGCACCGGAAACAGCGAAGGCCGGGAAGGCCGTGGCCCTCCCGGCCCCTGCCGGTGTTCTGCTGACTCAGCGAACCTGGTCCACGTCGATCAGATCGACGCGGATGCCACGGCCGCCGATGGCGCCCACGACGGTCCGCAGAGCACGTGCGGTGCGGCCGTTGCGGCCGATCACCTTGCCGAGGTCGTCGGGGTGCACCCGGACCTCCAGCACACGGCCGCGGCGCAGGTTGCGCGAGGCCACCTGCACTTCGTCCGGGTTGTCGACGATGCCCTTCACGAGGTGCTCGAGAGCCTCCTCGAGCATGCTCAGGCCTCGGTCGACTCGACGGCGGCCGAGGACTCGGTCCCGGCTTCGTCGGCCTTCTTGTCGGACTTCTTGGCCTTCTGAGTGATCGCCTCACCCTTGGGCTCGTCGCCGGCGTCCTTCGCGGCGGCCTCGAAGAGGGCGCGCTTGTCGGCCTTCGGCTCCGGCTGGAGCAGCGGCGCGGGGGCCGGCAGGCCCTTGTGCGCCTGCCAGTCACCGGTGAGCTTGAGGATCGCGAGAACCGGCTCGGTCGGCTGGGCGCCGACGGACAGCCAGTAACGCGCGCGCTCCGAGTCGACCTCGATGCGCGAGGGGTTCTGCACCGGGTGGTACAGACCGATCTCCTCGATGGCCCGGCCGTCGCGGCGGGTACGGGAGTCGGCGACGATGATGCGGTAGTGAGGCGAACGGATCTTGCCCAGACGCTTCAGCTTGATCTTGACTGCCACTGGAGTGGTGTCTCCTGGTCTTGACGTGGTTGGGCACAACGGGATGCCGCGTGGGGTTGCGGTACCCGATCCGCCCGATGGACGCGTCAGCCGGAGGAGAGAGGGGTCCTGTGCGACTGTCGAGTACAGCTGGCCATTCTGCCATACGACCGCGACCGGCCATGACCCGCCGGCGGTCATGATCCGGCGAGCGGGCAGGGGCCGGGAGCGGCCGGGGCGGCCGGTGGCCCGGCCCGCGAGGACTCAGCCCGCGGCGCCGACCACTTCGGGGATACGGAAGGGCTTGCCGCAGCCGCCGCAGACGATCGGGGCCTGGGCGAGGACCGACGGTACGACCCGTACGTTCCGGCCGCAGTCACAGACCGCCTTGACGCGTACCCCGCCGCCGGACGAACCGTGTCTGGCGGCCGGGCCGCGGAAGCTGCGCTTGGTGTCGGCGGCCGTCGCGACCGTGTGCGCCTTGAGGGCGCGCTGCAATCGCTCGATGGTGGGGCGGTACCGCCGCTTCGCCTCGGGACTGAGCGAGACCAGGGAGAAACCGCTGCTGGGATGCGGCTCCTCGGGATGGTCGAGGCCCATCTCCTCGGCGATCGCCAGGAATCGGCGGTTGTGATAGCGGCCCGCCCGCGAGGTGTCCCGAACACCTCTGGCTGCGGCGATGCCGTGGACCGCTTCGTGAAGCAGTCGTTCGAAAGAGAGCTCGGCGCCACAGGCGGACGACGACTCTCCGATCAGGGACTCTGGCGCGGCAAGATCCGGCAGCTCGGGGTGGGACCGCTGAATATCGGCCCACGCCTGCGCCAGCTCTGCGGCGAGAACAGGTGGTGTCGTGCTCACGTCGTGAACAACGAGCCGGAACCCTCCCGGGTTCCATTACGGGGCATCCCAAATAATTTGCACGTACCCGTCAGTTGCCATTGATGCGTCCGGAGGAGGGCGGGTGCGCTGATCTGCGGAGAAGTCTCACAGCTCCTACCAAGGTGGTACGTAGCGCCACGTACGCTTCGGCGCGTAGACGATCTACGTACACCAGCGCTTCCCTTTCCGGGAGAGCTCCCCGCTTCAGGACTCCTGGTGACGGATCCGCTCAATACGCGCGGGCCACAATGGCGACACTACCCGCCTCATCATCCGTTTCCGGCACCGCCCCGTCCTCGGCGACCAGACACCGTACGGAGACCCCGCGCTCGGCGAGGTCCGCCTCTCCGCGGGTACCCAGCGTCGCCCAGGGGATGCGTGCCCAGCCGCCCGCCGCCGCGGCCTCGGCGGCCTCCTCGACGGTGGAGACGTCGGCGGTACGGCCCTCGCGGCGCGCCCTGGACTCCGTCAACAGCAGCGCCTGGTCGTCCTCCAGGACCGTGGGCAGCAGCCCGGCGAGGGAGTCGACCGCCACCGGCTCCTTGCCGCCCGGGATCCGGCGTACGAGCATCGCGGTGCCGTTCTCCACGTCGCGCGGGCCGATCTCGATCCGTACGGGCACGCCCTTCAGCTCCCAGTCGACGGCCCGGCGGCCGAAGGGGATGTCGGTGCGGTCGTCGATCCGGACACGGACGCCGGCGAGCCGGAGGCGGTCGGCGGTCTCCCTGACGGCGGCCAGGACCGGCTCGTCGCCCTTGATGGCCAGCACGACGGCCTGTACGGCGGCGAGGCGCGGCGGGACGCGCAGTCCGTCGTCGTCGCCGTGCGACATGATCAGTCCGCCGACCATCCGGGTCGAGGCGCCCCAGGAGGTCTGCCAGACCAGCTCCTCGGTGCCCTCCTTCGACAGATACCGGATGTGGAAGGCCCTCGCGAAGTTCTGTCCCAGCTCGTGGCTCGTGCCCAGTTGGAGGGCCTTGCCGTCGCCCATCATCCCTTCGAGCGTCAGGGTGTTGACGGCCCCGGCGAAGCGCTCGCGCGCGGTCTTGCGGCCGAGGACGACATCGATCCCGAGGACCTCGGTCATGAAGTCCGCGTAGACGTTCCGGTGGATGTGCGCCGCGTAGTCCCTGGCGTCCTCGTAGGTGGCGTGGGCGGTGTGGCCCTCCTGCCAGAGGAATTCGGTGGTGCGCAGGAAGACGCGGGGGCGCATCTCCCAGCGGACGACATTGGCCCACTGGTTGATCAGCAGCGGCAGATCGCGGTAGCTGCGCACCCACTTGGCGAAGTACTCGTTGACGATCGTCTCGGAGGTGGGCCGTACGACGACCGGCTCCTCCAGGTCCTTGCCGCCGCCGTGTGTGACGACCGCCAGTTCGGGCGCGAAACCCTCGACGTGCGCCGCCTCCCGGGTGAGATACGACTGCGGGATGAAGAGGGGGAAGTACGCGTTCGAGGCGCCGGCGGCCTTGATACGGGCATCCAGCTCCTGCTGCATCCGCTCCCACAGTCCGTACCCATATGGCCTCATCACCATCGTGCCGCGCACCGGCCCGTTGTCGGCCAGTTCGGCCTTGGTGATCAGATCCTGGTACCAGCGGGGGAAGTCGTCCGCCCGGGGCGTGAGAACAGGTGCCTTCGCCATGGCCGGCATCGTACGGGCTCGGGGAAAAGGAACCGGCCATGCGCGCGGGGCGCACGCCCGGGGCATGGACGCTTTGCCCGCCGCCCACTGGACGCGGGCACGGATGCGGAGTTCTCTGGCATAGGAGTTCTCCGACATACGGGGGAAGAACGCGCGCACGTACACGGGGGGGGCAGTCCATCAGGGCACGACCGACCTCTCGGCGGATTGGGGCGCTATCCATGACACGTACGCTCGGCCGGCAGCACCAACGGTTCTCGCACGCGGGCACGGCACCGGCGGTCCTCCCCGAGGCGGGCGCGCGCGCCCGCGACTGGGCCGAGATCCAGGAACGGATGCTGGTGCCGCTCTACGAAGCGGTGTACGAGCGCCTTGAGGTCCGGAGCGGGACCCGGGTGCTCGGTCTCGGCTGCGGCTCGGGGCTCGCCCTGCTGCTCGCGGCCGCGCGGGGTGCGCGGGTGACCGGCGTCGATTCCGACCATGAGCGGCTGGCGCTGGCCCGCCAGCGGCTGGGCGCCGACCTGGAAGGGGACGGCCGGGCGGACCGGGCGGCCGACACGGGCACGCTGCTGCCGGTGGACCGGATGGCCGACGCCGCGCCGGGGACCGGCCGTTCACCGTACGACCTGATCACCGCCTTCCAGCCGATCGGCTCCGTGGCGGGCGACGCGAAGGGGCTGGGACCGGCGCTCGACGAGGCGATACCGCCGGCCCGGCGCGGCACGCCCGTGGTGCTCGCGGGCTGGGGTCCGCCGGAGCGCTGTGCCACGGACGGGGTGCTGCGGGTCGCGGGCCGGCTGAGCGACCGCCCGCGCAAGGGCGCCCGGCGGCCGGGGCACCGCGACGATCTGGAGGAGATCGCGGCGCGGGCCGGTCTGAAGCCGGACGGTTCCGGGCGGGTGGCCTGCCCGTTCGGGTACGCGGACCAGGAGAGCGCGGTACGCGGCCTGCTGTCGACGGGGCTGTTCGACGGCGCGATCCGGACGACGAACCGCAGGCTGGTGGAGAAGGAGATCGGCGAGGCGCTCCATCCGCATCTGCGCCGCGACGGCACGGTCTGGATGCCGAATGTCTTCCGGTATCTGATCGCCCGTACGCCCTGAGGGGTGGCTTCCCGGCCCGCGCGATCCTGACCTGAACGGCCGGTCCGTCGCCCGCTCGGGGACGGATGCCCGTCCGCCCGGGGACGGATGCCCGTCCGATCGGAGAGGGATGCCCGTCCGGAAACGGACCGGTGCACGACCCTGGACAGTATCCAGAATTCTGTTTACTGTCTCTCGCGTGACTGGCTTCGACGAGCGTTTCCTGACCCGCAACGGCCTCGCGGCCCGGCAGCTGGCGGTTCTCCTGCTGAACCACGAGCCGGAGACCCGGCTGCCGCGCGTGCGGGACTTCGCCGTGGAGCTGGGCGTCGGGAACGGCACCGTCCAGGCCGCGCTCCAGCTGCTGGAGAACGCCGAGGCGATCGAGACGACGGCCCGGGGCCATCTCGGCACCTTCCTCATACGCTCGGACCGCTCCATACTGTGGCGGCTCTCCGGGCTCGGCACGCTCCTCGCCGCGATGCCGCTGCCGTACTCCCGCCGGTACGAAGGGCTGGCGACCGGGCTGCGCTCCGCCTTCGAGGAGGCCGGCGCGCCCTTCGCGATCACCTTCATGCGGGGCGCCGGCGCCCGTACGACCGCCCTCCTCGAAGGCAAGGTCGATCTCGTCGTCCTCTCGCGCTTCGCCGCCGACCGGCTGATCGAGGACCATCCGGTCGAGCTGGTCGCGGATCTGGGCCCGGCCACCTATGTCGGGGCACACGGTCTGCTGCTGCGTCGCGGCTCCGACCCGGAGACCCCGGGGCTGCGCGTCGCCGTCGACCACGCCTCCGAGGATCAGCGGATGCTCGCCGAGCGCGCGTTCGCCGGACGCTCGGACATCGAGTGGATCGAGGCGTCGTACATGCAGCTGCGCGAGCTGTTCGAACACAATCTGGCCGACGCCACCATCTGGAACCTCGATGAGGCGCAAGGGCTGCTCGGGACGAGCGTGGACGTCCTGCCGCTCGGCGACGAGGTCACCCGCGATCTGTCGCTGCGCAACTCCCGTGCGGCGATCATCGGCAGAACGGAGGGGACGAAAGCGCTCGGCGCCGTGCGCGAGTCCCTGGATCTGTCGGTCGTCACCACCCTCCAGGCCGAGGTGTTGCGCGGTGAGCGCACGCCCACGTACTGACCGCGCCACCGCCCGGCCACGCGAAAGGAACCGCGTGAGCCGACGCGTCGGCTCAAAATACAAAATCCTGGTTACTGTCTTGTTCGCGTCGGCCGAGGAGGACCGGACCCACCCAAGGAATCGGATCGAAAGAAAGGAAGACCATGGACGACCAGCTCGCCCTCCGCGTCCGGCTGTTCCGCGAGAGCGGCCAGGTCAGGCCCGAGGTCGCCGCGTTCGTGACCGAGGAGCTGGACTCCCTGGCCACCGAGGGCCATACCGTCACCGAGGCCAAGGCGGGCATGCTCACCAGCCATCTGATGATGGCGCTCAACCGGCTGCTCGACGGCACGCCGATCGAGGAGTTCAGGACCGACGAGCAGGTGGCGGCCGAACTCGCCGGCCACCCCGAGGCCGTGGCCCGCGCCCACGCGGTCTCCGTACGCGCCGAACGGGAGTTGGGCGCTCCGCTCCCCGACTCCGAGATCAACTTCCTGGGCCTGCATCTCGCCGTACTGGCCCAGAACTCGCCCGCCTCACCCCACTCGTAGGTCCCCACCCGTAGGTCTCACCCCACCCGTAGGTGTCACCCCACTCGTAGCGCGAAGGACCCAGCCATGACGAAGATCCTCACCGGCGGCGTCGGCAAGACCGAGGTCGCGAACACCGTCTCCGCACTCGCCCTCGACGGTCTGGAGATCACGGTCTCCAACGACATGGACGCGGCGATGAAGCTCCGCGCCGGGCAGGCCGACTACTACCTCGGCACCTGTCACACCGGCGCCGGTGCCTCCCTCGGCGTCCTGGTCGGCCTCCTGGGCCGGCCGCTCTGCCATACCTTCGGCCGCCATGTCCCCGCCGAGGACGAGGTCGCCGCCCTGCTGGCGGACGGCAAGAAGGTCTTCGGCTTCGCCATCGACCAGATCGACGTGATCGCCCCGATCATGGCCCGCGCGATCGCCGCGCGCGGCTGACCGAAGACCTGCCAGGGACCGGAGGAGAGACCCCGTGAGCAGCACCGTCCTCGCAGCGAGTACCAGTCTGGACTTCTCGCTGACGCAGAAGCTCTTTGTCATAGCCCTGTGCGCGCTGACCGCCTTCATCTCGCATATGGCGCTGGCCGTGTTCAACGACGGCGTACGCCCCTTCATGCTCGACTTCATCCAGGGACGCTCCAAGCGGACCGCCACCACCGCGGTCTCCTTCGGCCTCTCGGCGGGCTTCATCTTCGGCCTCGGCGCCCCGATGGCGCTGTCCAGCGGCGTGCTCAACCCCTGGCTGCTCTTCCTGCCCACCGACATCCTGGGCATCCTCTCGCCGAGGAAGTGGCTCGCGCCGCTGCTCGGCGGCGCCTGGGGCGCTGTGGTCGTCTTCGGTCTCAACGGGGCCAACGATGTGGCGCACGATCTGCCCGTCGACTTCCTGACGGCGATGCAGCAGATGTCGACGCCGATCCTCTTCCTGTTCACGCTCTTCCCGGTGCTCGCCATCACCAAGCAGTTCGGGCGGCTGCGCGGCGGCCTGGCCGCCGTGCTGGAGCTGGCGCTCGTGATCATGACGATGAAGCTCTGGCCCAGCGTCTTCGCCGGCTCGCCGGCGATGGCGGCCGGTGTGCTGCTGCTCATCGGTTTCGCCGTCCGGAAGGACTTGCTCCAGCGCAAGGCGGACCTGGCCGCCGCGCGAGCGGCCGGCGGGGAGACCTCGGGTACGGGGCAGCGGGAGGCGGCCGGAGACGATCCGATGGCCTCGCTCTTCAGCACCAGCGCGCTGCGTCTGCGCCGGTATCTGCCGCTGTTCATGGTGCTGGGCGCCGGAGTCTGTGTGCTGGCGCAGATGCATATATTCGGCGGCGGCGAGGCGACCAGCTTCCTGATCGCCAAGGGCCAGTACAGCGAGGCCGCCCAGGTCGACTTCTACCGGGTCTTCGGCTTCATCCCGCTGATCGCGACGACCGCGCTCGCGTCCGGCGCGTACGGCATCGCCGGTTTCACGCTCGTCTACCCCATCGGCTATCTGATGCCGAACCCGATCCTGGCGGCCGTCGTCGGCGCCGTGGTCTTCGCCCTCGAAGTGCTCGCCCTGTCCTCCATCGGCAGGGTCCTGGGCAAGCTGCCGAGCGTGCGGGACTCCTCCGAGCATCTGCGGAGCGCGATCACCGACACCCTGCAACTGGCGATCCTCTTCGGCTCACTGCTCGCGGCCAATGTCATGGGCGGCGGACTCGCGATCCTCATCGTCGGCGGGCTCTATCTCCTCAACGAGGCGATGGGCAGGCCCGTGGTGCGGATGGCGGCGGCGCCCGCGGCGGTCATCGTCGGCGGCGTTCTCCTCAACATCCTCTACTGGCTGGACTTGTTCACCCCCGTCAAGGGCTGACCCCGCGGCGGTCCGGACAGACCCGCCAGGAAGGCACCCGTACCCATGCCCCATCTCACCACCGTCGCCGGGCCGCTGCCCGTCTCCGCCGTGCGCGGCCCGGCACTCTCCCATGAACATCTCGTCCTCGATCTCGACCGTACGGGCGACGGCGCCGCCGTCCTCGACACCGGGCGTCATCTGGGCGCTGTCACCTCCGAACTGGCCGCCCTGCGCGCCGAGTTCGGGCTGTCCCTGGTCATCGAGCTGACCTGCCGCGGCATGGGCCGAGACCCGCGCGCCCTGGCCCGTGTCGCCGAGGAGTCCGGGGTCGCGGTGGTCGCGGCCACCGGCTGGTACTACGAGCCGTTCCACCGGGACGAGATCGGCGCCACGCCCGTCGGCGAGCTCACCGCGACCCTGGTCCGGGAGATCAGCGACGGGCTCGACTCCACCGGGATCCGCCCCGGCGTGCTCGGCGAGATCGGCAGCCACGGCGACCGGCCCAGCGAGCCGGAGAGCCGCGCGCTGCTCGCCTCGGCGCACGCCGCCGTCGCCACCGGTCTGTCGGTCGCCACCCATGCCCAGCTCGGCCGCGGCGGACTCGCCCAGCTCGACCTGCTCACCGGTACGGGCCTGGCACCGCACCGGATCTGCCTCGGCCACCAGGATCTGCTGGACGATCCCGCCGTCCACCACGAACTGGCCGCGAGCGGCGCGTATGTCGCCTTCGACACCGTCGGCAAGGAGTCCTACCAGAGCGACGACACCCGGCTGCGGCTGCTGCTCGCCCTGCTGGACGCCGGTCACGCGGACCGCGTCCTGCTCAGCTGCGACATCTCGCGCCACGGCTATCTGGAGTCGGAGGGCGGCCAGGGGTACGGGCATCTCTTCCGGTCCTTCCTGCCCAAGGCGCGCGCGGCGGGCGTGGACGACGAGCTGATCGATCTGATGACCCGGCGCAACCCGCTGCGCTTCCTGACCGGCGCCGACACGGACGACGTCCCGGCCACCGACACCGACACCGACACCGACACCGACACCGAGGAGTTCTGAGATGCCCGTGCTCCCGCGGACCTTCCCGCTGGCGACCGTCACCCTGGAGGACGCGGCCCAGCGGCAGTTCCGGCTCCTTGAGTGCACCGCCGCGCACTTCGAGGGACCGCAGCTCTTCGAGGCGGACGCCGGTGTCGTACCGGGTCTCGGCCGCCCCCGTACGACCGCGCGCGTCGAGGCCGTACTCGCCGACTACTTCGGCGCCGAGGACGCCGCGCTCGTCCAGGGCGCCGGTACGGGCGCGATCCGCGCCGCGCTCGCCGCGGCCGTCTCCCCCGGCGACCCGCTGCTGATCCACCGGGCCCCGGTCTACCGGACGACCGCCGTCACCCTGCGCGGGCTCGGAGTCCGTACCACCGAGGCCGACTTCAACGACCGTACGGCGCTCCGGCGGGCCCTGGAGTCCGGCGCGTTCTCCTGGGCGTACGTCCAGCACAGCCGGCAGCGGCTCGCCGACTCCTACGATCCGGGTGAGGTCCTCGCGGCCTGCCGCGCCGCCGGGGTCCGCACGGTCGTCGACGACAACTACGCGGTGATGC
Organism: Streptomyces sp. NPDC102274; assembly: GCF_044766385.1. Lineage (NCBI taxonomy): Bacteria > Bacillati > Actinomycetota > Actinomycetes > Kitasatosporales > Streptomycetaceae > Streptomyces > Streptomyces sp. NPDC102274. Next base: position 111,168 of record NZ_JBIWLW010000016.1, on the reverse strand, counting down.
GCGTACCCGCCTCCGGGGTGGAACTGGGCGCGGACGCCTCCTGCTTCTCCCTCTTCAAACTGCACGGCCCCGAAGGCGTCGGCGCGGTCGTCGGCGCCCGCGATCTCATCGGACGGATCCGCGCCGACAACTACTCGGGCGGCGGCCAGGTCCAGGGCCACCAGGCCCTCGACGCGCTGCGCGCCCTCACCAATGTCCCCGTCCTGTGGGCGCTCCAGTCCCGAGTCGGCGCGGAGATCGCGGAGCGGCTCACCGCCGGTGAGGTGCCGGGCGTCGCCGAGGTAAGGATCGCCAACGCCCAGGACCGGTGTCTGCTGGTACGGCTCGACCGCCCGGTCGCCCGTGAGCTGCCCGCCGTCGCCGCGCGGCACGGCGCCGCGCCCTATCCCGTGGGCTCCAACTCCCGCTACGAGATCGCCCCGCTCGTCTACCGGATGTCCAGCTCGTCGCTCGACGACGAACCCGGACTCGCCGACTGGACCGTACGGATCAACCCCATGCGGGCCGGAGCCGACCTCGTGATCGAGATCCTCCGCCGTTCGCTGCACGACCTGAAGGGCTGATCGTGTTCCTGGACACTGTCCTCACCCGCAACCCCGCGCTCGTCGACACGGCGACCGCGCTGCACCGCTCCGGCGCCATCCCGCCCGACACGTATGTCATGGACGCGGACGCCGTCGAGGGCAACGCCGCGCTGCTGGCGGCCGAGGCCGAGCGGCTCGGGCTCTCGCTCTGGTTCGTGGTCAAACAGTTCGGCCGCAACCCCGCGCTGATCCGGGCGGTCGCCCGGCACATCCCGCGGTTCGCCGCGATCGACGCCTCCGAGGCCCGCACCCTGCACGCCGCCGGGGCACAGGCCGGCAACCTCGGCCATCTCGTGCAGATCCCGCGCCGCGACCTCCCCGAGTTGCTCGCCCGGCGGCCCGAGGCGGTGACCGTCTTCGATCTCGCCAACGCGCGGGCCGTCTCGGAGGCCGCCGGTGAACTGGGCTTCGTCCAGGACGTGTTCGTACGCCTCGAAGGCGTACCCGGCTCCGTCTACCCGGGCCAGGAAGGCGGCGTGCCGCTGGACGCGCTGGACGAGTTCGCGTCCGCCGCCGAGCAGCTGCCGTCGATCCGTATCGCGGGGGTCACCGCGTTCCCCTGCGTCCTGTGCGACCCGGTCACCGGCCTGCCCGCCCCCACCCCCAACTTCGAACTCGCCCTCAAGGCAAGGGAACTCCTCGTCGCCCGCGGCCACCACCCGGTCGCGCTCAGCGCGCCCAGCGCCACCTCGATGGCGACGCTGCCACTGCTGGCCGAACTGGGCGCCACCCACGGCGAGCCCGGCCACTCCCTCACCGGCACCACACCGCTCCACGCGATCGACCCGCACCAGCCGGAGCGGCCCGCCTACGTCTATGTCAGCGAGGTCGCCCACACTCTCGCGGACGGCAGGCCCGCGCTCTACGGCGGCGGCTTCTACGGCCGTGCCGGCATCCGCACCGCCCTGCTGCCGCGCACGGGTCTGCGCCTTCCGGTCCAGGGCGCCCCCGCCGAGAACATCGACTACTACCGCCTGCTGGACGCGCCGCCCGCGGGCGAGGTGCGGGCAGGCGACACCGCCGTACTCGCCTTCCGTACGCAGATCTTCGTCACCCGCTCGACCGTCGCGGTCGTCGCCGGCCTCTCCACCGGGACACCCCGGCTGACCGGCCTGTACGACGCGCGGGGCCGGGCCCTGTAAGGAGCCGTCGCCATGAGCAAGACCGTCATCCTCGTCATCGACGGATTCGGGATCGGCGCGATGCCGGATGCGGGGGCGCTGCGGCCGGGCGATGTCGCGGCCGACACGTGCGGGCACGTACTGGACCACTGCCGCGCGTCCCTGGGCCGCCCCCTGCGGCTGCCCGCGCTGGGACAACTGGGCCTCGGCCTGGTCCATCCGCACCCCGACCTCGCCCGGTCCACCCGGCTGCCGGTGACGGCGGGCCGCGCCGCGCTCGGCTACCCGGGCGCGGACACGTACGCGGGCCACCAGACCATGATGGGCGCGGACTTCAGCCACGTCACGGTGGCCCGGCTGGCCGACCACCTCCCCGAGGTGATCTCGGCCCTGGGCGCGGTCGGCCACCGGGCCGAACCGCTCGACGGCCGGCCGCTGCTCCTGGTCGACGGCGCGGTACTGGTCCACGACAACCTGGAGGCCGACCCGGGCATCAACTGGAACGCCTCGGGCCGCCTGGACGACCTGCCGTTCGACCGGATCCTCGCGATCGCCCGTACGGTACGGAGCGTGGCACCTGTCGCCCGCGTCATCGCGGTCGGCGGCCACGCGGACGGGCCTCTCGGCGCGTATGTACGCGACGGGGACGGCGGCACGGTCGGCCTGGACACCCCGGCGAGCGGCTTCTACCGCAACGGCGGACTCGAAGTCCAGCACCTGGGTGCGGACATCGACCACACCCGCCAGTTGCCGGACCTGGCGGCCCGCGCGGGCATCCCGGTGACGCTGGTCGGCAAGGCGGCGGACATCCTGGCGTGCGATGCCGCCGTACGGCGGCCGGCCGTGGGGACGGCGGAGGTCCTCGCCCACACCCTGGACGCGGTACGCGCCCCCGGCGACGGGCTCGTCGTCGCCAACGTCCAGGAGACGGACCTCGCCGGACACCAGCAGGACACCGACCGCTACGGCCGGATCCTGGAACAGACCGACGCGGGGCTGTCGGCGCTGCTCGGACTGCTGTCCGGGGCGGGCGACCGGCTGACGGTGACGGGCGACCACGGCAACGACCCGACGATCGGCCACGCGTACCACACGCGCGAATACGTCCCGGTCCTGACGTACAGCCCGAACGGGGCGGGCCCCGAACTACTGCCGGACGCCGGGACGCTGGCGCAGGTGGGTGCGGATGCGGCCGCGTGGCTGAGCATGGTCTCCGGATGAGCCCGGTTGCCGTCCGCGGGTCCGTGGTGGTGCCGGGTGCCGGGGGAAGCGGCGGCACCCTCCCGCACCGGCCCACCTACCCCCGCCGGACGGCACCTAGTGCCCCTCCCGGCAACGTTTGCCCCGTAGCGGCGCCCAGCACGCGCGCTCGCGGCGTTGGCCAAAAGCCCAGGTAACTCCGCTACCAGGACTTCCGGCCGCCTTGCGATCACACGCACCGGCCGCCGCTCCTCGACGGGCAAACCTTGCCGGTCGCGGCACTAGCCCATGAACTTCTTGAACTCGTCCGGGAGTTCGAACGACTTGTCCTGCCCCCCGGCCGGCAGGCCATTCGCCGCGTCCTCCCGGCGCGCCAGCGCCGCCTGCTCCTCGGCCTTCCGCTTCATCGGGTTGCCCGACCGCTGCTTGCCCTTCGCCTGCTTCGTCTTCTTCTTCGTACGGCCGGGCCCGCCGCCCATCCCCGGAATGCCCGGCATCCCCGGCATCCCGCCGCCCTGCGCCATCTTCGACATCATCTTGCGGGCGTCGAAGAACCGCTCCACCAGGTTCTTCACGGCGCTGACCTCGACGCCGGAACCCCGCGCGATCCGGGCCCGGCGTGAGCCGTTGATGATGACCGGGTCCTGACGCTCCCCCGGGGTCATCGACTTGATGATCGCGGCGGTGCGGTCCACGTCCTTCTCGTCGATGTTGTTGATCTGGTCCTTGATCTGGCCCATGCCCGGGAGCATGCCGAGCAGCTTGCTGATGCTGCCCATCTTCCTGACCTGTTCCATCTGCGCCAGGAAGTCGTCGAGCGTGAAGTCCTTGCCCTTGTTGCTCGCCAGCTTGGAGGCCATCTTCTCGGCCTCGGCCTGGCTGAACGTCTTCTCCGCCTGCTCGATGAGGGTGAGCAGGTCACCCATGTCGAGGATGCGGGACGCCATGCGGTCCGGGTGGAACGCGTCGAACTCGTCCAGCTTCTCGCCGTTCGAGGCGAACATGATCTGCTTGCCGGTGACATGCGCGATGGAGAGGGCCGCGCCGCCGCGGGCGTCACCGTCGAGCTTGGAGAGGACCACTCCGTCGAAGCCGACACCGTCGCGGAAGGCCTCCGCGGTGTTGACCGCGTCCTGGCCGATCATCGCGTCGACGACGAAGAGGACCTCGTCCGGGCTGACGGCGTCGCGGATGTCCGCGGCCTGCTTCATCAGCTCCTCGTCGATACCGAGGCGGCCCGCGGTGTCGACGATCACGACGTCGTGCTGCTTGGTCTTCGCGTACTCGATGGAGTCCTCGGCGACCTTGACCGGGTCGCCGACTCCGTTGCCCGGCTCGGGCGCGTACACCGAGACGCCCGCGCGGTCGGCGACCACGGAGAGCTGGGTGACGGCGTTGGGGCGCTGGAGGTCACAGGCGACGAGCAGCGGGGTGTGGCCCTGGCCCTTGAGCCAGAGGCCGAGCTTTCCGGCGAGCGTGGTCTTACCGGCGCCCTGGAGACCCGCGAGCATGATCACGGTGGGCGGCTGCTTGGCGAAGCGCAGGACGCGGGTCTCGCCACCGAGGATGCCGATGAGCTCCTCGTTGACGATCTTGATGACCTGCTGCGCCGGGTTCAGCGCCTGGGAGACCTCGGCGCCGGCCGCGCGCTCCTTGACCTTGGCGATGAAGGCGCGGACGACGGGCAGCGCGACATCGGCTTCGAGCAGGGCGATACGGATCTCGCGGGCCGTGGCGTCGATGTCCTCCGGGCTGAGGCGCCCTTTGCCCCGGAGGCTCTTGAATGTGGCTGCGAGGCGGTCGGAGAGAGTGTCGAACACGGTGGTCGCGGATCCTCAGGTCGGGTGCGGATGAGGGGGAGCTGACCCGTACAGCTGCGCGCTGTGAAGGACAGACCGTCCCCCAGGGTATCCGGCCGCGCGCGGTGCGGTCTGCCCTGTGGACAACCGGGGCGTACGAAGCGCGGACGCGGCGGACCGTCAGCGCAGCGCGGCCTCCACCGCGTCGGCCAGCTCCGCGGCGGCCTTCTCGGGCAGCGGCCGGCCCCGCCTGTTCGTCACATAGAACGCGTCGACCGCGTTCGCGCCCAGCGTCGACACATGCGCGCTGCGCACCCGTACCTTCGCCTCCTCCAGGGCGCGGCCGATGCGGTGCAGCAGCCCCGGTGCGTCGTGCGCGCGTACCTCGATGACGGTCGCGAGCTGGGAGGCGGTGGGCGCGACGGTCACGCGGGGCGGTGGAGCCGTGACACCCCGGCGGCGCGGGTACGCGGCCTCCCGTTCGGCGAGCCTGGACGCGATGTCGAGCGAGCCGTCGAGGGCCCGTACGAGATCGGCGCGGAGCCGGGCGGCCTGCGGCAGGGAGCCGTATTCGGCGGCCACCCGCCAGCTCAGCAGCAGGACCTCGGTGGTCTTCTTCCCCTGTCCGGCGTCCTTGCCGAGCTCCGCGGGCAGCTCGACGGCGCGCAGATCGGCCGCGCGTACGGTCAGCCGGTGCAGGGCGAGCACTCCGGCCGCGGCGGGCAGGACGCCCGGCTGGTCGGGCAGGGCGATGAGCAGTTCGACGCCGACGGGTTCCGGTTGGCCGTCGTCCTGCGGGGCCTCGGTCTGGGCGTGCAGCGCCAGTACGGGACCACCGGTGCGCAGCGCCTCGACGGCGAGCCGCTCCTGCTCGGCGCTGGGCGCGGCGGGTTCCGGCTCGGCGACGGCGTCGCCCGCGAGGACGGCGGTCACGCGCGCGACGAGGTCGTTGACGAGCGAGGCGCGCCAGGACGACCAGGCCGCCGGTCCGGTGGCGAGCGCGTCGGCCTCGGTGAGGGCGTGCAGCAGTTCCAGGGTGGCGAGCGAACCGACCCGGGTGGCGACCGCGCTGACGGTCGCGGGGTCGTCCAGATCCCGCCGGGTCGCGGTGTCGATGAGCAGCAGATGGTGGCGTACGACCGTGGCGATGACGCCCATGTCCTCGCGGTCGAAGCCGATCCGGGAGGCCACATCGCGGGCGATGACCTCACCGGCCACGGAGTGGTCGCCGGGCCAGCCCTTGCCGATGTCGTGCAGCAGGGCGCAGATCAGCAGCAGGTCGGGACGGCCGACGCGGCGGGTCAGCGAGGACGCCTGGACAGCGGTCTCGACGAGATGGCGGTCGACGGTCCAGGTGTGTACGGGGTTGCGCTGGGGCCGGCAGCGGACCCGCTCCCAGTCGGGAAGGAACTGGGTGATCAGGCCCTCGGCCTCCAGCGCCTCCCACACGGGGACGGTCGACTCGCCGGCGCCCAGCAGGGTGATCAGTTCCTGGCGGGCCTCGGCGGGCCAGGGCACGGGCAGCGGCTTCGAGGCGGCGGCCAGCCGGCGCACGGCGTGCAGCGAGATCGGCAGACCGGCCTGGGCGGCGGCAGCGGCTGCCCGCAGGGACAGAACGAGGTCGCGCTCCGGCCGGGCGGTACGGGCGAGGACGACCTCGCCGTCCTGCTCGACGACGCCTTCGGCGAGCGGGCTGCGGTCCAGGGCGGGCTTGCTGCCGAGCATGGCCCGCAGCCTGGGGCGTACGGCCCGGGAGCGCAGTACGCGGTTGACCTCGCGCCAGGTGACGTCGGAGGCGTACGAGACGGTGCGCGCCGCCTCGTACACCTGTCGCAGCAGCGCGTCGGCGTCGAGCAGGCCGAGTTCCGCGGCGACCGGGTCCTGTTCCTGGAGGGCGAGCCGGTCGGTGGCGCGGCCGGTGGTCAGATGGAGGGCGTCGCGGGCGTCGAGGAGCCGGCGGCGGGCTTCGTAGAGCCCTTCGCGGGGCGCGTCGGCGAGCCAGGAGGCGGCGACGGCGCGCAGCGCGGTGGCGTCGCGCAGCCCGCCCCTGGCCTCCTTGAGGTCGGGTTCCAGCAGGAACTGGAGCTCGCCCTGGCGCTCGGCGCGCTCCCGGCAGAGCTCGTCCAGTTCGGGAAGGCGTTTGGGGGCGCTGTTGCGCCAGTCGGCGAGGATCGCGGAGCGTACGCCGCCGACCAGGCCCAGATCCCCGGCGACATGCCGGGCGTCGAGGAGCCCGAGCTGCGCCTTGAGGTCCTCGCCGGCGGTCTTGCGCGCCTCCGCGGGGGTGCGTACGGAGTGGTCGAGGGCGAGCCCGAGGTCCCACACCGGGTACCAGACGCGGTCGGCGAGTGCGGCGATCGCGGCGGGACCGGATTTGCCGTCGTGCAGGAGGACCAGATCGAGGTCGCTGCGCGGGGACAGTTCGCCGCGGCCGTAGCCGCCGACGGCGACGAGTGCGGCGCCGCGTACCCCGGCCTCCAGGGCGGCGGTGGTGAACAGCGCGTTCAGCCAGTCGTCCGTCAGTCTGGCCAGGGCGGCACGGCGCGGCGGCCCGGACGGCGCCTTCTCCTGGAGGAGGCGCAGCCGGGCCGCCGCGTAGCCGCTGGGTCCCGAGTCTGCCTGTTCGGTCGTCTCTTCGAGGCTCGTCACCCAGTCGTTCCCGTCTCTAAAGTGCGTCCGGGCCGCGCTCGCCGGTCCGTACCCGGACCGCCGTGTCGACCGGCACGCTCCATACCTTCCCGTCACCGATCTTGCCGGTGCGAGCGGCCTTGACCACCACATCGATGAGCTGTTCGGCGTCGCCGTCCTCGACCAGCACCTCGATGCGGATCTTCGGTACGAGGTCGACGGTGTACTCGGCACCGCGGTAGACCTCGGTGTGGCCGCGCTGGCGGCCGTAGCCGCTGGCCTCCGTGACCGTGAGCCCCTGGACGCCGAAGGCCTGCAGGGCCTCCTTGATCTCGTCAAGCCGGTGCGGCTTCACGACTGCGGTGATGAGCTTCATGCGTCCACCTTCTTGGTCTTCGCCGCGGCGGCGACGGTCTCGTCCTGGCTGGCGGCGGCGACGCTACTACGGCCCGACGGCGAACCCCCGACCGCGCTGTAGTCGTAGGCGGACTCGGCGTGGTAGGCCATGTCGACGCCGCTCGTCTCGTCGTCCTCGGAGGCCCGGAAGCCGATCGTGGCGTCGACGATCTTGGCGAGGATCCAGGAGACCACGAAGGAGTAGGCCATCACCGAGAAGGCACCGACGGCCTGCTTGCCCAGCTGCGAGAGTCCGCCGACGCCACCGGTGGCGAGGACACCCACGAGCAGGGTGCCGATGACACCGCCGACGAGGTGGACGCCGACCACGTCGAGGGAGTCGTCGTAGCCCAGCTTGAACTTGAGGCTGACGGCCCAGGAGCAGACGGCGCCGGCGACGACACCGATGAGCAGGGCGCCGAAGGGGTTGACGGCCGCGCCGGACGGGGTGATCGCGACGAGGCCCGCGACGGCGCCGGAGGCGGCGCCCAGCGTGGTGAACGCGCCGTGCCGGATGCGCTCGTAGATCAGCCAGCCGAGCATCGCGGCGCCGGTGGCGATCTGCGTGTTGAAGGCCATGAGGGCGGCGGTGCCGTTGGCGGCCAGCGCCGATCCGGCGTTGAAGCCGAACCAGCCGAACCACAGCAGTCCGGCGCCGAGGACGACGAGCGGCAGGTTGTGCGGCCGCATCGGGTCCTTCTTGAATCCGATCCGCTTGCCGACGACAAGGACCGCGGCGAGCGCTCCCACACCCGCGTTGATGTGGACCGCCGTACCACCGGCGAAGTCGATCACCCCGAGCTTGAAGAGCCAGCCGTCGGACTGCCAGACCCAGTGCGCGATCGGGAAGTACACGACGGAGACCCAGAGCGCGATGAACAGCGCCCAGGCGCTGAATTTCACGCGGTCCGCGAGCGCCCCGCTCATCAGCGCGGGGGTGAGGACGGCGAACATCAGCTGGAAGAGGGCGAAGGCGAAGACCGGAATGCCTTCCGTGCCTCCGGTCAGGGTGTCGACCGTGATGCCCTTGAGGCCGATGTGGTCGAAGTTGCCCAGGAGACCGGCACCGATGTCGTCACCGAAGGTCAGCGAGTATCCATAGAGCACCCACAGCACGCTGACGATCCCGAGGGAGATCAAGGACATCATGAGCATGTTGAGGGCGCTCTTCACCCGCACCATGCCGCCGTAGAAAAATGCCAGGCCGGGCGTCATCAGCATGACGAGCGCGGCACTGATCAATACGAATGCGGTATCTGCGCCATTCAAGGCCAGCGTCTCCTCGTGGGTCGGAACGGCCCCGTGCGGATGCTCAAGCTAGGTGTGGGCCGACTGTGCTGAGGAGATTGGCGCAGCGCGGTTTCGGCCAATGCCGCTCGATGTTTCGCGACAGTGACGAAGACGTCCTGTGTGTTACGTACCGATGAACCGGCGGATCTCGGCGGCCCGGCCGTGGATACCCTCCGCCGACATCGGAAACCGGCCGCGGCGGTCACCCTGTGTCCTGGCGGCGGGGGAGCCGTGTCGGGCTGTACGGGGTGACTGCCGCGGCCGGAGCTTTCGGCGGGGCGGTGGCGGTTCCGGCCGGCGGCCGGGGTGGCCGCGTCCGACGCTCAGACGGCCTCCGCGGACTCGGGCAGTTGGGCGGTGAGCCGCTCGGTGAGATCGACGACGCCGGCGACATCACCGAACTCCCTGGCGGCGGTGTCGAGCGTCTTGCGGAGCCGGGTGTTGACCCGCTCGGAACGCACGCTCTCCGCCACCTTGAGGGCCTTCTCCGCGAGGGCCGTGGACTCCTCGGGCTCCCTCTTGAGGAGATGGACGGTGGCCAGGCCGATCAGATTCAGCGCATACGACCGCTGGTGGTCGGCGTCATCGGCGAACAGGTGGACGGAGCGCCGCATGACGGGTTCGGCGAGGGAGGCGTAGGTGGGGCTGCGGCCGGCGACATAGGCGAGATCGCGGTACGAGTGGGCGTTCTCGCCGTTGAGTTCGGCCTCGGAGAAGAAGCGGATCCAGTCGGGCTCCACCTCGCCGTCGACCCCGGCGTCGGAGAAGGTGTCCTCGGCCATCCTGACGGCCCGCTTCGTCTTGCTCGGCTGGCCCATATTGGCGTACGCGCGCGCCTCCATCGCATACAGCATGGCCTGGGTCCGGGGGGTGGCGCAGTCGCGGCTGCCGTACTGCGCGAGATGGATCAGCTCCAGCGCGTCGTCGGGCCGGCCGAGATGGATCATCTGGCGGCTCATGGACGAGAGGATGTACGAGCCGAGCGGCTTGTCCCCGGCCTCCTTCGCGGCGTGCAGCGCGAGGACGAAGTACTTCTGGGCGTTGGGCTGGAGGCCGACGTCGTAACTCATCCAGCCCGCCAGCTCGGCCAGTTCGGCCGCGCACCGGAAGAGCCGCCGCGAGGTGGCCTCGGGCTGCGGCTCCTGGAGCAGGTCGGTGACCTCGTGGAGCTGGCCCACGACCGCCTTGCGCCGGAGTCCGCCGCCGCACTGCGCGTCCCAGAGCCGGAACATCGCGGTGGTCGACTCCAGCAGATCCAGCTCGGGCCCGGAGAGCCGGCCGGCGTGGGAGGGGGTGGCGACGGGCTGGTCGTCGGGCTGCTCCTGGCCACCCGCCGAGGTGGGCACCAGCCAGCGCTGCATGGGCTCCACCAGCGCGGGCCCCGCTGCCAGCGCCAGTGAGGTACCGAGGAAGCCGCGCCGCGCCAGCATCAGATCGCTTCGGGAGAACTCGCTGATCAGCGCGACGGTCTGCGGACCCGCCCAGGGCAGATCGACCCCGGACACCGAGGGCGACTGATGCGCGGAGCGCAGCCCGAGCTCCTCGACGGCCACCACGGCGCCGAAACGCTCGGAGAACAGCTCGGCGAGGATGCGCGGGATCGGCTCGCGCGGCTGCTCGCCATCGAGCCAGCGGCGCACGCGCGAGGTGTCCGTGCTGATGTGATGCGCGCCCATCTGGCGTGCCCTGCGGTTGACCTGACGCGCCAGTTCGCCCTTCGACCAGCCACTGCGCAGGAACCACGAGCCGAGCTGCCCATTCGGGCGCTTGCCGGTATTGGTACCGCCTGCGCCGCTGCCACCCACTGGAACGCCCCCATCCGCTGAAGCCATTTGTCGCGCGAACCGGTATCAGAATGCCGTGAGCACGGGGTGCCTGTCCGCCGGTTGCACCCCTTCGAACACGAAACCGAGTTGCCCTTGGCATACCCACGGGAGTGTCCTACCCGGTTTCGTGTACTGAAAGTAATCCTACGATCACTGCCCCAGCGAGGGTGATTCCACAATCGCCACCATTCGCCACCCCTTCGAATGAACTCGCCCACGGCCGGGCGCGATTGACTTGACGCACGTCGATCAGAGTGGGCCGAAGCGCTGCACGCCGGGGCGCGCGAATCCGGCTCCGCTACCCCCAATGCCACTTCGCGCCGCCTCAACCGCCCCGATGACGACGGAGTGTCACGGGCAGACTGCGAGACGTAACCACCGGCGAGTTCGACCCGTTGGAGGGGGCATGGGCTTCACGATCGGCGGCATCCGGGAGATGCGGTCCGGCTCGCGCCGCCGCGGCCGCACCACTGAGTGCACCGCGGTGGCGGAGTACACGGGCCTGTGGGGCTGGGACGTGGTTCCCGGCGCTCCCGGCCTTCCCGGCGCGGTTCCCGCGGCGCGGGCCCCGGGCGGGCAGTGCTCCTGCGGCGAGCCCGACTGCACGTCACCGGGCGCCCATCCCCTGGCGTTCAGCCCCGAGGTGTCGGCGGGCGCCACCCTCGACGACGTCACCAAGGCGTGGTCGGAGGTGCAGGGCGCGGCGGTGCTGCTGCCGGTGGGCCGCTGCTTCGACATCATCGACGTGGCGGAACCGGCGGGGAGCCGGGCCCTCGTACGGCTCGAACGGATGGGGCTCCCGCTGGGCCCGGTCATGGCGACACCGGCGGGACGTGCCCACTTCTTCGTGGCGCCGGGCGCGGCGACGGAGCTGCCGGAGCTGCTGTACCGGATGGGCTGGGACGACGCGGACCTGGACCTGCACGGCCTGGGGCCGGGAGCGTATGTGATGGCGCCGCCGTCGGAGGTGGCGGGCCTGGGGCCGGTGCGGTGGCTGCGACCGCCGTCCCTGGACACGGCGGCGACGCCCCCACCGGCCAGGTTACTGCTGGGCACGCTGGCGTACATCTGCCACCGCCTCGCGTGAGGCGGGGTGGCGTTTTCGTGGGGCGGGTGCCGGGGGCCGGGGCCTCCGGCCCCCGGCACCCGCGCGGAACCGCACACGACAACCGGCCCGCGCCGAAACGAACCCTCCAGGACCTGTCTTCAAAGTCCCGCCTGCCTGGCGGCGTCCGGCACGCACGCTCGCCGCGTTGTCGGGATCTCCCCAGTACGTCCAGTACTGGGGAGACCCTCCGCCGTGCGATCGCACGGCGGAGGCCGCCAGGCCCGCCCTTCGGGCGGACGGCGCTACTTTTGAAGACAGGTCCTAGTCCCCAATAAGCGCGCTGACGAAGGCTTCGGGTTCGAACGGCGCCAAGTCGTCCGCCCCCTCGCCCAGACCCACCAGCTTCACCGGCACGCCCAGCTCCCGCTGGACCGCGATCACGATGCCCCCCTTGGCCGTGCCGTCCAGCTTCGTGAGGACGATCCCCGTGATGTCCACGACCTCCGCGAACACCCGCGCCTGCACCAGCCCGTTCTGGCCCGTCGTGGCGTCCAGGACCAGCAGTACCTCGTCCAGCGGACCGTGCTTCTCCACGACCCGCTTGACCTTGCCCAGCTCGTCCATCAGCCCGGTCTTGGTGTGCAGCCGGCCCGCCGTGTCGATGAGCACGACGTCCGCGCCCTCCGCGATGCCCTCCTTGACCGCGTCGAAGGCGATCGACGCCGGGTCGCCGCCCTCGGGGCCGCGTACCGTACGGGCGCCGACCCGCTCGCCCCACGTCTGGAGCTGATCGGCGGCTGCGGCGCGGAACGTGTCCGCCGCGCCCAGCACGACCGAGCGGCCGTCCGCGATCAGTACGCGTGCCAGCTTGCCGGTGGTCGTCGTCTTGCCGGTGCCGTTGACGCCGACGACCATCACGACGGCCGGCGTGTCCAGGCCGCTCTCGGTCTTCACCGCGCGGTCGAAGTCCGTGCCGAGGAGGTGGACGAGCTCCTCCTTGAGCAGCGCGCGCAGTTCCTCCGGCGTCCGCGTGCCGAGCACCCGCACCCGTTCGCGCAGCCGCTCGACCAGTTCCTGGGTCGGTGCGACCCCGACATCCGCGATGAGGAGGGTCTCCTCGATCTCCTCCCAGGTCTCCTCGTCGAGGTGCTCGCGCGAGAGCAGCGTGAGCAGTCCCTTGCCGAGGGAGTTCTGCGAGCGGGCGAGCCGGGCGCGCAGCCTGATCAGCCGGCCCGCGGAGGGCTCGGGGATCTCGATCGCGGGCGCGGGCGCCGCGGTCTCGACGACGACCGGCGTCTCGGTGGCGCCCGGGAGGCCCACCTCCTCGATCGTGCGGCGCGGTTCGTCGTGCGGCGCCTCCGCCTCGTCGCCGACATGGGGCTCGGCAGGGGGAGCTGTGATGGTCGGCGTGCTCGACGGCGCCTCGGGCGGCAGCTTCTTCTTCTTGCGGCTGCCGACCACGAGCCCGCTGATCAGGCCGACCGCGACCAGGGCGATGACTACAACAAGGATGACGATTTCCATAACGCTCCCAGTATCAGCCACGGCCGGAACGGCCCTGGCTTCAGAGGATCACACGAGGATCTTCGTTACGATGTGGACCTTTTGCGTTGAACGTACGATGCCGGAGGTTCTGGGTTCGCCCGGACTCCCCCTCTGGAGTCCCCACCTCTGTACGGACCTCTGTACGGAGCCTCTTTTCCCCACCTGGGTGGCTGCGAACATCAGCGTGCTGCTGCTCGCGGTGGGAGCGGGTCTGATCGTCTTCAACGGTCCGAACTTCCGGCAGGTGCTGACCATCGCCGTCGCGGCGCCCATCGTGTCGTACGGCATCGTGTCGCACGACATCGTGGGCTGACGGTTCTCGACTTGCTCTTCGGCGTCAAGCGCGACACTCCGCTGATCGTGATCACGCTGCTGCTCTTCGTGGCCCGCACCTTCCTGGTCTCGGGTCCCGGCATCGGGGCGCCGCCGGTCTGCGGCACCTGGCCCCAGGCCGGACAGGACCTAGCCCATCTCTTCGAGCGTCCTGCCCTTTGTCTCCTTCACGAACAGCAGCACGAACGGGATCGAGAGCATGGCGAAGCAGGTGTAGATGACGTACGTGCCCGAGAGGTTCCAGTCGGCGAGGCTCGGGAAGCTCGCGGTGATGGCCCAGTTGGCGATCCACTGCGCCGAGGCCGCCACACCGAGCGCGGCGGCGCGGATCTTGTTCGGGAACATCTCGCCGAGAAAGACCCAGACGACGACGCCCCAGGACAGCGCGAAGAAGAGCACGAACACATGGGCCGCGACCAGGGCGACCGTCGCCTCCGTGTCCGGCAGTTTGCCGTTCACCAGGGGCGCGGAGAACGCCCATGCCTCGAAGGCGAGCGCGATGGCCATGCCCGCCGAGCCGACGAGCGCGAGGGGCTTCCGGCCGGCCTTGTCCACCAGGACCATCGCGATCACGGTGCCGATGATGTTCACGATCGATGTGGTGAACGAGTAGAGGAACGAGCTGGACGGGTTGATGCCGACCGACTGCCAGAGCGTCGCCGAGTAGTAGAAGGCCACATTGATGCCGACCAACTGCTGGAACAGCGACAGCCCGATACCGACCCACACGATGGGCAGGAAGGAAAAGCGGCTGCCCTTCAGATCCTTGAAGGACGACGTGTGCTCGCGGCGCATGGCGTGGTCGATCTCGGCGACCCGGGCGTCCAGATCGACGTCCTCGCTCTCGACCTCGGCGAGCACCCTCTTGGCGCGGTCCACCCTGCCCACGGACACCAGATAACGCGGCGACTCGGGGATCGTGAGGGAGAGCAGGCCGTACAGGAGGGCCGGGACGATCATCACTCCGAGCATCCACTGCCATGCCTCCAGGCCCAGCAGCGTGCCGCGCTGGTCGCCGTCGGCGAACTGGAGGATGCCGAAGTTCACCAACTGGGAGCTGGCGATACCGCCCACGATCGCGGCCTGCTGGAAGGAGCCGAGCCGGCCCCGGTAAGCGGCCGGGGAGACCTCGGCGATGTACGCGGGGCCGATCACCGACGCCATCCCGATGGCGAAGCCGCCGATGATCCGCCAGACCGCCAGGTCGTAGATGTCGAACGGCAGCGCGGAGCCGACGGCGCTGACGGTGAAGAGGGCCGCGGAGATCCGCATACAGCGGATGCGGCCGATCCGGTCGGCGATCCGGCCCGCCGTGGCGGCACCGATCGCACAACCGATCAAGGCGACCGCGATGACCTGCGCGAGGACCGCCGAGCCGATGTCGTATCTGCTCCTGATGGCTTCGACGGCGCCGTTGATCACCGAACTGTCGTAGCCGAAGAGGAAGCCGCCCATCGCGGCCGCGGCCGTGATGAAGACGACATGGCCGAGGTGTTCCGGTGGGGCCGCGCGGCCTCCGGACGGCGGTATCTGCGCTGTTTCGGTCACGAGCACTCCTGGCGCCGCCCGGCTGCCGTTGCCGGGCGTGGGGTGGGCGAGCCCTTCCAGTGGGTCACAACCTGCCCCGGGCCACCACTCGTACGCGTGCCCGGCGCGGATCCGGAGGTTTTACGGGGTCAGCGCAGCCGCTGGCTGATGACCTTGGAGACCCCGTCGCCCTGCATGGAGACCCCGTACAGCGCGTCCGCGACCTCCATCGTCCGCTTCTGGTGCGTGATCACGATCAGCTGGGAGCTCTCCTGGAGCTCCTGCATGATGCGGATCAGCCGCTGGAGGTTGGTGTCGTCGAGCGCCGCCTCGACCTCGTCCATCACATAGAACGGGCTCGGCCGCGCCTTGAAGATCGACACCAGCAACGCCACCGCCGTCAGGGACCGTTCGCCGCCGGAGAGCAGCGAGAGCCGCTTGACCTTCTTGCCCGGCGGCCTGGCCTCCACGTCCACCCCGGTGGTGAGCATGTTCTCGGGGTCGGTGAGGATGAGCCGTCCCTCGCCGCCCGGGAAGAGCCGCGAGAAGACCCCCTCGAACTGTTCCGCCGTGTCCCGGTACGCCTCGGTGAAGACCTGCTCGACGCGTTCGTCGACCTCCTTCACCACGAGCAGCAGATCCGCCCGGGTCTTCTTCAGGTCTTCGAGCTGCTCGGAGAGGAACTTGTGGCGCTCCTCCAGTGCCGCGAACTCCTCCAGGGCGAGCGGATTCACCTTTCCGAGCTGCTGATGCGCCCGTTCGGCCGCCTTGAGTCGCTTCTCCTGCTCGGCTCGCGCATACGGCCTGGGCTGGTTGCGCGGATCCGCCGGGTCCTCGGGCAGCTGTTCGCCCTCCGCGGGCGGGGACGGCGGTACGAGCTGATCGGGGCCGTACTCGGCGATCAGCCCGGCCGGCTCCACCCCCAACTCCTCCAGGGCCTTGGCCTCCAGTTGCTCGATCCGCATCCGCTTCTCGGCGCCGAGCACCTCGCCCCGGTGCACGGAGTCGGTGAGCTTGTCGAGGTCGGCCTTGAGGTCGCGGCCCTGGTTGCGCTCGGCGGCCAGCTCCCGTTCGCGCTCGGCCCTGGCCGCCTCTGCGTCGACGCGCTCGGCCTCGGCCCGTACGACCGACACCTCCACATGCGCCAGCAGCTGCCGGGCACCGACCGCCACGGCCCCGGCCACGTGCGCCTCATGGCGCAGCCGCGCGCGCCGCTGTTCCGCGCGCGCCCGCGCCTCGCGCTCGGCACGCGCCCCCCGGTCGAGCGCGTCGGCCCGGCCCGCGAGCCCCTTCACCCGCTCCTCGTGGGTGCGGACCTGGAGCCGGGCCTCCATCTCGGTCTGCCGGGCGTTGGCGCCGTCGGCGGCGAGCCGGTCCCGTACGGAGGTGTCCGGCTCCTCCTGGACCGGGGCCTCCTCCGCGACCAGCAGCCGTTCCGCGAGTTCCTCCGCCTCGGCGGTGGCGCGCTCCAGCGCCTCCTGGGCCTTGGCGGCGGCCGCCGTCGTGCGCTCGGCCTCGCCGGCGGCCGCGCGGGCCTGCCCGGAGAGCCGTCCCAGCTGTCCGGACACGGCGGACTTCTCCCGGTCGGCGGCCCGGCGCCGCTCCCCCAGCTCCTCCACCAGCGCGGCGCACTCGGCGCGCCCCTCGGTGGCCCGGTCCTGTGCCCCGGCCAGTTCCTCGCACCGTACGGCCAGCTCCGCCAGGTCGGCGGCGGCCTCGTCGACGGAGGCCTGTACCTCCAGCAGGCTCGGCGCGCCCGCCGAGCCGCCGTGCGCGAAGTGCGCCCCGAGCACATCGCCCTCGGCGGTCACGGCGGTGAGCGCGGGCCGCGCGGCGACCAGGTCCTCGGCGTCCTCCAGTGTCCCGACGACCACCGTGTCCCGTACGAGCCGCCGTACGGCGCCCAGCAGCTCGGCGGGCCCGCCGACCAGGTCGATGACGTGCGGCGCGGCGCCCACGGCGGTCGCGGTACGTACGGAACGGTCGGCGGTGGCGTCCGTACCGCGCCCCTCCGCCGCCGCCTGACCGGGCACGCCGGGGGCCGTTCCGGAGCGGGGCGACGGGCCGGGCTCTTCCTCACCGGGAGGGCCGGCCAGCAGCAGGGCCGCGCGGCCCGCGTCCTGTTTGCGCAGCAGCCGGATGGCCTCGGCCGCCGCCGTCGGATCGGCGACGGCGATCGCGTCCGCGGCGGCGCCGAGGGCCGCGGCCACCGGGATCTCGTATCCGGGGGTGACGGTGAGCAGTTCGGCGGCCGGACCGAGCAGACCGGTGAGGCTGTCACGGGCGGCGAGCAGCGCGCCGGTGCCGTCCTTGCGGCGCAGGCCCAGGGCGAGCGCCTCGTGGCGGGCCGCGAGGGCCGCGCGTTCGCGTTCCGCCGTGGTGGCGGCCTCGCGCGCCGCCGTCAGCGCGGCCTCCGCCCCGGACAGGGCGCCGCGGGCGCTGTCGTACTGTTCGCCCAGTTCATGGTCCTCGGCGTCCAGGCCGTCCACCTCTGCCTTGAGCTGTTCGTACTCCTCCTGGGCGGCGACCGCGCGCTCGCGCGCCTCGTCACGGGACGCGGCGAGGCGGCCGATCTCCGACTGGGCCGACGCCGCCCGTCCGCGAGCGGCGTTCACCTGGCCGTGCAGCCGGGCCAGGCCCTCGCGGCGGTCGGCGATCGCCCGTGCGGCGTCCTTGAGCCGGCGTTCCTCGGCGGCCAGCTGCCGTTCCAGCTCGGCGCGGTGCGCGACGGTGTCCTCGCGGGCGTGCTCGGCCGCCTCCAGTGCGGCCTCCAGCTCCGCCTCCTGCTCCCGGATCCGGGCGGCCTCGCGCTCCATGTCCTCTGGGTCGCGGCCGCGCCGCTCGTCCGTGGGGGCCGCGGTCGCGCTCTTCACCCGCGCGTCGCCCAGCGAGACCGTACCCCGTACCCGCTCGGCGAGCTGGGACAGCTCGTACCAGGTCTGCTGGGCCCGCTGGAGGCGCGGCGCCAGCCGGCGTACCTCGTCCTCCAGCTCGGCTTCCCGGGTCAGCGCGGCCTTGAGCCGGGTCTCGGCGTCCTCCTTGCGCCGCTTCAGTTCGGCCTCGTCCGCGATCTCCGTACGCAGCGCGTCGCGCAGCCTGACCAGATCGTCGGCGAGCAGCCGCAGCCGCGCGTCGCGCAGATCGGCCTGTATGACGGCGGCCCGCCGGGCGACCGCCGCCTGCCGTCCGAGGGGTTTGAGCTGGCGGCGCAGCTCGTCGGTGAGGTCCTGGACGCGCGCCAGGTTCGCCTGCATAGAGTCCAGCTTCCGCAGCGCCTTCTCCTTGCGCTTGCGGTGTTTGAGTACTCCGGCGGCCTCCTCGATGAACGCCCGGCGTCCCATCGGGTCGGCGTGCAGTACGGAGTCGAGCTGGCCCTGGCCGACGATGACATGCATCTCGCGGCCGATACCGCTGTCGGACAGCAGTTCCTGGATATCGAGAAGGCGGCAGGTATCGCCGTTGAGCTGGTATTCGCTGCCGCCGTTGCGGAACATGATCCGCGTAATGGTGACTTCCGCGTAGTCGATGGGCAGCGCACCGTCGGAGTTGTCGATGGTCAGCGAGACCTCGGCGCGGCCGAGCGGCGGGCGCCCGGTCGTCCCGGCGAAGATCACGTCTTCCATCTTGCCGCCGCGCAGCGACTTCGCCCCCTGCTCCCCCATGACCCAGGAGAGCGCGTCCACGACATTGGACTTACCCGAGCCGTTCGGGCCCACGACACAGGTGATCCCCGGCTCGAAGCGCAGCGTCGTGGCGGAGGCGAAGGATTTGAACCCGCGCAGGGTCATGGCCTTGAGATGCACGCCGCCGGACTCTACCCGGCTCCGATCGTCCCTCGCCGGTTTCACCGCCGAACGCGCAGGGCACATCAGACGTTAAGAATGGCGTGGCAGCGCCAACAATGCTTCGTACAGCGGAAGATGGAAAGAAAGAAGGGACGCCGAAGCGTCCCTTGCATATCTTGCGAGAGTGTTTCTCACCCGACCCCGAGGGGGGCTGTTGTCAGGTGAGCGCGGGCTCCGCCTGGGGTACATCAATGTCGATGCCATTGAGCAGCGACTCTCCGGGGTGCTGTGCGACGGCGGCGTTCAGCACGTCGTTCTCGGACTGGATCCGTACGAGTTCGGATTCGAGGTCCTGGACGCGCTGCTGGAGCCGTCGCATCTCGGCGAGGAGTCGCGGGTCGGAGCCGCCGACATAACCGAGAAGCGCCTTTGCCATGATGAATGGTCCTCCACACTGAGTGACCGACCGGATGCGGTGTGGGTCGTGAGGGAAATCGCACCCGCGGTGCTTGGCAGTGCTTGTTCATCACTGCGGTTCTTACTGCCAAACAGCTAAGGTGCGCGGGGATTCCAGCGTCTCACCAAAAAGTTTGACGGTCAACACGATCACAGCCCGTACCGGCGGGCGGCCCGGCGGCGGGCGCCCGCGAGAGGTGCGGCACCGGCTCTTCCACGGGGTCCCCGGGGCGTGGAGATCATCCTTGTGCGGGCAGCCTGGCACGACTGGCCGTTCTTGGCAACCACCAGGTCACCGCCGATCCACGCATGTGCCATAGGTATTCCCGGGGCTCCCACGCACCGCCCCGGACGGCGAGATCTCAGCGGATCGCGAAGGTCTCGTAGCCACCGCGCGGAGTGGCCCAGATCTCCGTGACTCCGTCCACACGCCCGGGTGTGTCGGCGGAGCGCAGCCATTCCAGCAGACGGTGGCAATTCTCACGTGGGCCCTCGGCGACGATCTGCACCCTGCCGTCGTCCAGATTGAGGGCGAATCCGGTGAGGCCACCGATCTCCAGAGCGTTTGCCCTGGTGAACCAGCGGAAGCCCACTCCCTGTACTCTGCCGCGCACCCAGGCCGTAAGTCGAACGTCTTCCTGCATGCACGCAAGCTAACCGGCCAATTGCTTCTCGCACCCGGCGCCCCCACGGACCATGCCGTACAGTCCCGTCGCAATAGTCTCACTCGTACGGGTGAGACTTGGACACGTTGCCGTCGAGAGCATGAGGAAGGCACATGGGACGCCACCGCCGCTCAGCCGCCGCCCCGCCCGTCGAGGACCACGTGGACGGTGCGCGCCGGAAGAGGCGGATCGCCACCCCTGTACGTACCGGTCTGCTGGGCGCCTCCGCAGCCATGGCGGTCGGCGCCGTAGCCGTCGCCTCGGGCCTGCTGCCCGGCGGCGGCGACCACTTCACGGTCGGTGACAGCGCCAACGGCGGACAGATACGTACCGAGAGCGCTCCGGAGCTTCAGCAGCAGGGCGGCTCGTCCGCCGAGCCGACGCCCGAGACCTCGACCTCGCCGAGCCGTACCGCCGAGCGGACTCAGCCGGCGTCGCCCGCCTCGCCCACTCCGCGGAAGCCGTCCGTCACTCCTTCGAAGGAATCGACCGGGTCGACGGCCGCGCGGCCGGAGAAGAAGACGAAGCCCGCCGCGGCCCCGCCGAAGCCGAGAACCGAGATACCGACCCGCTCCAGCGAGGCGCCGGCGCCGACGCAGACCACCGCGCGCCCCGCGCCCGCGGCTCCCGGTTCCAATTCCAGTTCCTCCGAGGCGGCCGTGCTCTCCCTGGTCAACAAGGAGCGCGCGAAGGTGGGGTGCAGCCCGCTGCGGGCCGATGCCTCGCTCGGCAGGCTGGCGCAGGACTTCAGCGACGACATGGCCGAGCGCGGGTTCTTCGACCACACGGACCCGGAGGGCAAGACGCCCTGGGACCGTGCCGACAGGGCGGGCGTCAAGGATCTGGGCGGCGAGAACATAGCCAGGGGGCAGGCCACCGCCCAGGCCGTGATGGACTCGTGGATGAACAGCGAGGGCCATCGCGCGAACATATTGAACTGCGATTACACCCGGCTGGGTGTCGGTGTCCACACCGGTTCCGGCGGTCCGTGGTGGACGCAGGACTTCGGCTTCTGAGCCCGGCCGCCCCGGAAAGTCCCACTCACCGGAACATTCACTTACCAGACGAAAGCGCCATCTGTCGGGCAGCACCTGCCGTTGTAAGGTCACCCGCTATGGACGCCTTCGATGTCTTCTCCCGGCAGTGCCCCTCGCGCACCACGCTGGAACATGTGACGGGCCGCTGGGGCGGCCTGACGCTCGGCGCCCTGTACGAGAGCCGCCTCCGCTTCAACGAACTGCGGCGGCGCGTCGACGGCGTGAGCGAGAAAATGCTCTCCCAGACCCTGCACGCGCTGGAGCGCGACGGTCTGGTGCTGCGCGAGGCGCGGCCGGTCAATCCGCCGTGGGTGGATTACGAGCTGACGCCGCTGGGCCGGGAGGTCGCCGAGCGCCTGCTCGGGCTGATCCTGCTGGTGGAGGGGCGGATGCCCGAGGTGATCTCGGCGCGCGAGTGTTACGACGCGACGCGCGGAGCCCGCTGACAGCGCGGGCAGAAGTAGCTGGACCGGTTCATCCAGGGCCGTCGGCGTATCGGTGTCCCGCAGCGCCGGCACGGCTCGTCCTCACGTCCGTACGCGTCCAGCGACCGGTCGAAGTACCCCGATTCGCCGTTCACATTGACATACAGGCTGTCGAAGCTGGTGCCGCCGACATCGAGGGCCGCGTTCATCACGTCCCGTACATGACCGAGCAGCTCCACGGCGCGCGGCCGGGGCAGCGTGGCCGTGGGGCGTTCGTAGTGGAGACGGCTGCGCCAGAGCGCCTCGTCCGCGTAGATATTGCCGACGCCGCTGATCAGCGACTGGTCCAGCAGGGCGCGCTTGACCGTCGTACGGCGCAGCTTCAGCGCGGTGAGGAAAGCGGCGTCGTCGAAGGCCGGGTCCAGCGGGTCCCTGGCGATGTGCGCCATGACGTCGGGCAGTCCGTCGGGGGTGTTCTCGTGGAGGGAGAGCCCGCCGAAGGTTCGCTGGTCGACGAAGCGCAGCTCGGTCGCGAGGGTGTCGGCGAAGCGGATCCGGATGCGCAGATGCTTCTCGTCGGGCGCGCTCTCGGGCTGGACCAGCAGCTGGCCGCTCATCCCGAGATGACCGAGGATCGAGGCGTCCGTGTCGGCGAGGGGCAGCCAGAGGTACTTGCCGCGCCGCCGTGCCGTACCGATGGTGTGCCCCTTGAGCTGGGCCGCGAAGTCGTCGCCGCCGGCGGTGTGCCGCCGTACCGCGCGCGGATGCAGCACCTCGGTCTCGGCGATGGTCCGGCCGCTGACCCAGCGTTCGAGTCCACGCCGGACGACTTCGACCTCGGGCAGCTCGGGCACGGGACGCTCCTGGGGGTGAAAGGGCCGGAACGGGTGCGCCCCTCACGCCGTAGGACGACGCGAGGGGCGCACCCGGAAGGAGAGAGCACGAACGCTCAGGCGTTGGCGGCGTCCGCGGGAGTCGGCTCCGACGGGGCCGAAGAGGTGTCGGCGGCCTCTTCAGCCGTGGCATCGACGCTGTCGTTCACGTCAACGCCGCCGTCGGCGTCGGTCTTCCCCGCCGCCTCCCGTTCGTCCGCCGCGGTCCGGATGGACCGCCAGGCGGACTCCGCCGCCTGCTGCTCCGCTTCCTTCTTGCTGCGGCCGGTGCCGGTGCCGTACGAGACACCACCGACGCGGGCGGCAGCAGTGAAGGTCTTCTCGTGGTCCGGGCCCGTTTCCGTGACGAGATACTCGGGTACACCGAGACTCTCCGCCGCGGTCAGCTCCTGGAGACTGGTCTTCCAGTCCAGGCCAGCCCCGAGATTCGAGGACTTCTCGATCAGCGGGTCGAAGAGCCGGTGCACCAGCTCGGACGCCGCGTCGAGGCCCTTGTCGAGATAGACAGCGCCGATCACCGCTTCAAGGGTGTCGGCGAGAATGGACGCCTTGTCCCGGCCGCCCGTGCCCTCTTCGCCCCGGCCGAGCCGGATGAAGGAGCCGAGTTCCAGGCCGCGGCCCACTTCCGCAAGCGCACGCGAGTTGACCACCGCGGCCCGCAATTTGGCCAGCTGGCCTTCAGGCAGATCGGGGTGGGTGCGGTACAGCGTGTCCGTGACCACCAGACCGAGCACCGAATCCCCGAGGAATTCGAGCCGCTCGTTGGTGGGCAGACCGCCGTTCTCGTACGCGTACGAACGGTGGGTCAGCGCACGTACCAGAAGGGCGGTCTCGAGCTGATACCCGAGCCGCCCTTCCAGAAGCGTGTGGGACGAGGCTGTGCTGACATTGTCTGTCTGCTTCTTGGCATGGGACAGTTCAGACATTGAGCCTCTCACCAGCCGCTCAGACCTCGAGGACCTGGCGCTTGTTGTAGGTGCCGCAGCTCGGGCACGCGATGTGCTGCAGCTTCGGCTCCTGGCAACGCTCGCACGAAACCAGGGTGGGGACCGCAGCCTTCCACTGCGACCGGCGGTGGCGCGTGTTGCTGCGCGACATCTTCCGCTTCGGAACAGCCACGGCTACTTCTCCTGCTTCTCGTCGACGCCCGCTTCGGCGCCGCCCATGTTGTCCTTCTCGCCGTCCTTGACGGTCTCGGCGAGTCCCTGCAGTGCCGCCCAACGGATGTCGACGGCGTCGTGGTGGTGGTCCGGGTTCTCGTCCAGCCTGATCCCACATGTGGAACACAGACCGGCACAGGTCTCCCGGCACACCGGCTGCATCGGCAGTGCGAGCACCACCGCATCGCGCAGCACCGGTTCGAGGTCGAACAGGCCATCTTCGATGAAGAGTCTGTCGTCCTCGCTGTACTCGGCGTCAGCGGCCGGCTCCGCACGGGTGCGGCCCCGGTCATCGGCGTCGTGGTACGAGAACATCTCCTGGAAGTCCGCCGCCACTTCCTGGCCGAGCGACTCCAGACACCTTACGCACTCCCCCTCGGCCGCCGCACGGGCGGTGCCCGTGACGAGCACCCCCTCCATGACGGATTCGAGGCGGAGGGCCAGCTCCACGGGCGCGCCCTCGGGCGTCCCGATCACCCCCGCGATACCGAAGTCCTTGGGGGCGGGCACCGAGCGGGCCAGCTTCTGAAGCGCACCAGGACGCCGCCCCAGCTCGTGTGTGTCGAACACGAGGGGGTTGCGGTGGTCGAGGCGCGCGTTCAGGGCTTTTCCCGCTTTCGGATCGTGAGGGGGGCCGCCACCGTCGCGGAAGCGAGCGGGCGGCATGGGTCGCGGACATACACGCGGCCGAAGAGCCAGGGTACTGGACAGGCCGCCGTAGGCCCAATCCGGTCCCTCGGGGAAACCGGACCGGGCGCGCGGCCCCGGCGTCCCGGCCGCGCGGTGTCAGCGTCCTTGCTCGTACCGGCGCAGCTGCTCGATGTCGATCATGCTGGTGTCGAAGAGGCTGGTCTCGTCGAGGGCGCTCTGCGGCTCGTGGGCCGGGGGCAGCGCGTGCTGCTGGGGCTGGACCTCGGGCTGCTGCTGCCAGCCGTAGTTCGGGTCGTATCCCTGCGCCTGGACCTGGTTCTGGTCCTGGCCGTATCCCTGCTGCTGGTACGCGTACGGGTCCTGCTGGTAGCCGTACACGTCCTGCTGCTGGTAGCCGCCGTAGCCGGCCTGCGGGGCGTACGCGGGGTCCTGGTAGCCGGCCTCGGCGTACTGGGGCTGCGGCGGGGCCTGGGGCGGCGTCTGCGGGTACGCGGGCTCGGCGTAGGGCTGCTGGACCGGCATCGGGGGCTGCTGCGCCGCCACGGGCTCCTGGACGCCTTCCCGGGGGCTCCCCGCGAGGTCAGCCAGATAGTCCGCGTCGCTGGTGCGCCCCTGCGGGCCCGCCGCGTCCTGGGCGGCCATGTGCGCGCCGAGGTCGTCCGAGTCGGTGCGGCCGTGGAGCTTCTGCCTGCCGCGGCCGACCGCTTCGAGGGTCTTGGACAGGACGGCCTCGAAGGCGCCGAACTTGGCGTCGATGTACGCGTCGGCCCGCCGGATCAGGGTGCCGGGGTCGTCGCTGTACTCCGGGGCGTCATCGTCGTCACCGCCGGTGGCGCGGCCGAGCAGCTTCTCGCGACCGCGGTCGACGGAGCCGATCGTCTTGGTGAGGACGACCTCGAAGTTGGCGAGCTTGGAGTCGACGTAGTCGTCGGCCTCGGCGCGGATCTCCTCGGCGTCCCTGCGTGCCTCCGCGAGGATACGGTCGGCCTCCTCCTGGGACTGCCGGGCGACCGCGGTGTCGGAGATCAGCCCGGAGCGCTGGGCGTGCGCCGCCTCGATGATGCGCTCGGCCTCCTGGCGGGCCTGCTCGGCGAGCTGCTCCCGGCCGCCGATGAGCTCCTGGGCCTGGGCCAGCGAGCCCGGGAGCGCTTCCCGTACCTCTTCCAGCATCGCGAGCAGCTCGGCGCGGTTCACCACGCAGGACGCCGACATGGGCATGGAGCGGGCGCTGCCCACCGTGTCGACGATCTCGTCGAGCTTTTTCTGCACGTCCACCGTGTGCTCGCCACTCTCTCAGCTGGTTTGGAGACGGACGCAACGACTGTACGGCCAGTTCGAGCCCGTCCGACACCGGATGACGGGCCGTCAGTTCCTCAGCGCTCGCCGAGGCGTGTCATCAGGGCCGAGTGGACGGCCGCGGGCAGCAGGTGGGAGACGTCTCCGCCCCAGGTCGCGACCTCTTTGACCAGGGAGGAGGAGAGGAAGCTGTAGGTGGGGTTGGTGGGGACGAACAGGGTCTCGACCCCGGAGAGCCCGTTGTTCATCTGAGCCATCTGCAGTTCGTAGTCGAAGTCGCTGACGGCGCGCAGGCCCTTGACGATGGCCGGGATGTCGCGCTGCTTGCAGAAGTCGACGAGCAGTCCGTGGAAGGCCTCGACCTCCACATTGCCGAATTCGGCGGTGACCTCGCGGATCAGATCGATCCGCTCCTCGATCGTGAACAGCCCTTTCTTGGACTGATTGATCATCACCGCGACATGAACGACGTCGTACAGCTTGGAGGCGCGGGCGATGATGTCGAGATGTCCATTGGTGATGGGGTCGAAGGACCCCGGACAGACGGCGCGGCGCAACTTGATTCCCTCGCTCTCCGGTCCGGTCATGGTGCGTCTTCACTCGTAGAGGCGGCGCGACCGTACCAAAGCGTTCCCTCGCCGTAGCGACGGGACCGCAAAGGCTCGAAACCCTCCGGCCAGTCGAATTCCCCACCCCTGGTGCTGCGTTCCACGGTGGCGACGGCATCGCCGCTGAGCCACCCCTTTGTGCGGAGTGTGAGCAGTATCTCGCGAAGATCGTCGTCGGTGACGGCGTACGGCGGATCGAGGAAGACCAGGTCGTAGGGGGTGTCGGGGGCCGGTCCCGTGATGATCTGCTCCGCTTTGCCGGTACGGACCTCCGCGCCGGGAAGTCCGAGCGCCGTGACGTTCGCGCGGACGGTACGGGCGGCGCGGCTGTCGGCCTCGACGAGCAGCGCGTGTGCGGCGCCCCGGGAGAGCGCCTCCAGGCCCACGGCACCGGAGCCCGCGTACAGATCCGCGATCCGGATGCCGTCGAGGGTGCCGAGGAGCGACTCCCAGCTGGAGAAGAGGCCCTCACGCGCCCGGTCGGAGGTGGGGCGGGTGCCGGTGCCTGGCGGTACGGCGAGACGGCGTCCGCCGGCGACACCGGCGATCACGCGGGTCATGGGAGTCGGGTCCTCGGTTCGGTTCGGTCGGGTACGGGTTCGCGCGGGGCTCGGAGAGTGGCTCTGACCCCACGATATGGCGTACGTCCCGAGCGGGCCCGGCCGGTGCCCGAGGAGGCGTCAGCCCTTGTCGAGGTACTGCTCGCGTTCGGTGTCCAGCAGGGCGTCCAGCGCCGTACGCAGCTCCGGGGAGCCCGTCAGCTCCGGGTCCTCGGCGACCACCACGGCCGCCTCCTCGCGGGCGGCGGCGATGATCTCCTCGTCCTCGATGACCGCGAGCATCCGGAGCGAGGAGCGCACCCCGGACTGGGCCTGGCCGAGGACATCGCCCTCACGTCGCTGTTCGAGGTCGATACGGGACAGCTCGAAGCCGTCGAGCGTGGCGGCGACCGCGCCGAGCCGGGCTCTGGCCGGGCTCGCCTCGGGCATGTCCGTGACCAGCAGGCAGAGGCCGGGGGCCGAGCCGCGGCCGACACGTCCGCGCAGCTGGTGCAGTTGGGAGACGCCGAACCGGTCCGCGTCCATGATCACCATGGCGGTGGCGTTGGGGACGTTCACACCGACCTCGATGACCGTGGTCGCGACGAGCACGTCCACCTCGCCCGCGGCGAAGCGGCGCATCACGGCGTCCTTGTCGTCCGGCTGCATCCGGCCGTGCAGGATCTCGACGCGCAGCCCCTGGAGCGGTCCCTTCGTGAGCTGCCCGGCGACCTCCACGACCGCGAGCGGGGGCCGCTTCTCGGCCTCGTCCTCCTTGGACGGCTTGGACTGCTTGGACTTCTGGCCCGCCTTGTCGTCCTCCTCGTCGTCACCGATCCGGGGGCAGACGACATACGCCTGATGTCCCTTCCCGACCTCCTCCCGCACCCGTTCCCAGGCGCGGGCGAGGAAGTGCGGCTTGTCCTGGGCCGGGACCACATGGCTGGCGATCGGCGAGCGGCCCGCCGGGAGCTGGTCCAGGACGGAGGTCTCCAGATCCCCGAAGACGGTCATCGCGACCGTACGGGGAATGGGCGTGGCCGTCATGACCAGCAGATGCGGGGGCTGCTTGCCCTTGGAACGGAGCGCGTCCCGCTGCTCCACGCCGAAGCGGTGCTGTTCGTCCACCACGACCAGGCCGAGGTCGTGGAACCGCACCTTGTCCTCGATCAGCGCGTGCGTACCGATCACGATCCCGGCCTCGCCGGTGACCAGATCGAGCAGCGCCTGACGCCGCGCGGCCATGCCCATGGAGCCGGTGAGCAGCACGACCTTGGTGCCGTGCTCGGCGCCGCCGAGCATCCCTCCCTGCGCCAGCTCGCCCATCATGTCCGTGATCGAACGGTGGTGCTGCTGGGCGAGCACCTCCGTGGGCGCCAGCATGGCGGCCTGTCCGCCCGCGTCGACGACCGCGAGCATCGCCCGGAGCGCGACCAGCGTCTTGCCCGAGCCGACCTCGCCCTGGAGCAGCCGGTGCATGGGGTGTTCGGTGGCGAGGTCCGCGAAGATCTCGCCGGTGACCTTCCGCTGGCCGTCGGTGAGCGTGAAGGGCAGGTCGGCGTCGAAGGCGTCCAGCAGTCCGTCCGGCACGGGTCTGCGGGCCACGGCGGGGAGCTGCGCGTCCGCGTACCGCCGCCGGGCCAGCGCGACCTGGAGGACGAACGCCTCGTCCCACTTCAGCCGCTGCCTGGCGGACTCGATGTCCGCCCGGCTCTCGGGCCGGTGGACCTTCAGCAGCGCCTCGGGCAGCGAGGAGAATCCCCGCCCCTCGCGCAGCGCGGGCGGCAGCGGGTCGACGGCCTCCGCGGCTCTGGGCAGCACCGCGTCGACCGCTTTGGTGATCTTCCAGGACTCCAGCCCCTTGCAGGCCGGATAGATCGGGATCAGCTTGCCCGCGAAGGCGTCCACGGCCTCCGCGGTGTCCTCCGTGGACCCGTCGTCGTCGGCGGCCCTGCCCAGCGGCACATAGGTGGGGTGCGCGAGCTGGAGCTTGCGGTTGAAGACGGACACCTTGCCCGCGAACATCCCGCGGCTGCCCGGCGGCAGCTCCTTGTGCGGCTTGTGGATCCCCCTGCCGAAGAAGACCAGTTGGAGCCGGCCGCTGCCGTCGGTGAGGGTGATCTCCAGACGCTGGCCCCGGCCGTGGTTGAACGTCAGGATCCGGGAGTCGGCGACCTGTGCGACCACCGTGACGTCCTCGTCGAGCGGCAGCTCGGCCAGCTTGGTGAGCTGGCCGCGCTCCTCGTACCGCCTCGGGTAGTGGTGCAGCAGATCGCCGACCGTGTGCAGGTCGAGGTGTTCGGCCATCACCTTCGCGGTGGCGGGGCCGAGCGTCTTCTTGAGGGATTCATCCAGCGCGGACACGCGTTCCATCACCTCATCTTCGCAGGGGGCCATCGACCGCAACTGGTAGGGGAATGCGATCCTGCCACCTCGACAACACAGAGTGCGACCCACGCGCTACACTCTGTGTCGCACCGAGAGGTGCCGGTCAGGGCTTGGCCGTCACGCGGCCGGAAGCGGCCGAGTGAGAAGCCCCTCTCGTGGGAGGGGGAGGAGTCACTGCGCACCACGCCACTGACACCAACAGTGAGACGCTGGTGTACTCCCGTAGGCCCTGGCCGTGCTGCGGCCGGGCCTCGTACACCGCTACTCCACGCCGATGAGCAGCGGAACGGACTGCCTGCCGCCCCGGTAGACCACGGTGTCGACGGCCAGATGGCCCTCCCGTACGTAGATCTCCAGGCGGTCGGCCAGCGCCTCCGGCACCTCGTCGCCGAGCACCAGCGTCACCAGTTCGCCGCCGGCCGCCAGCATCCGGGAGAGCACCGACTCGGCGGTGGCGGCGAGATCGGCGCCGATCACCGCCACGTCGCCGTCGATCAGCCCGAGGACGTCCCCGGCCTGGCAGATTCCCGCCATGGTCCAGGACTGCCGTTCGGCGACGGCCAGTTCGGCGTAGCGGGTGGCGCCGGCCGCGGTGGTCATGGCGACCACGTCCTCGTCGAAGCGGCGGTCGGGCAGGTGGACGGCGAGCGCGGCGATGCCCTGGACGGCGGCCCGGGTCGGGATGAGGGCGACCCGTACGCCCTCGGTGCGGGCCTGTTCGACGGCCGCGGCGGCGGTGTGCCGCAGCGTGGCGTCGTTCGGCAGGAGCACCACCTCGCGCGCGTGGGCCCGCCGGATCGCCTCGACGAGCTCACCGCTGGCGGGCGGCTCCCCGGGGCGCGCGAGGACGGTCGTCGCGCCGGCCTCGGCGCACAGCCCCGCGAGCCCCTCGCCCGGGACCACCGCGACGACGGCCCGCTGGACGCGCTCGGGCAGTTCCTCGACGGCGGCGCCGAAGTGGGTGATGCGGATGCGGTACGGACGTCCCGCCTCGACCCCGGCCTCCACGGCGGCGCCCGCGTCGTCGACATGGACGTGTACGTTCCACAGCCCGTCGCCGCCGACGACGACCAGGGAGTCCCCCAGCCGGTCGAGCCGGGCCCGGAGCCGGGCCACGGCGCGGTCGTCCGCCTCCAGCAGATAGATCACCTCGAAGGCGGGGCCGCCCTCGGGCGCGCAGGACTCGATCGCGGACTCGACCGCGGCCGGGTCCTCGTACCGGCGGTGGCCCATCGGGAAGGCGGCCGGAGTCTCGCCCGTGAGGGACCGCACCAGCGCGCCCAGGACGGCGAGCAGCCCGCGCCCGCCGGCGTCCACGACACCCGCGCGTCCGAGGACGGGCAGCTGGTCGGGGGTGGCGGCGAGCGCGGCGCGTGCGCCCGCGTACGCCGCGCGTACGGTCGCGCCCACGTCCGTCGGCCCGCTCCGTTCCGCCGCCTCGGCCGCGGCGGAGGCCACGCTGAGGATCGTGCCCTCGACGGGGTGGGCGACGGCCTCCCGGGCCAGCCCGGCGGCCCGCCGCAGCGCCGGCGCGAGCCGCTCGGCGCCCCTCCCCTCGGGATCCGCCGGCTCCGTGTCCGCCAGAACCTCCGCCATCCCGCGCAGCAGCTGCGCCAGGATCGTCCCGGAATTCCCCCGGGCACCGATCAGCGCACCGTGCGCCATGGCCCGTACGGCATCGGCCGGCGCGGGCACGGAAGAGCCGGTCTCATGGGCGGCGAAGACGGCCTCGACCGCCTGCGCCGCGGACTCCACGGTCAGATAGAGATTGGTGCCCGTGTCACCGTCCGCGACCGGATAGACATTGATCGCGTCGATCTCCTCGCGCTCCCGGCCGAGGGCCTCCAGCGCCAGCGAGCACCAGCTCCGTACCGCTGCTGCGTCGAGGGTCTGCGGCACCTGGGGGTCCTCCTTGAGCGGCCTGGATGCGGGCTGCACGCAGGGTAGCCCGGGGACGGGAGGCGAACAGCGGGCCAACCTGGCGGAACGGAGCCGCTGGGCGTCATGGTAGTTTTCTTGTACCGAGGCAGGCGTTGTATGCTGCTGCGGTTGCCCGATGAGAGTCGGGCCAATCCCCCGGCAACGCCACATCAGTCAATGATTCCCGGCACGCCGGATTTCTCTGTACGAGCATCTGAAGTCTTTGGAGTGACCCGTGGCTGCCAACTGCGACGTCTGCGGCAAGGGGCCGGGCTTCGGCAACAACATTTCGCACTCGCACCGCCGTACGTCCCGTCGCTGGAACCCGAACATCCAGCGCGTGCGTGCCGTGGTCGGTCGGACGCCGAAGCGGCTCAACGTCTGCACATCGTGCATCAAGGCCGGCAAGGTCTCGCGCTGACGCCTGCGTCGTGGCGCAGCCCCTGCGGTTGCCTTGAGAAGCCGGTCCACCTCGGTGGACCGGCTTTTTGCCGTGCTGAGGCGTGCCGCCGGAGCGGTACCGCCGAAGCGGCGCCGTCAGCGGAAGCGGAACCCGTGATCCACCGGGCCGATCCCCGCGCCCAGCGGAAAGCCGTGCGCGATCGCTCCCGTCACATACTCCTTGGCCGCCCGGACGGCCTCCACGACGCTCTGCCCGCGGGCCAGGCCCGAGGCGATCGCCGACGCGTAGGTGCAGCCCGTCCCGTGCGTATGCCGGTTGTCGTGGCGCGGCGCCCGTAGCCAGTGTTCCTCGGCGCCGTTGGTCAGCAGATCCACCGCGTCCCCGGGCAGATGCCCGCCCTTGATCAGCGCCCAGCGGGGCCCGAATTCGAGTACGGCGCCGGCCGCGCGCCGCAGCCCCGTCTCGTCCTCCACCCGTACACCGGTGAGCTGCAACACCTCGTCCAGATTGGGGGTGGCGACGGTCGCGGCCGGCAGCAGCTTCGTCCGTACGCCGTCCAGCGCCGAGGCCGCCAGCAGCGGATCACCGTGTTTGGAGACCCCGACCGGGTCGACGACCACGGGGGCGCGGGTCCCGGTGAGCAGTTGCGCGACGGCCGCGACCAGTTCGGCGGAGGAGAGCATGCCGGTCTTCACGGCCTGGACGCCGATGTCGTCGACGACGGCGCGGTACTGGGCCCGTACCGCCTCCACCGGCAGCTCCCAGGCGCCGTGTACGCCCAGGGAGTTCTGTGCCGTCACCGCCGTGAGCACGCTCATTCCGTGCACACCGAACGCCAGCATGGTCTTCAGATCCGCCTGGATGCCGGCACCGCCACCGGAGTCCGATCCGGCGACGGTCAGCACGCGCGGTGGCACGGACGGTGGCGTAACACGCTCGGATATCGGCATGGTGCCGAATCTACCGGGCGTCCTCGATGTCTCCGAAGTGGTCCCAGCCGCCCTTGCTGGTCCAGGGCGCCCCGTCGACCGTCACCTGCGGCAGCGCGGACGGGTTGAGCACCTCACCGATCACCTTCCAGCGGGCCGGCAGCTTCACGTCCGGCGGGAACGTGGCGACGATCGCGTGGTCCTCGCCGCCCGTCAGCACCCACTGGAGCGGGTCGATCCCGACGGCCTGGCCGATGTCGTTCATCTGCGAGGGGATGTCGATCAGACCCGAGCGCAGATCGATACGGACCTTGCTGGCCTCGGCGATATGGCCGATGTCCGCGACGAGTCCGTCACTGACGTCGGTCATGGCGGTGGCGCCGAGCCCGGCCGCCGCGGGGCCCGCGTGGTACGGCGGCTCCGGTCTGCGGTGCGCCTCGACGAAGGCGCGGGGCGAGCGGAAGCCGCGCGAGAGCACCGCGTGCCCGGCCGCCGACCAGCCCAACCAGCCGGTGTAGGCGATGACATCGCCCGGCCGGGCACCGGACCGGGTGACCGGCTCGTGGTTACGGAGATCACCGAGCGCCGTGATGGCGATGGTGATCGTGTCGCCGCGTACGACATCACCGCCGACCACGGCCGCACCCGCGACCTGGCACTCGTCGCGGATGCCGTCCATCAGCTCGGTGGGCCAGGTGACCGGGAGTTCGGCCGGCACGACCAGGCCGAGGAGCAGCGCGGTGGGAACCGCGCCCATCGCCGCGATATCGGCGAGGTTCTGCGCGGCCGCCTTCCGGCCGACGTCGTACGCCGTCGACCAGTCACGGCGGAAGTGCCGCCCCTCCAGCAACAGGTCCGTACTCGCCACGACCCTGCGGTCGGGCGCGGCCACGACCGCGGCGTCGTCGCCCGGCCCGAGCCGGACCGCCGGGGTGGTGGTGAGCCGGGAGGTGAGTTCTCTGATGAGACCGAACTCCCCCAACTCGCCCACGGTTCCCTTCACCGAGTCTCCCCTCTCATCACCGGGCCGCATGCGCGGTCGCGGTCCTTCACTGCTGTCGGTACCGTCATGAGTCGCGTCAACTTCGTCTTCCGTACGCCACCCTGCGGGCGCCACCCGGGACCCGGGTCTCCCCGCTGCACTCGGCGACGCGATACCGTGGCGTCTCTTTCCCCCACATGATCCTCGTGGCCGCCCTGGAGGTTCCGTGGTACAGGCGTACATCCTTATCCAGACCGAGGTGGGCAAGGCGACGACCGTCGCCGAGACCATCGCCAAGATTCCGGGAGTTATCCAGGCCGAGGACGTCACCGGTCCCTATGACGTGATCGTGCGCGCTCAGGCGGACACCGTCGATGAGCTGGGTCGCATGGTGGTCGCGAAAATCCAGCAAGTGGAAGGCATCACCCGCACCCTGACCTGCCCGGTCGTGCACTTGTAGCCCCCGTCTACCCTTGGCCGGTGACCATTTCCTGTCGCCCGCCGTACCGCCGCAGGCTATCCGGCCGTCCGCTCGTCCGCCTGTCCGCCGTCGTTCTGCTGGCGGCGGTGGCGGGCTGTTCCTCCACCGACGCGTCGGTGTCGGTCGCGGTTCCCAGTCCGCTCGCGGAGGAGGCCGCCCTGTGCCGGGCTCTCCACAAGGAGCTGCCGAAGACCCTCTCCGACCTCGGCCGGGCCGATCCCGAGCCGTCTTCCGAACTGACCGCCGGGTGGGGGGACGCCGCGATCGTACTGCGCTGCGGTGTCCCCCGGCCCGAGGGGATGAGCGATCCACAGTCGGACGCGGTGGAGGCGAACGGCGTCAACTGGATGCTGGAGGAACGGGACTCGGGGCCCCGCTTCACCACCACGTACCGCAGGACGTATGTCGAGGTCACCATGGACGAGCGGTTCACCCATGACTCCACCCCGCTCGCCGAGCTGGCCGCGTCGGTCAAGAAGACGATCCCGGCCAGTCTGTGACCGGGCGCGCCCGGTTGTGACCGGACGCGCCCGGCACGGCCTTCCGATGAGGGCCCGGTACGGGTGTCAGCGCAGCCCGGTCGGTCGGCGCAGCGCCGCCTGGATCAGCCGGTCGATCAGCTCCGGGTAACCGACTCCGCTCTCCTGCCACATCCGCGGGAACATCGAGATCGGTGTGAAGCCCGGCAGCGTATTGATCTCGTTGATGACGAACTCGCCGTCCTCGGTGAGGAAGAAGTCGGCGCGGACCAGGCCCTCGCAGGAGGCGGCCTCGAACGCCTCGACGGCGAGCCGCTGTACCTCGGCCGTCTGCTCCTCGGTGAGGGGCGCGGGCACCAGACCGGTGGCCGAGTCGATGTACTTGGCCTCGAAGTCGTAGAAATCGTGCGCCGTGACCGGGGGGATCTCGGCGGGCACGCTGGCGCGGGGGCCGTCCTCGAACTCCAGCACACCGCACTCGATCTCGCGGCCCCGCAGCAGCGACTCCACCACGATCTTGGGGTCATGGCGCTGGGCCTCGGTGATCGCCTCGTCGAGCCCCGAGGCGTCCTCGACCTTGGTGATCCCCATGGAGGATCCGGCGCGGGCGGGCTTCACGAAGAGCGGCCAGCCGTGCTCGGCGGCGAAGTCGGTGATCTTCTTGCGGGCGGCGGCGCCCTTGGCTCCTTCGGGGCCCCGCTCCCATTCGCGGGGGCGGATCACCAGATACGGGCCGACGGGCAGCCCGAAGGAGGTGAACACCCGCTTCATGTACTCCTTGTCCTGCCCGACGGCGGAGGCGAGGACGCCCGCGCCGACGTACGGGACACCGGAGAGTTCCAGCAGGCCCTGGAGGGTGCCGTCCTCTCCGTACGGGCCGTGCAGTACGGGGAAGACGACGTCGACCTCGCCCAGCGCCTTGGGTACGGAACCCGGCTCGCTGTAGACGACCTCGCGGTTGCCGGGGTCGACGGAGAGTACGACGCCGCCGTCGGTGGACTCGGCGATCTGGTCGACGCTCGGCAGCGCGCGGTCGGCGATGGCCATCCGCTCCGGATCGTCGGCGGTGAGCGCCCAGCGGCCGTCGGTGGTGATGCCGATGGGCAGGACGTCGTACTTCGTCCGGTCGATGGACCGCAGTACGGCCCCGGCCGTGACCACGGAAATGGCGTGCTCGGAGCTCCGGCCGCCGAAGACGACGGCCACGCGCGGCTTGCGGAGCTGCTGCTCAGGGCTCTGGGGGGAGTTCTTGCTGCTCATATCGCGATGAGGGTACCTGTTGGTAGCGCCCGAGTCAGCGTTGGTCGCGGCCGGGTCGGCACCGGTCGCGCTGAGTCAGCTTCGCTCGGACTTGGCGCTGCGCGACATCAGTTCCTTGAGCGCGACGAGCGGCGGCTTTCCGTTGTGCACGATGTCCACGACCGTCTCCGTGAGCGGCATGTCGACGCCGTGGCGGCGGGCGAGATCCAGCACGGACTCACACGATTTGACGCCTTCCGCGGTCTGCTTGGTGACCGCGATGGTCTCCTGGAGGGTCATCCCTCGGCCGAGGTTGGTGCCGAAGGTGTGGTTGCGGGAGAGCGGCGAGGAGCAGGTGGCGATCAGATCACCCATGCCGGCGAGACCGGAGAAGGTGTGCGGGTCGGCGCCCATGGCGAGGCCGAGCCGAGTGGTCTCCGCGAGGCCGCGGGTCATCAGGGATGCCTTGGTGTTGTCGCCGAGGCCCATGCCGTCGGCGATACCGACGGCGAGACCGATGACGTTCTTGACCGCGCCACCGAGTTCGCAGCCGACGACGTCGGTGTTGGTGTACGGGCGGAAGTACGGGGTGTGGCAGGCGGACTGGAGGCGGCGCGCGACGGCCTCGTCCCGGCACGCGACGACCGCGGCGGCCGGCATCCGTCCGGCGATCTCCTTGGCGAGGTTGGGGCCGGTGATGACGGCGACCCGCTCGGCCGGTGCCTTGGCGACCTCCTCGATCACCTCGCTCATCCGCTTGGCCGTGCCGAGTTCGACGCCTTTCATCAGCGAGACGAGCACGGTGTCGGCGGGCAGTACGGGCGCCCACTCGGCGAGATTGCCGCGCAGTGTCTGCGAGGGCACGGTGAGTACCGTGAACTCGGCGTCCCGGGCGGCCTCCACGGGGTCGGTGGTGGCCCGTACGCCGGTGGGCAGTTCGAAGCCGGGCAGATAGTCCGGGTTGGTGCGCGAGGTGTTGATCGCCTCGACGACCTCCTCGCGGCGGCCCCAGACCGTCACGTCGCACCCCGCGTCGGCGAGGACCATGGCGAACGCCGTACCCCACGAACCCGCTCCGAAGACGGCGACCCGCGTCACTTCGACCCCTCTTCCGCGGCTTTGCGCCGCTGTTCCGACCTGGCCTTGCGATGGTCGTACGCGGCCGTGGGCACCGGCTCCCCGCGCAGTTCGGAGAGCAGTTCCGTGATCGCGGCCATGATGACCTCGGTGACCTCGCGCAGCAATTCGGGGGTGATGTCCCGGCCGTAGTAGCGCGCCAGGTCCACGGGCGGTCCGACGAGCACATGGTGCGTCTTGCGCGGGAAGAGGTTCGGCTTCTTCGCGTACGGCGGCAGCAGCAGGTTGGCGCCCCACTGCGCGACGGGGATGACCGGGCACTTGGTCTGGAGGGCGACCCTGGCGACCCCGGTCTTGGCGGTCATGGGCCACAGGCCGGGGTCGCGGGTGAGGGTGCCCTCGGGGTAGAAGGCCACGCACTCGCCGCGCTCCACGGCGTCGATGGCGGCGCGGAAGGCGCTCAGCGCGTCGCTGGTCTCGCGGTAGACGGGAATCTGGCCGGTGCCGCGCATGATGGCCCCGATGAATCCCTCGGTGAATAGGCCGTGCTTCGCGAGGAAGCGCGGAACGCGGCCTGTGTTGTACTGGAAGTGCGCGTACGCGAACGGGTCGAGATGCGAATTGTGGTTCACGGCGGTGATGAATCCGCCGTCCGCCGGAATGTGCTCCGCACCCTTCCAGTCCCGCTTGAGCAGCACGATCAGCGGCGGTTTCGCGATGGCCGCCGCAAGGCGGTACCAGAAGCCGATTCTGCGGCGGGACACTCGGACACCTTCCTCTTTCGCCGGCTCACTGTCCGGCTGCCGGGGGTCAAGTGTGGCCCCGGGCCCCTGCTCTGTCGAGAACACCGTACGCCTCGCCTCCGGGACCACCTCTGCGGGCCGGGACGGTGCCGGGCCACAATAGAGGGCGGATATACCTGGGCCGCCACAGCATGGACGGAGAGTCCGCCACGAACACCGACCCGACCGCCCGCTGGTCTCTGGTCGTCCCCCTCAAACCGCTCCGGCTGGCCAAGAGCAGGCTCGCCGGAGCGGCGGGCGACGCCCTGCGCCCGCGGCTCGCCCTCGCGTTCGCGCAGGACACCGTGGCAGCCGCGCTGGCCAGCCCGGTGGTCCGGGATGTGGTGGTTGTCACGGACGACCCGACGGCGAGCGCGGAACTGGCCGGGCTGGGGGCGCGTGTCGTGCCCGACTCCCCGGCGAGCGGTCTCAACGCGGCGCTGGCGCACGGCGCGCGGGCCGTCAGGGCGGTGAGGCCGCGGGCGGCCGTGGCCGCGCTCAACGCGGATCTGCCAGCGCTGCGGCCCGCCGAACTGGCCCGGGTGCTCTCCGCCGCGGACGCATTTCCGCGCGCCTTTCTCGCGGATGCCGCCGAAATCGGCACGACATTGCTGACCGCCGCGCCCGGTGCCGAATTGAATCCGGCTTTCGGCGGTCCCTCCCGGCATCGGCATTTGTCCTCGGGCGCGGTGGAAATACTTCTGACCGGGGTCGATTCCGTACGGCGGGACGTGGACACGGGCGATGATCTGCGGGCGGCGGCGGCGCTGGGCCTGGGCCCGTACACGGCCCGCCGGTACGCGCCGCGCGGTCCGCTGCCCGCGGCGTCGGCAGCGGGCCGTGGAGCGGGTACCGGCGGCCTCCGCGGGCTGGTGGAGGACCGCTACGCTGCGGTTATGCAGGCGACCTCGTACACATACGATTCCGAGACCCGCGCCGGGAGTGTGCTGCTGGACGACGGCACCCCGGTGGAGTTCGACGCGGCCGCCTTCGACGCCGGGGGGCTGCGGCTGCTCCGGCCGGGACAGCGCGTTCGGATCGAGACCGAGGGCGAGGGCGCGTCCCTCCGGATCACGCTGGTGACGCTCCAGACGCTCTGACGCCTCCGGTCCAGGGCCTTCCCGTTCCCGGTACAACGCCGTTACAACGCCGCGGGCCGGGCTCCCCGAGGGGAGCCCGGCCCGGCGCGTGTGGCCCTGTGCCGCTTCTGTCTACTTCTTCCTGGCGGCGGTCTTCTTCGCGGTGGTGGTGCGCGCGGCGACCTTTCTCGCGGGGGCCTTCTTGGCCGTCGCCTTCTTGGCCGGCGCGGTCTTCTTGGCGGTGGCCTTCTTCGCCGCGGCCGTCTTGGCGGTCTTCTTGGCCGGCGCGGCCTTCTTCGCGGTGGCCTTCTTCGCCGCGGTCTTCTTGGCGGCGGTGACCTTCTTCGCTGCGGTCTTGCGCGCCGCCGCGGTCTTGGCGGTGGCCTTCTTGGCCGCGGCCTTCACGGTCGTACGAGCGGAAACGCCGCCCGAGAGGCTGCCCTTGGGGGCCTTCTTGACCGCCACATCGTTCTTGGGAAGCTTCTTCGAGCCGCTGACCAGGTCCTTGAAGCCCTGTCCCGCGCGGAAACGCGGCACCGAGGTCTTCTTGACCCGGACGCGCTCCCCGGTCTGCGGGTTACGGGCGTAACGGGCCGGGCGGTCGACCTTCTCGAACGAACCGAATCCGGTGACCGAGACCCGGTCGCCGGCGACCACCGCGCGGACGATCGCGTCGAGTACCGCGTCGACCGCGTCCGCGGCCTGCTGACGGCCGCCGACCTTGTCCGCAATGGCTTCTACGAGCTGCGCCTTGTTCACGTCTTCCCCTTCGGAGACATTGCCAGAACGAAAGTGTTCAAGCTTTTTCGCACGTTAGGCAGATATATACCGCAAATCAAACACGAAACGGGCTAATCACCCTAGTGCCGCAACGAAGTCGACCTGGCGGAGATCCGCGGAGGTCAGTCGCCTTCCGGAAATCGACCCTCGTCCAGGTCCTTCATCAAGCGGTCCAGACGTCGTGCCGCATCCGGGAGATCATGTTTCGCCGCGGCCGTGATGACCAGCAGCTTCCGGGACAGCGCCATCCGTACGCCATCCGGGACTTGCAGCGCACGCACCTTCGCGTGCGCTTCTTTGAGTTGTTCGGCGACTAACCCGTAGAGCTTGAGTTGGTTGTCGCGTTCCATGCACCGATTGTGCCATCTGGGGCGAGTTGTCGCCCGACGGGGGCTCAACAAGCAACTGCACCCCCTGCCGGGAGGCAGGGGGTGCAGTAGGGGAAAAGCGCTGCTCAGGCGGTAATTGTGCGCGGTTTGAAGGACGGCCTGGCGGCCTCGTACGCGGCGATCTCCGCTTCGTTCTGAAGGGTGAGACTGATGTCGTCGAGCCCGTTCAGCAACCTCCAGCGGGCGTTCTCGTCAAGCTCGAAATCGGCCGTCAGCGTTGCTCCGTCGGGGGACGTCGCCCGCACATGGCGCTGCTCCAGGTCCACGGCGATCTCCGCCGTGGGGTCGCTCTCCGCGATCGCCCAGAGGGCGTCCACGACCGGCTGCTCCAGAACCACGGTCAGCAGACCGTTCTTGAGCGAGTTGCCGCGGAAGATGTCGGCGAACCGGGAGGAGATGACGGCCTTGAAACCGAAGTTCTGCAGGGCCCAGACGGCGTGTTCACGGGAGGAACCCGTGCCGAAGTCCGGTCCCGCGACCAGCACCGAGGCCCCCGCGTACTCGGGGCGGTTGAGGACGAACTCGGGGTCCTTGCGCCAGGCCTCGAAGAGCCCGTCCTCGAAGCCGTCGCGGGTGACCTTCTTGAGCCAGTGCGCCGGGATGATCTGGTCGGTGTCCACGTTGCTGCGGCGCAGCGGTACGGCCCGGCCGGTGTGGGTGGTGAAGGCTTCCATGGTTATCGCGCTCCAGCGGGCGTACGGGCGCCGGCATCGGCGTCGGACAGATCGGCGGGCGAGGCCAGGTGGCCCAGCACGGCGGTGGCGGCGGCGACCTGGGGAGAGACCAGGTGGGTACGGCCGCCCTTGCCCTGCCGGCCCTCGAAGTTGCGGTTGGAGGTGGACGCGGAGCGCTCGCCGGGGGCGAGTTGGTCGGGGTTCATGCCCAGACACATCGAGCAGCCCGCGTGCCGCCACTCCGCTCCCGCGGCGGTGAAGACCTTGTCCAGTCCCTCTTCGACGGCCTGGAGCGCGACCCGTACCGAACCGGGGACCACCAGCATCCGTACGCCGTCGGCGACTTTGCGGCCTTCGAGCAGCGTGGCCGCCGAGCGCAGGTCCTCGATACGGCCGTTGGTGCAGGAGCCCACGAAGACGGTGTCGACCCGGATGTCGCGCAGCGCCTGCCCGGCGGTCAACCCCATGTATTCCAGGGCCTTTTCGGCGGCGTGGCGCTCCGAGGCGTCCTCGTACGAAGCCGGGTCGGGGACGTTCGCGGAGAGCGGCGCTCCCTGGCCGGGGTTGGTGCCCCAGGTGACGAACGGGGCCAGTTCCGTGGCGTCGATGAAGACCTCGGCGTCGAACACCGCGTCGTCGTCGGTGCGCAGAGTCCGCCAGTAGGCGACCGCCGCGTCCCAGTCCGCGCCCTCGGGGGCGTGGTCGCGGCCCCTGAGATAGGCGAAGGTGGTCTCGTCGGGGGCGATCATGCCCGCCCTGGCCCCGGCTTCGATGGACATGTTGCAGATGGTCATCCGCGCTTCCATCGAGAGCTTCTCGATGGCGGAGCCCCGGTATTCGAGGATGTAGCCCTGACCGCCGCCGGTGCCGATCCTGGCGATGATCGCGAGGATCAGGTCCTTGGCGGTGACCTCGGCGGGGAGTTCGCCCCCGACCGTGATCGCCATGGTCTTGGGGCGGGCCAGCGGCAGCGTCTGGGTGGCCAGGACATGCTCGACCTGGCTGGTGCCGATGCCGAACGCCAGCGCGCCGAACGCGCCGTGGGTGGAGGTGTGGCTGTCGCCGCAGACCACGGTGGTACCGGGCTGGGTCAGTCCCAGCTGCGGGCCCACGACATGGACCACGCCCTGCTCGACATCGCCCAGCGGGTGCAGCCGTACACCGAAGTCGGCGCAGTTCTTGCGCAGCGTCTCCAACTGGATACGGGAGACGGGGTCCGCGATGGGCTTGTCGATGTCGAGGGTGGGGGTGTTGTGGTCCTCGGTCGCGATGGTGAGGTCGAGCCGCCGGACCTTGCGCTCGCTCATACGGAGGCCGTCGAAGGCCTGGGGGCTGGTCACCTCGTGCAGCAGGTGCAGATCGATGAAGAGGAGGTCGGGCTCGCCCTCTGCGCGCCGGACGACATGATCGTCCCAGACCTTCTCCGCGAGTGTCCTACCCATCGCTTTCCCTCCGACCGGCTCTCACAGCCGGCGCTCCTAGAGACATGTGGGCCCACGCCCGCTCCCCACGTACCGGACGTCGCCTGGAGACCCGTCGGTCCGCGGGCCCGTACATACAGGTTCGCAAGTTCCCTGGGAAATTGAACTTGCGTTTCACAGAGTGAGACGCGAGTATCGTTTCATGGACAACTCTAGCGGCGTCGGCGTTCTCGACAAGGCTGCTCTGGTATTGAGCGCCCTGGAGTCCGGTCCGGCCACCCTCGCCGGACTGGTCGCGGCGACCGGGCTCGCACGGCCCACGGCACACAGACTGGCCGTGGCACTGGAACATCACCGGCTGGTGGCGAGGGACATGCAGGGCCGGTTCATTCTCGGCCCGCGGCTGGCCGAGCTGGCCGCCGCGGCCGGCGAGGACCGCCTGCTGGCCACGGCCGGCCCCGTACTCACACATCTGCGGGACATGACGGGCGAGAGCGCGCAGCTCTACCGACGCCAGGGTGACATGCGGATATGCGTGGCGGCGGCGGAGCGGCTCTCCGGACTGCGGGACACGGTCCCGGTCGGCTCCACGCTCACGATGAAGGCGGGCTCCTCGGCCCAGATCCTGATGGCCTGGGAGGAGCCCGAGCGGCTGCACCGCGGTCTCCAGGGAGCCAGATTCACGGCGACGGCGCTCTCGGGCGTACGGCGCAGGGGCTGGGCCCAGTCGATCGGCGAGCGCGAGCCGGGCGTGGCCTCGGTCTCCGCACCGGTACGGGGGCCCTCCAACCGCGTGGTCGCGGCGGTCTCGGTATCCGGACCGATCGAGCGGCTCACCCGGCACCCGGGCCGGATGCACGCCCAGGCCGTGATAGACGCGGCGGGCCGGCTGAGCGAGGCCCTGCGCCGCAGCGGCTGAACGGACTCCCCGACGCCCCAGGGCCTGTCCTTTCCGGACTCCCCCGTGGCACTCACGCCGCACTTCCGGCTACGTAACGTTCCACCGCACGCTTCCACCGGCAGGCCGCTCCAGCGCCGCAGCGGCCGGGCCGGTATCGCCGGACCGCGCGGGCCGGCGACGGCGAAGCCGTCCGGCGGACGCGCCCAACAGGCGCTTCGACAGCGGCGGTTGGCGCCGTGCCGTAGCCGTAGCCGTAGCCGTGGACAGCGAGAAGGCCCTCCCGCGAACGGTAGGGCCTTTTCTCACTGCGTATTACGCGATGTACCCCCGACCGGATTCGAACCGGCGCTACTGCCGTGAGAGGGCAGCGTGCTAGGCCGCTACACAACGGGGGCATGGACCGAAGTCCAGCTGGGCTACCAGGACTCGAACCTAGAACAACGGAACCAGAAACCGTCGTGTTGCCAATTACACCATAGCCCATAGGTGGTTTAGACCAGTACCCCCGACCGGATTCGAACCGGCGCTACTGCCGTGAGAGGGCAGCGTGCTAGGCCGCTACACAACGGGGGCCCTAGCGATCCCGCATCGACGCGTCCGGGTGCGACCCGAAGGCGTCGGAGAGAAGGATCTGTACCCCCGACCGGATTCGAACCGGCGCTACTGCCGTGAGAGGGCAGCGTGCTAGGCCGCTACACAACGGGGGCGTTGCAGAAACATCTGCGCTGGGCTACCAGGACTCGAACCTAGACTAACGGAACCAGAAACCGTCGTGCTGCCAATTACACCATAGCCCACCAAAACTGAACCCCCGTGCGGGGGTTTGTCTGGTCTTGCGTCTCCCGGTCGGACCTTTCGGTCTTCTTGGGCGGCGCAGGAAGAACATTACCCGATCGCGGACAGCGCTCCAAAACGAGTATCCCCGCGCAGCAGGCCCGGAAGCTGGCCGAGATCGGTGATCCGTACCAGGTGGGGGCGCCCGCCGATCCCGCCCCGGTCCAGCCAGACGCCGGCGAGCCCCGCGGCCACCGCCCCGCCTGCGTCTATGTCCGGCTCGTTGCCCACGTACGCCACCTCACCCGGGTCCAGTGCCAGCACGTCGCAGGCGGCGTGGAAAGCGGCGGCGGCGGGCTTGGAAACCCCCAGCTCGACCGCGCACACCACGGCCTCGAAGTGGTCACGCACCCCCAGGACGCGCAGCTTGCGGTCCTGGTTGTGGATGCTGGAGTTCGACAGGACGGCCTGCCGGTAGTCGGCGGCCAGCACGTCCAGCACGGCGAGGCTGTCGGGAAACAGCGACCAGGCGGACTCGAAGTGAACGATGTACCGCTCGAACCAGGCGTCCGCCTCCGCGTCGTTCAGCTCGGTCCCGAGGAACATCCGTACGCGGTCGCGCCGCTGCCCCAGGAAGTCCGTCTTCCCCGCGGCGAACCGGTCCCAGTTCAGGTCGGTGATCTCCCGCCAACGCCCGAGGGCCCGGTCGACCGTGGGAAATCGGTCGGCCAGGCCCTCGGCGGCGAGATGATCCCGCATGCCGGCGCGGTCCGCGCTGGTGTAGTCGAAGAGGGTGTCGTCGATGTCCCAGAGGACGGCACGAATCGGCATAACGCCGACGGTACCTCGCGACGGCTCCCCCCGGCCGGGAATCGGGGGCGGTCCCGCCGCCCTCGCCCTTGCCTCGCCCTCAGGACGTCAGGACGTCAGCTTCGTCAGTGCCGCGTCGATCCGGGACAGCGTGCGCTCGCGGCCCAGGATGTCCAGGGACTCGAAGAGCGGCAGACCCACCGTGCGACCCGTGACCGCGACGCGGACCGGGGCCTGCGCCTTGCCCAGCTTGAGGCCGTGCTCCTCGCCCGCCGCGAGCACCGCGTTCTTGAGCGCTTCGGCGTTCCACTCCGCCTCGGCGATCTTCGTACGGGCCGTGGCCAGCAGCGCGTCCGCGCCCGGCTTCATCGCCTTCGTCCAGGACGCCTCGTCCTCCACCGGCGCGTCGAGGAAGAGGAAGTCGACATTGGCGGTGATGTCCGAGAGCACCGTGACCCGGGTCTGGGCCAGCGGGGCCATCGCCTCGAAGGCCGTGGCGTCGAAGGACTCCGGGGCCCACGGAGCGTGCGGGGCCTTCAGCCAGGGGCCGCACGCCTCGATGAATGTCTTGATATCCAGCTGCCG
Source organism: Streptomyces sp. NPDC102274 (assembly GCF_044766385.1). Taxonomy (NCBI): domain Bacteria; kingdom Bacillati; phylum Actinomycetota; class Actinomycetes; order Kitasatosporales; family Streptomycetaceae; genus Streptomyces; species Streptomyces sp. NPDC102274. The sequence continues at coordinate 66,263 of NZ_JBIWLW010000016.1, read as the reverse complement.
GATGTGGTCGGCGTTGATCGCCTCGGCCTTCTTCAGGTCGAAGCGGGCCGGGTTGGCGTTGACGTCCGCGATGTCGAACGCGGCGACCATCTCCTCCATCGAGAAGATGTCGCGGTCCGCGGCGAGCGACCAGCCGAGCAGCGAGAGGTAGTTGAGCAGTCCCTCGGGCAGGAAGCCGCGCTCGCGGTAGAGGTTGAGGGACGCCTGCGGGTCGCGCTTGGAGAGCTTCTTGTTGCCCTCGCCCATGACGTACGGGAGGTGTCCGAACGCCGGGATCTCCTTCGCGATGCCCAGCTCGATCAGCGCCTTGTAGAGCGCGATCTGGCGCGGGGTGGAGGAGAGCAGGTCCTCACCGCGCAGGACGTGGGTGATCTCCATCAGCGCGTCGTCGACCGGGTTGACGAGCGTGTAGAGCGGGGCGCCGTTGGCGCGCACGATCCCGTAGTCCGGGACATTCTCCGGGGTGAAGGTCAGCTCACCGCGGACCAGGTCCGTGAAGGTGATCGGCTCGTCGGGCATCCGGAAGCGGACGATGGAGGTCCGGCCCTCGGCCTCGTACGCCGCCTTCCGCTCCGCGGTCAGATCGCGGCACTGGCCGTCGTACCCCGAGGGCCGGCCGGCCGCGCGGGCCGCCTCGCGGCGCGCGTCCAGTTCTTCGGTGGTGCAGTAGCAGTGGTACGCGTGGCCCGCGGCGAGCAGCTTCTCGGCGGCGTCGCGGTAGAGGTCCATCCGCTGCGACTGGCGGTACGGCGCGTGCGGACCGCCGATCTCGGGGCCCTCGTCCCAGTCGAGCCCCAGCCAGCGCATCGAGTCGAGCAGCTGCTCGTACGACTCCTCGGAGTCGCGCGCCGCGTCGGTGTCCTCGATGCGGAAGACCATGGTGCCGCCGCTGTGGCGGGCGAACGCCCAGTTGAACAGGGCGGTGCGGACCAGTCCCACATGGGGGTTACCGGTCGGCGAGGGACAGAAACGTACACGGACGGGTCCGTTAGCCACGCTTGATCACCTTGTTGGTGAGAGTGCCGATGCCTTCGATGGTGACGGCGACCTCGTCGCCGACGCTGAGCGGGCCGACCCCGGCGGGGGTGCCCGTGAGGATGACATCGCCCGGGAGCAGTGTCATGGCCTCGGTGATGTGGACGATCACGTCCTCGATGGAGCGGATCATGTCGCTCGTCCGGCCCAGTTGGCGCTGCTCGCCGTTGACCGTGCACTGGAGGGTGAGGTCGGAGGGGTCGAGGTCGGTCTCCACCCAGGGGCCGAGCGGGCACGAGGTGTCGAATCCCTTGGCGCGGGACCACTGGTTCTCGCTCCGCTGGGCGTCGCGGGCCGTGACGTCGTTGGCGCAGGTGTAGCCGAAGATGACGTCCTTCACGCGCTCGCGCGGGACCTCGCGGCACATCCGGCCGATGACGACGGCGAGTTCGGCCTCGTAGTGCACCTCGGTGGAGAAGGAGGGGTACTCGATGGCGTCGCCGGTACCGATCAGCGCGGTGGTCGGCTTGAGGAAGACGACGGGGACTTCCGGTACGGCGTTGCCCAGTTCGGCCGCGTGATCGGCGTAGTTGCGGCCGATGCCCAGGATCTTGTTACCGATCACGGGCGGCAGGAGCCGGACCTTGCTCAGCGGGACCTTGGTGCCGGAGAGCTCGAAGTCGGCGTACGGAATGCCCTTGATGATGTCGAGGACGAGGCCGGCGGGGTCACCGCTGCCGTCGCCCTCGACCGCGCCGAAGGCGACATTGCCGTCGATGGAGAATCTGGCGATGCGCACGGGATGCTGTCGCCCCTCACTCTTGCTGGCTGGTCTGGAGACTGACGCTCCAGGCTAGCGCGGCGGCACGCGGTGCCGCCCTCGCGTACCGACGGGTCGGCCGTCTCGGCGGGGGACGGAGAGGGAGGGCCGGAAATGGATCACCCGGATTCGGGCCCGGCGGGAACCTACTGGGCGACGGGCGCGTCCATGAGGGTCGTACGGCGAGGGTTGGCGGTCCGGTTCGGCAGCTCGACAACGTGCTCCGGGTGCTCCACGGGGACCAGTTCCTCGGCGTCCTTCAGATGCGCCAGCGTGGTGCGCCGGGGGTTGGCGGTGGTGCGGAAGATCATCGTCGTCTTCATCTCTGCTGTCAGACCCTGTCGGTGTACGGGCGCCGGGGCGCCGCTTGTCGGATGTGCCATCCCTGTAAAGCGTCAGGCTAAACACCGAATTCCCCGCCGGAGCGGGCATCCACCGGCGATCATCATGTGAGTTTGCTCACGACTCGCCGAGCATATCCCGCATTACGGACAGGGTTCATGGATCAAGGAAACGGACAATGCGTTACTGAACGTTACATTCCGCTCCCGATCATGAAGACTGGGACACCCCCTACCCGTACGCGGCTCGTCAATAAAAGTCCCATTCCTCCGCGAACCCTTTCTACGGCTTGTGATGTGCCGCTCACACCGTGTCATTCAGGTCACAGGGCTGCCGTCTGCCCTTGTTGGAGATCCCGCACTGTGCTGGAATTCCCCCCACCGCCGCGGGTTTCAAGCACCGGCGCGCAAGGGCGCAACGCAGCGCCGAGTGGCGGTGGGGAAGGGGAGCAAGCGCCGGTCACTCACGACCACCATGGGGAGCGCTCAGCGCCCCAAGACGCCGACACCGTCCCGCCGTTCGCGGGGGGACGCCTGGTCCAGAGGTTGCGACGCTAGTGCAGGGACGTTTCAAGAGGGATAGCAGCGCTGCGGCGGAGCAGGAGTCCCGTGGCGGAACCGACCGCGGCTCCTCGCCCCAGCACACCCAGACCCCGGGTCCGGCATCGTCGGGCGAGACCGGCGGCCGTGCCGGACGCCCCGGAGCGGCTCCGGGCGGCGCCGGGTCACCGGCCACGCCGCAGTCAGCGCCCAAGGCAGCGGCGCCAACCGAGGCGGGGTCGCGAATAGCGCTGCGCAACTGGCGCATCAGTACGCGCCTGGTGGCGCTGCTCACCCTCCCCGTGGTCGCGGCCACCACCCTGGGTGGACTCCGGATCAACGAGTCGTTGAGCGACATGCAGCAGCTGGACCACATGCAGCTGCTCACCAAGATGACCAAGGAGGCGACCAGCCTGGCCGCCGCGCTCCAGCTGGAGCGTGACGAGTCGGCAGGTCCGCTCAACAACGGCGTCAACCCCAAGGACTTCAAGGTCCAGGACCGCCGTACGTCGACCGACCGCGCGAAGAGGGCGTTCCTCGACGCCACGGTCGACATCGGCAACACCGACGGCGACCAGGCGCTGGAGAGCATCCGCTCCAACGTCAACCAGATCGCCACCCAGGTCAACAAGATCAACGAGATCCGCAAGGACGCCTACACGTCGGACGCGCAGTCGCTGACGGTCGACGCCTACAGCGGACTGATCGACTCGCTGCTGAGCCTCTCGCAGGACATGGCGCAGGCGACCAGCAACCCGGACATGATCAAGCGGACCCGCGCGCTGGCCGCGTTCTCGTCCGCCAAGGAGTACGCGTCGATCCAGCGGGCGATCATCGCCGCCGCGCTGCCGGCCGACCCGAAGACCAAGGGCAAGCTCACCGAGAACGACCGCCTCTACGGTCTGGCCGCGGCGACGAAGGAGAAGAACGCCCTCACCTCCTTCAGCCGGCTCTACGAGTCGATGGGCGGCGACGCCGAAGAGCTGATGGCTCCGCTCAACGGCCAGGGCAACCCGGAGATCCAGGCGTCCGAGAAGTACGCGGACCGCGTCCTCGGCACCACCGACGGGCTCCAGACGCAGGCCAACCGCTCGTATCTGGACTGGACGGACCAGGCCTCCACGCGCATCGACGCGATGAAGACCATCGAGGCCACGCTGCTGGGCGAGATGGAAGGCAAGGCCCGCGAGCTGCGCACCAGTTCGCAGCAGGACGCGATCATCAACGCCGCCGTGATCCTGCTCGTGCTCGGGGTCTCGCTGGTCGGCGCCTTCGTGGTGGCCCGCTCCATGATCCGCTCGCTGCGCCGGCTCCAGGACACCGCGACGCGGGTCGCCCAGGACCGGCTGCCCGAGCTGGTCAAGCAGCTCTCCGACTCGGACCCGCAGGATGTCGACACCTCGGTCGAGTCGGTCGGCGTGCACTCCAAGGACGAGATCGGAAAGGTCGCCGCGGCCTTCGACGACGTGCACCGCGAGGCGGTCAGGCTCGCCGCCGAGCAGGCCCTCCTGCGAGGCAACGTCAACGCGATGTTCACCAACCTCTCGCGCCGCAGCCAGGGCCTCATCCAGCGCCAGCTCTCCCTCATCTCCGAGCTGGAGTCCCGCGAGGCCGACCCGGACCAGCTCTCCTCGCTCTTCAAGCTCGACCACCTCGCGACCCGTATGCGCCGTAACGGCGAGAACCTCCTCGTCCTCGCGGGCGAGGAGCCGGGCCGCCGCTGGACGCGCCCCGTCCCGCTGGTCGACGTGCTCCGTGCCGCCGCCTCCGAGGTGGAGCAGTACGAGCGCATCGAACTGTCCTCGGTTCCCACGACCGAGGTCGCGGGCCGGGTCGTCAACGACCTCGTACACCTCCTCGCCGAGCTGCTGGAGAACGCCACGTCGTTCTCCTCGCCGCAGACGAAGGTCCGGGTCACCGGTCACGCGCTGCCCGACGGGCGGGTGCTCGTCGAGATCCACGACACCGGTATCGGTCTCTCGCCCGAGGACCTCGCGGCGATCAACGAGCGGCTCGCCTCGCCGCCCACCGTGGATGTCTCGGTCTCGCGCCGCATGGGTCTGTTCGTGGTCGGCCGGCTCTCGCTGCGTCACGGCATCCGGATCCAGCTGCGCCCCTCCGACTCGGGCGGTACGACCGCGCTGGTCATGCTGCCGGTCGATGTCGCCCAGGGCGGCAAGAAGGGCCCGGTGGGCCGGCCGGGCGCGAGCGTCGGTCCCGGTGGCCAGAACGGCGCGGTCCAGGCTCCCGCCGGTGCGGGCGGCCAGTTGACCGGTGCTCCTGGCACGGCCGGTGGCGGCCGCCCCGGCCTCGGTGCCGGAACCGGCGGCGGTCTGCTCGGCGCGGGTGCGCCGCGCGGCCAGGTGGGCGCCGGTACGGGTCCGCGCGCCGCGCTGCCGTCCCGCGACGGCGCGCAGGGCGGCTCCCAGGGCGGTGGGTCGCGGGACCCGCAGCGTCAGGGTTCCGGCCAGCCCAGTGTCTTCAGCCAGAACGCCTTCGGCGCGCCGCCCCAGAACGGTCCCGGCCAGAACGGTCAGGGCCAGGGCCGTACGGACCGTCCCGGCGCGCGGGGCGGACCGAACAGCGGGCAGGACCAGGGTGTCCGGGCCGGCCAGGGCGGTCAGAACGGCTTCAGCGGCCACGCCCAGAACGCTTTCCAGCAGGGCCAGCCGGGCCAGCAGGGCGGCGCCCCCGACCGTGGCCGGCAGCTCCCGCCGCCCGGCGGACCGCGCGCCGAACTGCCCGGCGGCAACCCGCGGCCCCAGCGGCCGCAGGCGACGAGTTGGGGCAGCGAGCAGCAGGCCGTCCCGATGCGTCCCTCGCTGGACGCCCCGCGCGGTCACGAGGAGCACGAGTCCACGGGCCAGTTCGCCCGGCCCACGGCCGAGCAGCAGGGCCCGGGTTCCACGGCGGAGTTCCAGCGCCCGGACTTCAACGGGCCCAGGCCCGACCAGAATCCGGCGCAGCGCGGTGGCCCGCAGGATGTGGCGTCCACCGCCCCGTTCTCCCGTCCGGACTTCAACGCGCCGGCCCCCGCGGGCTACGGCTCCGGGGAGTACGGCGTCCCGCAGGGCCAGAACGCGCAGTCCGGCTTCCGTCCACCGGCGGAGTACCCGTCCTCCGAGTACCCGCCCGCCGAGTACAGCGCTCCGCAGCAGGGCTTCAACGCCCCGCGGCCCCCGGCCCCGGCCCCGGCGCCCGGTTCCGAGGGCGGCTACCGCCCGAGCCTGCCGTCGCAGCCGCAGCCGGAGGCGCTGCCCCCGGCCGGTCCCGGTGACGGCCGTACCCCGCTGTACGACACCCTGGAGACCAACTGGTTCCACGGCTCGCAGCAGGGCGGCGGCCAGCAGCCGCAGGACCGCGGTCCGGCCGCGCAGTCTCCCGTACCGCCCGCGCAGCAGCGCGAACCGATGCCGCGGCGCGAGCCCGAAAACGGTTCGGGGCCGGGCGGTCAGGGCACCAACGGCTCCGGTTTCCAGACATCCGGTACGAACGGTTCCGGATTCGGCACCTCGGGGACGAACGGCTCCGGCACCAACGGCGCCGGCATCACCTCCTCCTGGCGTACATCGCCCAACGACGAGCTGGTGCGCCAGGCCGAGCGGGTCAAAAAGCCCCAGGCCGGCGGCATCACCACCTCCGGTCTGCCCCGCCGGGTCCCGCGCGCCAATCTGGTGCCGGGGACCGCGCAGGAACAGAACAACCAGGCCGGTCCGCAGGTCTCGCGTGCGCCGGCCGACGTACGCGGTCGGCTGACCAATCTCCGTCGGGGTATCCAGCAGGGTCGTCAGGCGGGCAACACCGGCCCGACGAACAGCGGCTTCAACCTCGGCACCTCTCACCAGCAGGAGCGTTAGTTGAGTCCGATGAGTCAGGCTGCGCAGAATCTGAACTGGTTGATCACCAACTTCGTGGACAACACCCCTGGGGTGTCCCACACGGTCGTGGTCTCCGCCGACGGACTTCTGCTGGCCATGTCCGAGGGCTTCCCCCGCGACCGCGCCGATCAGCTCGCGGCCGTGGCGTCCGGTCTGACCTCGCTCACCGCGGGGGCTTCCCGGATCTTCGAAGGCGGCCCGGTCAACCAGACCGTGGTGGAGATGGAGCGCGGCTTCCTCTTCCTCATGTCCGTCTCCGACGGTTCCTCCCTGGCCGTCCTCGCACACCCCGAGTGCGACATCGGTCTGGTGGGGTACGAAATGGCCCTCCTGGTCGATCGCGCCGGTACGGTCCTCACTCCGGACCTGCGCGCCGAACTCCAGGGAAGTCTGTTGCACTGAGGCTCCCGAGGATCGCCCCAAGCCCCATCACCGTCAGGCCGCCCAACCCCGGCCCCCCACCGGCCAAGTCAGACGGCACGCAGACATCCTGCTGTCACGCCCGGAGGATTCATGACCCCGCCACCCGCCTCGCACGATCCGTACGGCGCCTCGGTCGACGCGTCGTACGGTCCTGAAGGCGATCAGCCGCTGGTACGTCCGTACGCCATGACCGGCGGCCGGACCAGGCCGCGGTACCAGCTCGCCATCGAGGCGCTGGTCAGTACGACGGCAGACCCGGCGCATCTCGCCACCCTGCTCCCCGAGCACCAGCGGATCTGCCACCTGTGCCGTGAGGTGAAGTCGGTGGCCGAGGTGTCGGCGCTGCTGACGATGCCGCTGGGCGTCGCGCGCATCCTCGTGGCCGACCTGGCGGAAGCGGGCATGGTCGCGATCCACCAGCCGGGTAACGGAGAGGCCGGCGGCACGCCGGATGTGACACTGCTCGAAAGGGTGCTCAGTGGACTTCGCAAGCTCTAGCGGCGGAGCAGCCCGGTCGACCACCAGCGCGAAGATCGTGGTGGCGGGCGGCTTCGGCGTGGGCAAGACCACGTTCGTCGGCGCCGTCTCGGAGATCAACCCGCTGCGTACCGAAGCCGTCATGACCAGCGCATCCGCCGGCATCGACGACCTCACCCACACCGGAGACAAGACCACCACCACCGTGGCCATGGACTTCGGCCGCATCACCCTCGACCAAGACCTCATCCTGTACCTCTTCGGCACCCCCGGACAGGACCGCTTCTGGTTCATGTGGGACGACCTCGTCCGCGGCGCCATCGGCGCCGTCGTCCTCGTCGACACCCGCCGCCTCGCCGACTGCTTCCCCGCAGTCGACTACTTCGAAAACTCAGGACTCCCCTTCGTCATCGCCCTCAACGGCTTCGACGGACACCAGCCCTACACCCCCGACGAAGTACGCGAAGCACTCCAGATCGGCCCCGACACCCCCATCATCACCACCGACGCCCGCCACCGCGCCGACGCCAAAAGCGGACTCATCACCCTCGTCGAACACGCCCTCATGGCCCGACTCAAGTAGACGAGCGGCTACGGTAGTTGACGTAGGAGATCTGAGAGGCGGGCTATGTCGTTCGGACACGGCCCGCCTCCATGTTCATAACATTTCGACAGAGAATTCACGGCCCCCGGACACCCGACGCACTCGTCCGGTGTCGCTGCGCTCACATCAGCCCCGCCTTTTGACGGGGCTCGTTCTTTATGCCCGTTTTATGTGAGGCTTGTACCACTCGGAATGGCTGATTCCTGCTGTTTGGAATGGGACCCTTACCCGTGCTGGAATTCGACAACTCCCGAGTAGTACGGCCCTGAACAGAACACGGCACAAACGTAGGTGCCGACGCCGAGAGGTTGTTGGTCGAGTGAGGCGAAGCAAGACGAGCTCCGCGGAGCAGCAGGCGCGGGGCAACTTCACCCCGCCGCCGCGCGCAGCGGTGCCGCCTGCGGTCGCGACCGGCTCGCCGCCGGTGGCGGGCAGCTCCAGCCGGTTCTCGCCGCGCAACTGGCGCGTGCGCACCCGGCTGAACGCCATTCTGCTCATCCCCGTGCTGGTCGGCCTCGTGATGGGTGGATTCCAGGTCAAAGGGTCCATCGACACCTGGCGCGAAGCGCAGGACGCCGAGCAGACGGCGCTTGTCGTACGGGCCGCCGCGGAGTACGGCCAGGCACTGCTCAATGAGCGCGACCTCACCGCGCAGCCGCTGCTGACCAACAAGCGCGACGCCCAGAGCGTCGTCCAGGCCCGCGCGGCCACGGACGCCGCGAAGAAGAAGTTCGACGTGGCGGTGCGGGACATGCCCGCGAAGGAGGGCCTGAAGCGCCGTCTCGGCCTGTTCCGCGGCGAAGAGCCCAAGCTGGAGAACGTCCGGAAGACCGCGTACACCGCGGGCGTCGAGACCCCGGAGAAGAACGGCGACAACGGCGGTCCCGTAGCGACCGAGGAGGGTTATGTGCTGGTTCAGCACTCCCTCATGGAATTCGCCAACGAACTCGGGCTCGGCACGAGCAACATCACCAGCTACGGCCGTACCGTCTACGCGATCCAGCTCGCCAAGGCCGCCGAGTCGCTCCAGCGCTCCATCGGGATGCATCTGCTGGTCAGGCCGAGCCAGAAGGAAGACGTCAGGAACGGCCAGTTGGTCGCGTTCTCCTCGTACGCCTACCTGGAGGACATCGCCGTCGGCGAGTACGTCTCCGGCGGCACCGCCGAGGACGTCCTCAAGCTTCAGGACGTGATGAAGGAGCAGGCGGCGGCCGGGGCGAGGAAGCTCGCCACCGCGCAGCAGCAGGCCATGGCCGCCGGCCAGGACTTCAAGGCGCCGCCGAGCAAGGACGGCTCGGTCCTGGACGGCATGGTCGCGGCCATCGCCACCGGGGACAGCCCCGAGCAGCTCGCGGCGCGCGGGGTCACACCCGAGACATGGATGGCCGCCTCCACCGCCAAGTTCGACGGCTACACGGTGATCGAGAAGGGTCTCGTCGACAGGGCCGTCATCGACGCCGCGCAGATCTCGGTGAACGCCAGGAACGACGCCATCATCAACGGCGCCGTCGTGGTGATCGCGCTGCTGGCCGCGTTCATCCTGGCGGGCATGATGGCCCGGCAGATGAGCCGTTCGATGCGCTCGCTGCGTACGGCCGCGTTCGGGATCGCCGAGCAGCGGCTGCCGATGCTGGTCGACCAGCTCTCCCGGGCCGAGCCGGGCCGGGTCGACACCCGGGTCCAGCCCATCCCGATCGATTCGCGCGACGAGATCGGCGAGGTCGCCCGCGCCTTCGACCAGGTCCACCGCGAGGCGGTCAGGCTCGCCGCCGAGCAGGCCATGCTCCGCGGCAACGTCAACGCGATCTTCACGAACCTCTCGCGCCGCAGCCAGTCGCTGATCGAGGGCCAGTTGTCCCTGATCTCCGAGCTGGAGAACCGCGAGGGCGACCCCGACCAGCTGGAGAACCTCTTCAAGCTGGATCATCTGGCGACCCGTATGCGGCGCAACGGCGAGAACCTGCTCGTCCTCGCGGGCGAGGAGCCGGGCCGCCGCTGGAACCAGCCGGTGCCGCTGGTGGACGTGCTCCGCGCCGCCTCCTCCGAGGTGGAGTCGTACGAGCGCATCGAGCTGTCCGGCGTACCCGAGACCGAGATCCACGGCCAGTCCGTGACCGACCTCGTGCATCTGCTGGCGGAGCTGCTGGAGAACGCCACCACGTTCTCCTCGCCGCAGACCAAGGTGCGGGTCACCGCGACCCGGCTGCCCGACGGCCGGGTGATGATCGAGATCCACGACAAGGGCATCGGCCTGACCGCCGAGGACTTCGCGGACATCAACCACAAGCTGGCCAACCCGCCGACCGTGGACGCCACCGTCTCCCAGCGCATGGGACTCTTCGTGGTCGGCCGGCTCGCCGACCGGCACGGTATCCGCGTCCAGTTGCGCCCCTCGGGCGAGCAGGCGGGCACGACCTCGCTGGTCATGCTCCCCGACGCGATCACACACGGCGGCGGTGGCGGCGAACCGGCCGCGGCCGACGACTTCACCGTCTCGCAGATCATGCCCGACCAGCCGGTGGCGCAGCTGGAGGAGCAGGCCTTCCCGACCACTCCGATGCTGACCGCCGCCGAACTCGGCTTCGACGACTCCCGCTACGAGGAGCAGCAGCCGGCGGCGGGCGACTCCCGCACGCTGGACCCGGTCAACCGCACGCTGCGGCGCGAGGAGCGGCGGGCCGCGCTGGGCGGTGCGCAGGACGTCCCGCAGCCGCTCTTCACCGACCAGATCGACGGCCAGTACCGCGAGGAGGTCGACGGCCGGTACGCGCCTCAGCAGGCGTCGTACGACCCCGGCTACGCGGCACGGCCGGAGGAGAACGGCACGGCGTACCAGAGCGGCGGTTACGAGGAGTACCGCGCGCCCGACACGTACCAGCAGCCCGACGCGTTCCAAGGACAGCAGGGACAGCAGGGGCAGCAGGCTTACACGGAGGCGTCGTACCAGCTTCCGCAGGGCTCCGAGGGAACGTACGAGAACGCCTTCGGCGCCCAGCCCCGCCAGGAAGACTGGACTGCTCAGAACGGCTACCAAGGCGCGTACGCACCCGAGTCGCGGACCGAAGCGGAATCTGCCGGGGGCGCTCCCGGGACGGCCGGCGAACGCGTAGGCTTCGACCGTCCGGGCCCTTCCCGGAGCGCGAGCCACGCGCTGACGGATGCGGGCCTGCCGCGCCGGGGAAGCAGCCAGCAACCGCAGGAGCGGCAGCCCACCGGTCAGGACGAGGGCCAGACCGGTCAGAACGGTCAGACTGATCGGACGGGACAGTCCGACCAGGCGGCGCCGACCTCGCTGCCCGGCGAGGGCGGCGACGGCAGCGGCACCGGCCGGAGCGAGGCGGCCGACTCGGAGGACTGGCGTTCCACGAACGACGACCGCTGGCAGCGGGCCGAGAAACTGCGTGAGCCCAAAGCCGGCGGAGTCACCTCGTCCGGTCTCCCCCGCCGCGTGCCCAAGGCCAATCTGGTCGAGGGAGCGGCGGAGCAGACCCCACAGGGCGGTACCCAGGTTTCCCGCGCCCCGGAGGACATTCGTGGCAGGTTGAGCAACCTGCGACGCGGTGTCCAGCGGGGACGCAACGCGGGAGCGGACACGAACGGACCGGGCTACGGCTCGGGCAGTACCTACAACCAGGAGCGTTAGTGTGAGCCCGATGAGCCAGGCGGCGCAGAATCTGAACTGGTTGATCACCAACTTTGTGGACAACACCCCTGGGGTGTCCCACACCGTGGTGGTCTCCGCCGACGGACTCCTGCTGGCCATGTCCGAAGGATTCCCCCGCGACCGCGCCGATCAGCTCGCGGCCGTGGCGTCCGGTCTGACCTCGCTCACCGCGGGGGCTTCCCGGATCTTCGAGGGGGGCGCCGTCAACCAGACCGTTGTCGAGATGGAGCGCGGCTTCCTCTTCCTGATGTCCATCTCGGACGGTTCCTCACTGGCCGTCCTCGCCCACCCGGAGGCCGATATCGGCCTGGTGGGCTACGAGATGGCCCTGTTGGTCGACCGCGCGGGCACGGTCCTCACCCCGGACCTCCGCGCCGAGCTCCAGGGAAGTCTGCTCAACTGACAGACAGTGCGCTGCCCGCCGCCGCACCATTAGGGTTCGGTGGCGCGGATTCCACAGGTCCGTCAACATAGGGCCCGGCGACCGGCAGTCGGAGGAGGAAACGTGGCTACACCCCCAGGCGGACATCCCTATGACGATGACGCGCGGTACCCGGGTGAGCATGCCCGGAACCGCTTCAACTTTCCCTCCACGCCGAGCAGTCAGGTCGGCCAGGGGAACCAGGACCGTACGCGCCCACCACAGCGCGCACCGCGGCAGCAGCCCCACCCCCCGCCGCAGCAGCCGTACGAGCAGCCGCAGCGGCCCCGCATCCAGCCGGTGCAGCCGCGGCACTCGCCCGAGCCCGAACCCATGGGCACGCACAACCCGTTGGTGCGCCCGTACGCCATGACCGGCGGCCGGACCAGGCCGCGGTACCAGCTCGCCATCGAGGCGCTGGTCAGTACGACGGCCGATCCGTCCCAGTTGCACGGGCAGTTGCCCGAGCACCAGCGGATCTGCCAGTTGTGTTTCGAGATCAAATCGGTCGCCGAGATCTCGGCGCTCCTCTCCATCCCCCTCGGCGTGGCCCGGATCCTCGTAGCCGACCTGGCGGAGGCGGGACTTGTCGCCATCCATCAGCCCGGCGGCGACGAGGCCGTCGGAGGCCAGCCAGACGTGACACTGCTCGAAAGGGTGCTCAGTGGACTTCGCAAGCTCTAGCGGCGGTGCAGCCCGCTCAACCACCAGCGCGAAGATCGTGGTGGCGGGCGGCTTCGGCGTGGGCAAGACCACGTTCGTCGGCGCCGTCTCGGAGATCAACCCGCTGCGTACCGAAGCCGTCATGACCAGCGCATCCGCCGGCATCGACGACCTCACCCACACCGGAGACAAGACCACCACCACCGTGGCCATGGACTTCGGCCGCATCACCCTCGACCAAGACCTCATCCTGTACCTCTTCGGCACCCCCGGACAGGACCGCTTCTGGTTCATGTGGGACGACCTCGTCCGCGGCGCCATCGGCGCCGTCGTCCTCGTCGACACCCGCCGCCTCGCCGACTGCTTCCCCGCAGTCGACTACTTCGAAAACTCAGGACTCCCCTTCGTCATCGCCCTCAACGGCTTCGACGGACACCAGCCCTACACCCCCGACGAAGTACGCGAAGCACTCCAGATCGGCCCCGACACCCCCATCATCACCACCGACGCCCGCCACCGCGCCGACGCCAAAAGCGGACTCATCACCCTCGTCGAACACGCCCTCATGGCCCGACTCCGGTAACCGTGGCAGTCATACGAAGGCCCCCGCACTCACCAGGAGTGCGGGGGCCTTCGTCGGTGCCTCGGTGCCGCGTGCTCGCGTGCTGGGCGATGTGCTCTCAGCCCTGCCAGCTGTGCGGGGCGCGGAAGCCGGGCGTGCGCTCCAGCCGGCGCCAGCCGGCGGTGGAGCGGCCCCGGTGGGCCGGGGACTCGGGCTGCGCGGCGGCACGGGCCATCAGCACCGCCGTGATGGCGGCCAGCTCCTCGGGGCCGGCCTGGCCCTTCTCGACGCGCAGCAGGGATTCGTTCGTGGGATCGCTCATGGAGTCGTGTCTCCGTCTTCTCGGCGGGAGGGCGCGGGACGCAGGGTCACTGCGGGGGGTTGCCGTGCTTGCGGGACGGCAGGTCGGCGTGTTTGGTGCGGAGCATCGCGAGGGCGCTCGCGAGCACCTCACGGGTCTCCGCGGGGTCGACGACGTCGTCGACCAGTCCGCGCTCCGCCGCGTAGTAGGGATGCATCAGCTCGGCCTTGTACTCCTTGACCATGCGGGCTCGCATGGCCTCGGGGTCCTCGGCCTCGGCGATCTGCTTGCGGAAGATGACATTGGCGGCACCCTCGGCGCCCATCACCGCGATCTCATTGGTCGGCCAGGCGTACGTGAGGTCGGCCCCGATGGACTGGGAGTCCATCACGATGTAGGCCCCTCCGTACGCCTTGCGCAGGATCAGGGAAATCCTCGGCACCGTGGCGTTGCAGTAGGCGTACAGGAGCTTGGCACCGTGCCTGATGATCCCGCCGTGCTCCTGGTCGACGCCCGGCAGGAAGCCGGGCACATCCAGCAGCGTGACAATGGGGATATTGAAAGCGTCGCACATCTGGACAAAGCGCGCAGCTTTCTCCGATGCCTCGATATCCAGGACCCCTGCCAGTGACTGCGGCTGGTTGGCGACGATCCCGATGACCTGACCGTCCAGTCGCGCCAGCGCGCAGATGATGTTACGGGCCCAGCGCTCGTGGATCTCCAGGAAGTCGCCCTCGTCGACGAGTTCCTCGATGACCTTGTGCATGTCGTACGGGCGGTTGCCGTCCGCCGGCACCAGATCGAGCAGCACGTCGGAGCGGCGGTCCGCCGGGTCCCCGGAGGCGACTGTGGGCGGGTTCTCCCGGTTGTTCTGCGGAAGCATCGACAGGAGGTAGCGCACCTCGGCGATGCAGGTCTCCTCGTCGTCGTACGCGAAATGCGCGACGCCCGAGGTCTCCGCGTGCACATCGGCACCGCCCAGACCGTTCTGGGTGATCTCCTCACCCGTGACGGCCTTGACCACATCAGGGCCCGTGATGAACATCTGGGAGGTCTCACGGACCATGAACACGAAGTCGGTGAGCGCCGGACTGTAGGCGGCACCGCCCGCACACGGCCCGAGCATCACACTGATCTGCGGGATGACACCGGAGGCGCGGGTGTTGCGCTGGAAGATCCCGCCGTAACCGGCGAGCGCCGACACACCCTCCTGGATCCGGGCCCCCGCCCCGTCGTTCAGCGAGACCAGCGGCGCACCGGCCGAGATGGCCATGTCCATGATCTTGTGGATCTTCGTCGCGTGGGCCTCACCCAGCGCACCACCGAAGATCCGGAAGTCATGCGCGTACACGAAGACCGTACGACCCTCGACCGTGCCCCAGCCGGTGATGACACCATCGGTGTACGGCTTCCTGGACTCCAGGCCGAAACCAGTGGCGCGGTGCCTGCGCAGCTGCTCGACCTCCCTGAACGACCCCTCGTCGAGCAGCAGCTCGATACGCTCCCGAGCCGTCAGCTTGCCCTTCGCGCGCTGCGCCTCGGTCGCCCGGTCGCTCGGCCCACGACGGGCCTCCTCGCGCAGGGCGTGCAGTTCGGCCACACGGCCCCGGGCGTCTGCGGCCTCGTCCGTCGTCTCGTCCACTACGGTCATGTCCCAACCCTACGAAGAGCACCAAGGAATCGCGCCGTCGACTCCACACAGTCTCGTGGCGGTATTCCTGGTGGGCCTGGACAGAACCCGGCCCGATGCGGGGTTCCTGAACAGGAAGGTACCCCCGACTCTTGTGGGATTCCCCTAGATGTCAGCTCACGGCAAACTCACAGCGATGGCTCGCGCCCGCTGTTCCCGGAGTGATCCTCAGCCGTACGCTACGGCCCGCCGCGAGCACCTCGACGGCCGGGTCCCGGCCGGTGACCCGCCGTACCGGCCGGTCCCAGACGATCTCCAGCGGCTCCCCCGTGCGGGTGGGCCCGCTCGCGACGAGCACCGCCGTACGGCCGCGGACCACGACGAGCACGCTGGCGGGAGCGGACGCGGTGAGCGGCCCCGCCGTCCCCGGCCGCCAGAAGTTCGCGGCGGTACAGCCGAGTGAGCGGATCTCCATCGCCTGCAGGGCCGCCGTATTGGCGAGGATCCCGAGCCAGTGACGGTCGGCGGCGCGAGCCGTCACGGTACGCCGGGAGGCGCCGGGCAGCAACAGATAGGCGTACGAGGCGTCCACCGGATCGATGCCGTGGTCCAGCCAGAGAGTCCGATAGCGGCGAGTACGCCGTTCGGTGGAACTGGTGGTGTTGATGTCGCTCCAGGCGCCGGTGCGCACCTCCGCGAGGGTGTGTACGCCGGCGCCGCCGGGGAAGACCCAGCCGCCATGGCCGTCCAGATGGGCCCAGCGGGGGCGCGGCCCGTCGTCGAGCGTGAACGCGTCGGCGCCGTTCTCGCCGAGGTTGCGGTTGTCCACGACCGTCTCGGCCGGCACCCCGTCCGCGGCGCTGATCCCCGCGCCCAGACAGATGACGGCGTCGGCCGCGAAGAACCACGACTTGCGGGCTTCGAGGGTCGAGCCGAGGCCCTTGAGATGCTGGCCGACGGCGGCGAACTCCCCGTCCGTCGCGCCGCCGACCCACCGTACGGCCGGTTTGGGGGCGCCCCACTCGCCGCCTGCCCGGTCCGCGAGCCGCTTGGTGGAGACCGTCGTGCCCGGCAGCCGGTACGGGTCGACCGTGGGCCAGAACCAGTCGGTGTACTGGTCGTTGCCCCGGTCCGCGCCCCACCAGTAGAGCATTCCGGCGCCGGTGTGCCAGCCGCGCGGATTCTCGCCGTTGCCGCACTCGTAGTGCGTGATCCGGTCCGAGGCCATGGAGAGCGCGGCGGCCCAGCCGGGCCGCCGGTGCACGGCGCGGTCCATCGCGGTGAAGAGCGTGTGGCCGACCGGCTCGGGAGCGGCGGGTACCGCCGAGGCGGCGACGGCGTGCAGCCGGGAGAGGTCGGCGACCTCGAACTGGCGGGCGGTGAGGATCGGCGAGACGGTGTCCCGCTCGATCCACCCCTTGACCAGGGCGGTCCAGCGCTCCCGCTCGGCCGGGGAGGCGCCGCCGGCGAGCAGGGGGATGGCCGCGATCAGCCCCTGGCCATGGAAGTGATCGCTCCGCATCACCGCCTGATCGTCGCTCGTGAGATAACCGCGGCTGATGGCCCGGCCGTTGACGCCGTCCATCATCAGCCCGTTGTAGATCAGCGGTGCGAAGGCGTGCTCCACGCTGTCCAGGACGATCTGCCGATGGGGGTCGGTGACGGCCCAGGTGGAGCCGGCGAGCAGGGTGAACAGCCGGCCGAGCCCGTCCAGCATGACCTGCCCGTACGTACCGGAGTAGGCGACCCAGGTGTGCTGGACGAAGGAGCCGTCGACGTAGAGGCCGTCGCCCTTCGTGACATACGGGAAGACGGGCGAGAGGGCGTCGCGGGCGAGGGCGAGCTTGGCGGGGGCGCGGCCGAGCACCCCGCGCAGGGCGACGGAGCGGCAGAGGTCGACCCGGTTGGCGCCGGTGCTGGTGCCCGAGTAGTCGGTGAGCAGCGCGTCGGGGACGAAGTGGTCGACGGCGGCGCAGGCCGCGGCCCGCTGCTCCTCGGTGAGGTGCTCGTACAGGACGGCCACGAGATCCATGAGCAGCCGGGGAGAGCCGATCTGCCACTCCCACCAGTTGCCGTACGGAGTGGTCCCGGGACGGTAGGCGGTGGCGGCGAGATGGCCGAGGCCGCGTACGACGTCGGCGAGGAGCGCCGCGTCGCCCGTGAGCCCGGTGCCCGGCTGCGCGTAGGCCTGCGCCATCGTCCACAGCCTGCTGTAGCTCTGGGTGATTCCGGACGGCGGATCGAAGGGGTGGTCCGGCCAGAGGGAGGCGGTGGCCGGGGCCATCGACTGCCGGAAGCGCGCGGCCAGCTCACCGGTCCGCGCGAGCCGGGAGGCGTACGGCTCGACGGCCGGGTCGTAGCCGGTGCCGAGCTGGAGTTCCACCCAGCGCCGCCGCAGCTCCTCGAACTCGTCGGCGGCGGCCCGCTGTCCGGCGGCGGCCGGGCGGGAGAGCGCGAGCGAGAGGGGGAGCGCTCCGGTGACGGTCAGCAGAGCACGACGGGACCAGGCGGACAGCAGCGACACGGAGACCCCCACGATCGGAAGTGGTGTAGACCGGCAGCCCGTTGGTCTAGGGCGTGTCTTCAAAGTAGCGCCGTCCGCCCGCCGGGCAGGCGGGACTTTGAAGACAGGCCCTAGCACCCCGTCCGGCGGCTTTCAACGGTCCCGACGCGGGCCCGCCCAACAGCGGCCCGTGTCAGCCGTGTTGTGAAGACCTCAATATTTTGAGAGCGCTCTCAGGCTCAACTCTTGACGCGTTCCCCGCGCGTCGCGAGAGTGGGTGCCCACGCAGGCGCGGCCCCCACATACCGCGTTACTCCCTGCGTTCCCCCCACATTCCAGGAGAACATTCGTGATATCCCGCAGACTGTTCCTCACCGGCACCGCCGCGGCCGCGACAGCGCTCACCTATCCCGCCTGGGGAAGCGTACTCAGCCCCCACGCGTCGGCCGCCCCGGAGACCTGTGAGCTCGCCCTGCGGAACACGTCGCTGCCGGGCGCGGTCAACGCCTACGTCACCGGCCACGACCAGGCCACCAACGGCTGGGTGCTGCTGCGTGCCGACGGCAGTGTCTACCGGCCGGAGTCACCCGGGGCGCCGGGGACCCCGCTGCCGGTCGACTGCGCGATCCCGCTGAACCCCGCGGGCGGCGCGCCGGTCGTCCTGACGCTGCCCCGGATGTTCGGCGCCCGCGTCTACTTCGTACGCGACGACACGCTGGACTTCTTCCTCAACCCCGGCCCCGCCCTGGTCGAGCCCGCCTTCGCGACCTCGGCCGACCCCAACTACGGCCGTACCTGGTCGTTCTGCGAGTTCACCTTCAACCAGGACCAACTGTTCTCCAACATCAGCTATGTCGACCTGGTGACGGCCCTGCCCATCGGCATCACGTTGGAGGGCGACGCCACCCATACGGTCGCCCCGCTGCCCGAAGGCGCTCTGGACCGGATCGCGGACGGGCTCACCGCCCAGGCGGGGGTGGACGGACACCCCTGGGACCAGTTGGTCCTGCGCGGCGGGGACGGGCGGGTCCTGCGGGTCATCTCGCCGCAGAACCTGGCCGGCCAGACGCCCTTCGCGCGTGTCTTCGACAGCTATGTCGACCAGGTCTGGGAGAAGTACCGCTCCACGGATCTGCGGATCGATCTCCAAGGCGGGCGGGGCGTGTTCACCGGCCGGGTCAGCGGCGACACGCTCACCTTCAACGGGGGTCACACCTTCGCCAAGCCGACCTCGATGGACATCTTCACCTGCAACAGCGGCCCGTTTGCCAACAACCCCGCCGACTCGGACGACAAGAAGGGCCTGCTCGCCCGGCTCGGGGCCGCCTTCAACCGCTCGACGGTGCTCAGCCACGCGGACCAGCCGAACGGCGCCACGGCGGCCGACTACTACAAGGACCCGGTCACCAACCACTTCGCCCGGGTGGTGCACGCCAACACCCCGATCGGCTACGCCTTCCCGTACGACGACGTGCAGCCGGACGGTCAGCCGGACGTCTCGGGCGCGGCGCACGACGGCAACCCGCGCCGCTGGACGGTGTCGGTCGGTTCCTGACCCTGCTCCCGCGCGAAAGCTCCCCGCGCACCCGCACTCCCGCACTCCCGCACGACGACGGTGCCCCGCCCTCCCGAGCCGGGGAGGGCGGGGCACCGTCCTGTGTACGGACCGCGAACGGCGTCAGCAGCCGCCGCAGTTGTAGAACGTCACATCCCAGTGGTTGCCCTCGTCGGCGTAGAGATTGCCCGCACCGGACTGCCACTGCGGATAACCGTCGCCGCGCACTCCGATGTACGTGAAGGTGTTCTTGATGTAGTTGGTGACGCAGGTGGCCTTGCCGAAGTCGAGCTTGTAGCCGTTCCAGTGCGAGTACGTGCCGCCCGCGTGGCCGGTCTCCGTACCACCCGTGACGTTGAGGGCGCAGCCGCTGGCGCTCCGCAGGGTCTGTGCCCCCTTCGCCGTGTCCAGGTTGAGCTGGTCGAACGACGTACAGGTCGGGTTGTTGCGGTCGGAGCAGCCACCGGACGAGGACCAGGTGATCCCTGACGACCGGAACATCGAGGTGGCGGTGGCGTGGGTGATCTTGGTGGCGGCCTGAGCGTCCGTGGCCGTGCTCAGGACACCGAAGCCGGGGGCGAAGAGCGCGCCGAGCACAAGGGCGAGCGCGCTGAGAACCGAGCGGATTTTCATGGGGGGATTCCCTCTCCTGCTGAAGACCGTTGAGCCGATTGGTGCCGATGGGCGATGGGGCCAATGGGTCGGTGGGGCAGGTGGAACAGGGAGATCGTGCCCGATGTCTACGCGCGTCCGCCAGAGGGCGTCGCACTCGCTCGGCCTCGATCGGGTGACATTGTTGAAATCTGAACCAGAGACATCTATGGTGATGGTGGTTGAAGCTTAAACGACTACGGCGCGCACCACTTCCTCAGGAGGAACCATGGGACTCTTCGGCCGCAAGAACGACTCGGCTCAGGCGGCGACCTCCGCGGGCACCGCGACCGCCACGGTGGACCCGGCGCTCGCCGCGCTGACCGGCGAATACATCATCGACCCTGCGCACAGCACGATCAGCTTCACCGTCCGGCACGCGATGGTCACCAACGTCCGCGGTACGTTCACCGAGCACGAGGGTTCGCTGAACCTGGACGGTTCGGATCCGGCGGGCTCCTCGGCGTCGATCGAGGTCTCGATCGCCAGTGTCGACACCGGGATCGCCGACCGCGACGGTCATCTGCGCAGCGCCGACTTCTTCGACGCCGAGACGTTCCCGAAGATGTCCTTCCGCTCCACCTCGGTCGAGCAGCTGGACGCGGAGACGTACCGGCTGACGGGTGACCTCTCCATCAAGGACGTCACCCGCCCGCTCACCATCGACCTGGAGTTCAACGGTTCGGCCACCGATGTGTACGGCAACGAGCGCGTCGGTTTCGAGGGCAGCGCCACGATCCTGCGCTCCGACTGGGGCCTGACCTGGAACGCCGCGCTGGAGACCGGCGGCGTGATGGTCAGCGACAAGGTCAAGCTGAGCTTCGACATCTCCGCGATCAAGAAGGCCTGACCGGCACGATCGCGGTACGACGAGGTCCGGCCCAGGAGGGGTCCGGCCCGGAAGGGTCCGGCCGGAAGGGGTCCGGCCTAGAAGCCGCCGCCCCCGTCGAACCCGCCACCCCCGCCGGAGTCCCCTCCCCCGCCGAAGCCTCCGCCGCCGAAGTCGCCCGGGTCGTAGTCCGAGCCCGAGTAGTCGCCGCCGCTGAAGCCGGACGGGTCGCCGCCGCCGAAGTCCGCGGCGTAGGCGGGGGTCGCCATCATCGAGCCGAGCAACGTGCCCACCAGCAGCCCCGGCAGCAGCCCGCCGCCGAAGTAGCCGCCGGCCCACGGTCCGTACGCCGGCCCGGCCTCCCAGTAGGGGCGGGGGCCTTGCTCGGTCTGCACCGTACGGGTCTGCGGTTCCGTACCGTCCGCCAGCCGGGCGGCGTCGGCCGCGCAGACCGGGACCGTACGCCGGACACCGGCGGGCGGGGCCCACTCCGCGTCCGTCGTCGAAGGGCCGTGCCGCGGATCGAAGAAGCACGGCGAACGGCGCTCCGGAAGCGGGGCGCCCGTTCTGCGTGCGGCCAGCGTGGCCAGCTCGAACCGGCCGTCATCCAGCACCTCGGTCACTCCCCGTACGTCCTCGGGCCGTTCCGCCGCGCCCATCAGGGACTTGGCCTTCTCGTAGGAGTCCAGGGAACGTTCGTAGTCGGCGCGCATCGCGTCATCGGCGCCGGGCTCACCGGGGTGGAAGTCCAGCCGGTCCAGCTCCTCGCCGAACGCGGTGATGTCCTCGTCCACGACGACCCGCAGCTTCTCCAGCACCTCGCGGACGCGCTCGTCGCGCTTGCGGCGGTTGACGCGCGCCACGGTGTACGCGCCCGCGCCGCCCAACACGACCACGGAGCCGAGCACGATCAGCCCGGTGGCAGAGCTGCCGACACCGCCCGATCCCGACCCCGTGTCCCAGGAGGCCGGGGCCTGGCCGCGGATCTGCGGAAGGGCCTGGTCGACGAAGTTGTTCAGCTCGGTCGCGGCGTCGACCGGGCCGCCCGCCTTGACCGCGGCCGTGAGATTGCCGACGGCCTGGCTGGGCAGCACCACCGGGTCGGCGCCCGCGTTGAACCCGTCGCCGAGACGGATGGCGTACAGCCCCGTCACGCCGGTCTCGGCCCGTACGCTGTTCAGCACGGACGCGGCCGGGAACTCCGCGGTCGCCGGCAGGACCGCCACGAACAGCGGTTTGTCCGCGTCCTTGATCTTATTCGCCAGGTCTCCGGCCTCGGACGCCGAGAGCTGCCCCGCGGCCCGTGGGTCCACATAGACCGGACTCTTCTTCAGGGCCTCGGCCACCGTCTGAGTACCGGTGGCCGCGGGCGCGTCGATGGCGGCCTGAGCGCCCGGCGCCACCAGGAAGGCCGTGGCGAGGAAGGCGAGAAGCAGCCCGGACAGTAGCGATATCAGCCTCGTCCTCATACGTATGACGCTACCCGAAGTACGGCCAAACCGGACGGGCGGAGGACGGGCGAAGGACGCGCGAACCAGGGGCGAAACGGGAACGAGGACTGACGAGGACCAACGGAAACGAGGGCTTACGGCGCCGACTCGCGGACGACGATCTCGGTCGGCAGGACGACCGGCCCGTCGGGACCGGACGACGTCCCGGCGAGATGTCCGAGCAGCAGCCGAGCCGCCGTCTCACCCATCCGCTGGGTGGGCTGACGGACGGTGGTCAGCGGTGGCTCCGTGTGCCGGGCCAGCGGAACGTTGTCGAAGCCGACCACCGCGACATCGTCGGGGACCTTGCGCCCCGCCGCCCGCAGGGCCCGTAGCGCGCCGGCCGCGCTGACGTCGTTGTGCGCGAACACGGAGTCGAAACGGACCTGGTTGTTGAGGAGCTTCTCCACCGCGAGCCGTCCCGACAGTTCGGTGAAGTCCCCCACCATGACGAGTTCGGTGGGCAGGACCTCGACGAAGCCCCTGAGCCGGTCGCGTACGCACCCGAAGTGCTTCGGGCCGGTGATCACGAGTGGTCTGCGGCGCCCGCCGGCCAGCAGATGACGGGCCGCGGAGGCGCCGCCCTCGTGGTTGGTGGTCACCACGGACGGAAAGCCCACGGGGCGGCTGCCCCGGTCGTCGATCAGTACGACGGGCAGTCCCTTGCGGTGCAGTCCGATGATGGTGTCGAGGGTGTTCTCCGGCTCCACGACGAGCAGCCCGTCGAAGGCGCGGGCCGAGACCTGGGTGACGAAGTGCTCCACCGATTCGGGGCCGCGGTTGCAGGTGAAGAGCAGCAGGCCGTAGCCGGCCGCCTCGACGGTGTCCACGACCCCCTGAAGGACCTCGCCCATCCATGGCCAGCTCAGCGCGGGCACCAGCATGCCGATCGTATGGCTGCTGCCGCGGGCCAGTCCGACGGCGCCCGAGCTGGGTACGTAGCCGAGCCGGGCGATCACGGCGCGGACGCGGGCGGCCGTGCCCCGGTCGACTTCACCTTTGGTATTGATCACCCGTGACACGGTCGTCTTGCTGACGCCGGCCTCACGCGCCACATCGGCGATGGTGACGCGCATCGTGGCCTCCCCGAAGAGGTGGGAAACCGGTCGCGGCCCCACAGGCCGGTACCGGTCCCGGAACCGGTACCGGTGCTCCGCGGTGAGTTAACCGGCGCACCGGACCGCCGTCAACACTTCACGCCGAGATTGGTCCCCACCTTTGTTACGTACCAGGCGGGCCGCAGGTCAGGGGCGACGCGGGGGTGTTGTGCGTTCAGTTTGTGAATACCCGGCCCCTTGACGGGAGTTCGTAACGGCAGTTCACTCACGCCGCAACGCTTCACCCCCCACAGCACTGCCGATGAAGGGCAGCAGACTTATGTCGAGATCGACTGGCATCGGGCGGCGGCTGACGAGGGTGCTCCTCGCGGGCGCCCTGGCCACCGCCGGACTCACCGGACTCTCCGCCGGTACGGCGCACGCCGCCGGTGAGCAGGTCAACATCTGGCTGACGACCACCGACGACAGCGGAGGACGCCATGTCACCCGCGGTCTCCAGCAGCAGACCCCTGTCAACTTCCAGCCGGGCAACGGCGGCAGCGGTACGAACGTCAGCGTCGACGAGGCCACCCGCTATCAGACCTTCACGGGCGGCGGCGCCTCCTTCACGGACACCGCGGCCTGGCTGATGAAGGGCAGCGGCGCGCTCTCCCAGGCGACCCGTGACGACACGATGAAGAAGCTCTTCTCACCCACCGAGGGCATCGGGCTCTCCTTCATCCGCAACCCCATGGGCGGTTCCGACCTCGCCCGCTTCGGCTACACCTACAACGATATTCCGGCGGGCCAGACCGATCCCGGTCTCGCGCGGTTCTCCATCGCGCACGATCTGGCCGACGTGCTGCCGCTGACCAAGCAGGCCAAGCAGCTCAACCCGGCGCTGACGACGATGGCCTCGCCGTGGACGGCACCGGCCTGGATGAAGGACAGCGGCCAGCTCAACGGCGGCTGGCTGAAGGCGGAGAACTACGGCACATACGCCAACTACTTCGTCAAGTATCTCCAGGCCTACCGCGACCAGGGCATCCCGGTCGACTATGTCTCGGCGCAGAACGAGCCGACCTGCTGCGCCGGTTACCCGTCGATGAGCTGGAACGGCTCGGGTCTCGCGTACTTCACCAAGAACGAGCTGCTGCCCAAGCTGCAGAGCGCGGGGCTGTCCTCCAAGGTGCTCGCGCACGACTGGAACTGGGACACGTACGACGCGTACGCGGCCGAGACCGTGAACGACGCGGCCATCCGCAACCACCCCAACTTCGGGGGCGTCGCCTGGCACGGCTACGGCGGCAACGTCCAGAAGCAGACGGACGTCCACAACCAGTATCCGCAGCTGAACGCCTTCCAGACCGAGCACTCGGGCGGCACCTGGATCGGCAATCAGCAGCGCGAGGACATGTCGAACATCATCGACTACACCCGCAACTGGGCGAAGTCGGTGACCAAGTGGTCGCTGGCGGTGGACCAGAACCGGGGCCCGCACAACGGCGGCTGCGGCACCTGCGACGGGCTGATCACGGTCCACAACGGTGACGGCCGGCACGGCCAGGTCGACTACACCATCGAGTACTACACGATGGGTCATCTCACGAAGTTCGTGAAGCCGGGCGCGGAACGCATCGCCTCCACGGCCAGCACCACGGTGCCCAATGTGGCCTGGCGCAACCCGGACGGCTCCAAGGCGCTGATCGCGTACAACGACGCGTCGGCCGCCCGTGAGCTGCGGGTCAACTGGGGCGGGCAGAACTTCAGTTACTCCCTGCCGGGCAAGACCTCGGCGACCTTCACATGGTCCGGCACGCAGTCCGGCGGCGGCACCGGCACTTCGGGCACCTTCACCGGGCTCGGCGGCAAGTGCCTGGACGTGGCGGGCGGCGCGAGCGCCAATGGGACGGCCGTCCAGCTCTACGACTGCAACGGCTCGACGGCCCAGCGCTGGACGGTCGGCACGGACTCGACGATCAGGTCCCTCGGCAAGTGCCTGGACGTGACGTCGGCGGCGACGGCGAACGGCGCCAAGGTGCAGTTGTACGACTGCAACGGAAGCGGTGCCCAGCAGTGGACGTACAACGCCGGGACCGGTGACATCGGCAACACCACGGCGGACAAGTGCCTTGATGTGACGGACAATTCCTCGGTCAACGGCGCCCGCGCCCAGATCTGGACCTGCACCGGAGCCGCCAACCAGAAATGGCGGCTCCAGAGCTAGGGCCTGTTTCAGAAGCTCAGAAGTTCTGAAAAGCAGAAGGAGCGTCGTCCGGGACTCCCGAAAGCGGCGGACCGCGCGGAGTGGGTGACTACTCCGCCGGTTCGATCCCGGCCCGCAGCAGTCCGTACGTGTACGCGTCCTCCAGCGCCTGCCAGGACGCCGCGATCACATTCTCGGCGACCCCGACCGTGGACCAGTCGCCGACCCCGTCCCCCGTGGTGATCAGCACGCGGGTGGTGGACTCCGTGCCGACCCTGCCTTCCAGGATGCGGACCTTGTAGTCCACCAGCTCCAGCTTGGCGAGCTGCGGATAGATCCGCTCCAGACCGACCCGCATGGCCCGGTCCAGGGCGTTGACCGGGCCGTTTCCCTCGGCGGTCGCGACGATCCGCTCGCCCTTGGCCCACAGCTTCACGGTGGCCTCGTTGGCGTGCGTACCGTCGGGCCGGTCCTCGACGATCGCGCGCCAGGACTCCGTACGGAAGTAGCTGCGGGGCCGGCCCTCGACCTCCTCGCGCAGCAACAGCTCGAAGGACGCGTCGGCCGCCTCGTAGGTGTACCCCTTGAGCTCGCGCTCCTTGACCCGCCGGACGACCCGGCCGACCAGATCGCGGTCGCCGCTGAGGTCGATGCCCAGCTCCCGGCCCTTCAGCTCGATGGACGCGCGGCCCGCCATGTCGGAGACGAGCATCCGCATGGTGTTGCCGACCTGCTCGGGGTCGATGTGCTGGTAGAGGTCGGGGTCGACCTTGATCGCGGAGGCGTGGAGTCCGCCCTTGTGCGCGAAGGCGGAGACGCCGACATACGGCTGGTGGGTGGAGGGGGCGAGATTGACGATCTCCGCGATGGCGTGCGAGATCCGGGTCATCTCGGCGAGCGCGCCCTCGGGCAGGACACGCTTGGCGTACTTCAGCTCCAGCGCGGCGACGACCGGGAAGAGGTTGGCGTTGCCGACGCGCTCGCCGTAGCCGTTGGCCGTGCACTGGACATGGGTGGCGCCGGCGTCGACGGCGGCGAGGGTGTTGGCGACGGCGCAGCCGGTGTCGTCCTGGGCGTGGATGCCGAGCCGGGCGCCGGTGTCGGCGAGCACGGTGGCGACGACGGCCTGGATCTGCGCGGGCAGCATGCCGCCGTTGGTGTCACAGAGGACGACGACATCGGCGCCCGCTTCGGCGGCGGCCCGTACGACGGACTTCGCGTACTCGGGGTTGGCGCGGTAACCGTCGAAGAAGTGCTCGCAGTCCACGAACACGCGGCGGCCCTGTTCACACAGGTGGGAGACGGTGTCGCGGACCATCTCGACGTTCTCGTCGAGGGTGGTGCGCAGCGCCAGCTCGACATGGCGGTCGTGCGACTTGGCGACCAGCGTGACCACCGGGGCGCCGGACTCGACCAGCGCCCTGACCTGCGGGTCCTCCGCCGCCTTGGCCCCCGGCCTGCGGGTGGAGCCGAAGGCGACGAGCTGGGCGTTCTGGAAGTCGATCTCCTGCTGGGCGCGGGCGAAGAACTCGGTGTCGCGTGGGTTGGCGCCGGGCCAGCCGCCCTCGATGAAACCCACGCCGAAGTCGTCCAGGTACCGTGCGATGGCCAGCTTGTCGGCGACGGTCAGATTGATGCCTTCCCGCTGGGCGCCGTCGCGCAGCGTCGTGTCGAAGACATGAAAGCTGTCGTCTTTCACCGTGGGTCCAGTGGACTCAGAGGTCATGGTGCGTAGCTCCTGTCGAGTGGAAGGACTGGCTCCACTTGCCCCCATCATCGCTCGCGCCTCATCTCCGGCGAGGGTGGAGCCGGAAAATGAAAAAACCCCTCGCGGGTGCGAGAGGTATGCGCGCGGGTCTGGGGCACGGTGTCCGCGCCGTACATGGTGGTACGAGGCGTTCACTGCGGACCGGCGCGCTTGCTGCCGATAATCGTGGCGAACGAGAGCACGGGTCGATTTTCGCATGTCTGGCGCTCTGGGGAAGGCCCGTCTCACGATGCGGTCGGGACAGATGAGCGGTGCGTGACGAATGCGCGGCCCGGGACGCGGGACCAGTGCCGCGACCGGCGATGTTCGCCCGACGGGGCAAACGTTGCCGGGAGGGGCACTAGGATCGCCGGGTCGACCGGGGAGTACTGATGAGCGCCGCTCACCGTAGTGCGCGTAGAACCGCGCTACCGCCACGTGTCCGGATTCTCCTTGCCTTCTCGGCCGGGATGATCGGTATCTCAGGTGCGGCGTTCGCGGTCGCGCTTCAGGGCGGATCCACGGGAGTGGTGACGAGCGACGAGGACGCGTCCCGCGAAGAGGTTCTGGAGTTCTGGACTCCGGAACGGGTGAAGCGGGCGAAGCCGGCGGAGATGCCGGTATATCCGGTGGAGTGCACCGGATGGGGTTTTCTGGTCCGGCCGCACTGCTGGTGAGCTGACGAAGGTGCCCCGCGGCTTCCCCGGCGGCCGGCGGTGATGACCGAGGACGGCCGTCATGACCGAGGAGGGCCGACATGCTCGCGGCGGTGCCGGAAGGCCCGGGTAGCCGGAAGGCCCGTATAGCGGACGGAGCTACCCGGGCCTTCCGGCACCTTGCGATCTCCCCTGTTGTCGGGGGTCTCAGTGGAGCTTCGTCCGGGAGGCGTGCACGGCGCCGTCGCCGGTGAACGTCACCTGCGCACCACGCCAATTGACGGCCGGCACGGTCGCGCACCCGCCGTCGCGGGTGACCAGGTCGAGCGACTTCTTCCCGCCCTTGGCGAGATGCACCGTCTTGCCCGGGAACCCGAGCCCGTTATCGGCGTTCACCAGGCAGATCTCGTCGGAGTGGCCCTTGGCCCGGCGGACCAGGAGCCGGGAGTCGACCGCCTCCCCGGCCGCCGCGACGATGAGCGCGGGCTGGTTGGTCTGCACGCCGTCCGCGCCCATCGCCCGGGCCAGCTGGAACTGGGCGACCTCCTGGTCGCCGCCGGCGTCGTAGGCGTGCGGCATGACGATGCCGCACGAGTCATGCGCCGCCACGATGGACTCAGGGGTGTACTCATCGAGGCGTGACCCGTACACCTTGGCGACCTGACCGATCTCGTACAGCAGGTAGTTCGGCTCCCAGGAGTCGCGGTTGTAGATGGTCCGGGCACCGGGTTCCGCCTGGAAGACACGCGGGTCGGCCGAGTTCCAGATCGATTTCTCGATGAGGCCGTAGCTGCCGACGAGTTCGGCGAGCTTGCCCTCCTCGGTCACCGAACCCTTGACGTCGAGCTCGACGCCGGCACCGACCCGCTTCGCCAGGGCGAGGATCTCTTCGAGCGAGGCGATCTGCGCCGGGTCGTACTCGCCGCCCTTCCAGGGCTCGTAGTCCGCGGCGTTGAGCGCCCGAACCTGCTCGTAGGTCAGGTCTCCGATGGCGCCGGTGCCATCGGTCGTCCGGTCGACGGTGGAGTCGTGCAGCGCTACGAAACGTCCGTCCTTGGTCTGCTGGACGTCGACCTCCACGAGGTCCACGCCGTAGGCGAAGGCGTACTCGTAGGACTTCAGGGTGTTCTCGGGCGCCAGGGTGTTGGCTCCGCGGTGGGCCGAGATCACCACATTGGAGGAACCCTCGTCCGGTGTCCCGGCGTCGAGCCAGCGCTCCGGCTCCGGCACCTGGTCGCACGGCGGCTGCTGCACCAGCGGCTTGAGCGCCGCTATCGCCTGCCGTACCTCCTCGACGCGGGGATCGTCCTCGGCGTGTGCCGTGGCGTTCCCGGCGATCAGGCCCGCTGTCACCACGACAGTGGCGACCAACGTCCGCACGGTGCGACGGCTGGTTCGAAACGTCATGTCCGGTCCTCTCGACGATCTTGCTGACGGAGTCGAGTATTTGGGCCGTTGCGGACTCTCGGGTGAATCGCCCCTGACGGACTGGCGGACAAGTGTCGGGCCTCGTTATCCCTCCGGCCACAGAACCGGTGGGAACCGGACCAGACCCGGTCCTGAACGGCTCACGCCCGGCTCAGGGCAGGTGCCGGATGGTGTGTGGGTGGGCGTCCGCGCGCAGACGAGCGGCGTCCTGGCCGGGTGGGGCGCCGAAAAGGCGGCGGTATTCGCGGTTGAACTGTGTGGGGCTGCCATAGCCCACGAGATGTCCCACGCCGGCGACATCGTCCGGGTGGGCGATCAACAACGTGCGGGCTTCTTGGAGACGGATGCGCTTCTGGAACTGGAGGGGGCTCAGGGTCGTGACGGCGCGGAAGTACCGGTGGAACGCGGAGGTGCTCATCCCGGCCAGCCGAGCGAGGTCCTCGATCCGCATCGGTTCGCCGTAGTTGCCGCGGATCCACCGGATTGCCCGGCCGACGTGGGAGAGGCGGCTGTCGGCCAGGCCGATCTGGCGGATCATGCCGCCGTGCGGGCCGGTGAGCAGCCGCCAGAGGATCTCCCGCTCGATCAGCGGGGCGATCATGTGCGCGTCCGCGGGGTGGTCGAGCAGCCGCAGCATCCGGGCCAGGGCGTCGAGCAGGTCGACGCCGGCCTCACCGGTCGCGATCGCGTGCGGGCCGTCCGTGGTGCGGGACCGCCGTCCGGCCGGGGCCTCCAGCAACAGCGAGGAGATGGCAGCCGGGCGCAGCACCACCCCCAGGGCCAGCGACGGGACCTGCGGGCTCGCCCCAAGGAAATGGCCGGTGACGGGCAGTTCGGCGGTGACCACGAGGCACTGCCCCGCCCGGTACTCGAACACCTGCTCACCGAGCAGGAGACGCTTGCCGCCCTGAGCCATGACGACCAGCAGCGGCTCGGTGAGCGAATGGTCCGGCGTCGCGGTCTCCACCTTGGACAACAGAAGCCCGCCGATCGACGTCCGCAGGTCCGATCGCGCATGGGCCGCGATGATGCCGCGGATCTCGTCCAGGAGGTCGGAGGTGGTGCGCACACGTCACGGAAGCATCTCCCGATGTGGCTGCGCAAGCCCGATCGGGACGAAGTCGAGAGGATTGGGCAAGACCCGGCACGGATCGGTCTACCGCCGACCGCACGGCTCGCGCTTCGATGGGATGACCACTCCGGCACACACGGGAGCCACATTCATGCCGCTCGATCACTACGTCACCCTCGGTCGATCGGGGTTGCGGGTCAGTCCGTTCGCCCTCGGCGCGATGACCTTCGGAGAGGATCCCGGGGGCGCCGGGACCAGCGTCGAGGAGTCGGAGAAGATCCTGGCGACCTACCTGGACCGCGGCGGGAACTTCATCGACACCGCGAACTTCTACACCAATGGCCACTCGGAGAGGATCCTCGGCGACTGGTTCGCCGCCCGTCCCGGACGGCGCGAGCGCGTGGTGCTGGCGTCGAAGTTCTTCACCAACCTCTTCCCCGGTGACCCCAACGGCGGCGGTGCGGGCCGCTCGTCGATCACCGCTCAGCTCGACGAGACCCTGCGCCGCATGCGCACCGACTACCTGGACCTGTACTGGCTGCACAACTGGGACCGGCACACCCCGATCGAGGAAACGCTGCGCGCCCTCGACGACCTGGTCCGGGCCGGAAAGATCCGCTACATCGGGTTCTCCAACACGCCGGGCTGGGTCACCGCCCAGGCCCAGACCACGGCGCTGCTCAAGGGCTGGACCCCGCTGATCGCGCTACAGGTGGAGTACTCGCTGCTGGCGCGCACCGTCGAGGGTGAACTCGCGCCGCTCGCGCTCGATCAGGGCATGGCGCTGGTCCCCTGGAGCCCGCTGAAGAACGGCTTCCTGTCCGGCAAGTACCGGCGCGGCATCGAGGTCACCGACTCCGCACGCACCGCCTTCGTCGGCAGCCCCCGCGAGGATGAGTTCACGGTCATCGACACCGTCGCCGCCGTCGCCGACGAACTCGGAACCACCTCCGCGGCGGTGTCGTTGGCCTGGCTGCGCGCCCGCGAAGGCACCGTGGTGCCCATCCTCGGCGCCCGGCGCGTGGAACACCTTGAGAACAACCTCGCCGCCCTGGAGGTGAGCCTCACCCCCGAGCATCTCCACACGCTGGACGAGGTCTCGGCACCGGCCCTGAACTACCCGGCACCGATGCACGGCGCGATGCGGGCGATGCTGCAGTTCGCGGGGACCACCGTCGACGGAGAAACGTCCACGGTGTATCCGCCGCTGTCACACAGTGACGTCCGCTACTGAGTCTCCGCGACAGACCGCGACAGACCGGACAAGCGCCCGGTCTGACCGGCGGAGGCCCGCGCCCCGGGTACGCTCCGGGCGCGGGCCTCCGCGGTCGCCCTATGACCGCGTGCGGGGCCTGGTTCTCAGGGCCTGGTTCCTCAGGGCCTCATTACTCAGGACTGACAGGGCCCGTCAGCCCAGCTCGTGCATCCAGCCGTGGGTGTCGGCCGTCCGGCCCGTCTGGATGTCCAGCAGGGCATCGCGCAACTTCAGGGTGACCTCGCCGGGCTCGCCGCCCGACTGGGTCCACTCGCCGCCCGCCGACTTGACCACACCGACCGGGGTGATCACCGCGGCCGTACCGCAGGCGAAGACCTCGGTGAGGGTCCCGTTCTCGGTGTCGCGGCGCCAGTCCTCCTTGGCGATGCGGCCCTCCTCGGAGCTGTAGCCGAGATCGGCCGCCAGGCTCAGGAGCGAGGCACGGGTGACGCCCGCCAGCAACGAGCCGGTCAGCTCGGGGGTGACGACGCGGTCGCCGTACACGAAGTACAGGTTCATCCCGCCCAGTTCCTCGACCCAGCGGTGCTCCACCGCGTCCAGGTAGACCACCTGCTCGCAGCCCTTCTCCGCCGCCTCCGCCTGGGCGAGCAGCGACGCCGCGTAGTTGCCGCCGGTCTTGGCGAAGCCGATGCCGCCCGGCACCGCGCGGACGTAGTTCTCCGAGAGCCAGACCGAGACCGGCTTCACCCCGCCGGGGAAGTACGCGCCGGCGGGCGAGGCGATGACCAGGAACAGATACTCGTTCGCCGGCCGCACCCCGAGCCCGACCTCGGTGGCGATCATGAACGGGCGCAGATAGAGGGACGCCTCCCCGCCGTGCGCCGGCACCCACGCCTTGTCCTGCTGGACCAGCGCGTCGCACGCCGCGATGAAGGTCTCGACGGGCAGCTCCGGCATGGCGAGCCGGCGGGCCGAGATCCGGAAGCGCTCGGCGTTGGCCTCGGGCCGGAAGGTGGCGACCGAGCCATCGGGGCGCCGGTACGCCTTGAGCCCCTCGAAGATCTCCTGCGCGTAGTGCAGGGTCATGTTCGCCGGGTCGAGTGAGAGGGGCCCGTACGGGACGAGCTGCGCGTCGTGCCAGCCGCGTCCCTCCGTCCACCGGATCGTCACCATGTTGTCGGTGAAGTGGCGGCCGAACCCCGGGTTGGCCAGGATCGCCTCGCGCTCCGCGTCGGACAGCGGGTTCGAGGAGGGCTTGAGTTCGATCGTGGGCGTGGTCATGAATACTCGTCCTTCACCGGTTGATGTGACGGACCGCGTTCACGCCGCTACTGCTACTAGGACGTCCGAGCATTCCCGCGTGCCGCGGCCCACGCCGATTATCGCGCGGACGGGGACGGGCGCATGAAACGAGGTGAAAGCGGCCCTTGGATGATGGTGGCACCCGGTGGCCGCAAAAGAACAGCCGCCGGGCTCCGAAGACCCGGCGGCTGTGAGGAG
Organism: Streptomyces sp. NPDC102274; assembly: GCF_044766385.1. Taxonomy (NCBI): domain Bacteria; kingdom Bacillati; phylum Actinomycetota; class Actinomycetes; order Kitasatosporales; family Streptomycetaceae; genus Streptomyces; species Streptomyces sp. NPDC102274. The sequence continues at coordinate 33,074 of NZ_JBIWLW010000016.1, read as the reverse complement.
TCGACGGGTCAGCTCGCTACTCGTACGGCGAGAGCGTCACCGATCTGGTCGGTGGTACGCGCGGTGGCCGCCGCACCGTCACGCCCGGCGAGATCGGCCGCGACGGCCTCCTCCACCCGGACGGCCTCGGCGTCGAAGCCGAGGTGTCGCAGCAGCAGGGCGACGGAGAGGATGGTGGCCGTGGGGTCGGCCTTCCCCTGGCCCGCGATGTCCGGCGCCGACCCGTGGACCGGCTCGAACATGGACGGGAACATGCGGTCCGGATTGATGTTCGCGGACGCGGCCAGGCCGATACCGCCGGTCACGGCGGCGGCCAGGTCGGTGAGGATGTCACCGAAGAGGTTGTCGGTGACGATCACGTCGAAGCGGTCGGGCTGGGTGACGAAGAAGATCGTCGCGGCGTCGACATGCAGATAGTCGGTGGCGACGTCGGGGTACTCCCGGCCCACGCGATCGAAGATGTTCTTCCACATGTGGCCGGCGTAGACGAGGACGTTGTTCTTGTGGACCAGCGTCAGCTTCTTGCGCGGACGGGAGTTGGCGCGCTCGTACGCGTCACGGACGACCCGCTCCACGCCGTACGCCGTATTGAGGCTCACTTCGGTGGCCACCTCGGCGGGCGTGCCCGTACGCAGCGAACCTCCGTTGCCGGTGTACGGGCCCTCGGTGCCCTCGCGGACGACGACGAAGTCGATGTCCGGGCGGCCCGCCAGCGGCGTGGCCGTGTTGGGGAAGAGCTTCGACGGCCGCAGGTTCACGTAGTGGTCGAAGGCGAAGCGCAGCTTGAGCAGCAGTCCCCGCTCCAGGACGCCGGACGGTACGGTCGGGTCGCCGATCGCGCCGAGCAGGATCGCGTCATGCCCCTTGAGGGCTTCCAGCTCCGCGTCCGGGAGGGTCTCCCCGGTGCGGTGCCAGCGGCTCGCGCCGAGGTCGTACTCCTTGGTCTCCAGCTTCACGTCCTGGGGAAGGACCGCACTCAGGACCTTCAGGCCCTGGGCCACGACCTCCTGACCGATGCCGTCACCGGGGATCACTGCGAGATTGAGGCTGCGAGACATGGAGGCACCCTACCGCTCGTCCCAGTGCATGACATCGCATGTCCATTCTGTGGACACATGACGAATTGGTCGCCGATTGGACCCCCGCGATACATGCATCCGCCACCCACTGGTGGCACGGTCGGCACATGGAAACTCCCCGCGTCGGGATTCCCGACCATCTCGCCTCCCGTATGACCATGCCGGAGCAGCACGCGTATCTGCGCGAGAGGATCGGCCGACGCGGCCTCCTGCGCGCGGGCACGCTCGCCGCCGGGACGGTGGCGGGCGCCGGTCTGCTCGGCTCCAGCGCCGCCACCGCGGGCGCCACCACGGTCGAAGCGCCCGCCTTCCTGCCGTCGTCGGCGGCCGTACGGGTCGACGGATCGCTGGCGGCCCCGTTCGGCCGGCACCTGGCCTTCGGCGCCGACCCGAAGACCATGATGTCGGTCTCCTGGCAGGTGCCGTTCGCGGTGAAGAACCCCTACGTCCGGGTCGGTCTGAAGCCCTGGGACCTGAGCCAGAGGATCAAGGCGGAGGTGCGGTCGCTGCACACCCCGTCGCTGTCGGCCAAGCTGCCCGCGGTGGACCAGTACTACCTGCATGTCTCGCTGGAGCGGCTGCGCCCCGGGACGACCTACTACTACGGCGTGGGACACGAGGGTTTCGACCCGGCGGACGCGCGCCATCTGGGCACGGTCGGTACCTTCCGTACCGCCCCGGCGCGCGCCGAGTCGTTCGTCTTCACCGCCTTCGGCGACCAGGGCGTCTCCTACGACGCCCTCGCCAACGACCAGGTGATCCTGGGCCAGAACCCGGTCTTCCATCTGCACGCGGGCGACATCTGCTACGCGGACAGCAGCGGCCAGGGGCTGCCCGCGGACACCTATGACGCGCGGGTCTGGGACCAGTTCCTGGCGCAGACCGAGTCGGTGGCCTCGCGGGTGCCGTGGATGGTGACCACCGGCAACCACGACATGGAAGCCTGGTACTCCCCCGACGGGTACGGCGGCCAGAACGCGCGCTGGTCCCTGCCGGGCGGCGGGCTCGATCCGGTGAAGTCACCGGGCGTCTACTCGTTCACGTACGGCAATGTCGGTGTGGTCGCCCTCGACGCGAACGATGTCTCCCACGAGATCCGCGCCAACACCGGCTACACCGACGGCGCCCAGACCCGCTGGCTGGACCGGCGGCTCGGCGAACTGCGCGCGGACAAGGACATCGACTTCATCGTGGTGTTCTTCCACCACTGCGCCTTCTCGACCACGAACGCCCACGCCTCGGACGGCGGGGTGCGCGACGCGTGGGTGCCGCTCTTCGACAAGCACCGCGTCGATCTGGTCGTCAACGGCCACAACCATGTGTACGAGCGCACCGACGCGCTGCGCGGCGGCGGCGTCGCGCGCCGGGTGCCGGTCGGCGAGTCGGTCAGTTCGGTACGCGACGGCATCGTGTACGTCACGGCGGGCGGCGCGGGCAAGGCGCTGTACGACTTCCCGGTGCCGGACAGCTACGAGGGCCATGTCGCCGATGTCGAGAGCGTGCCGTCGTACCACTGGGAACAGGGCGGCGCCAAGGCCACCGAGACCGTGGAGTGGTCGCGCGTGCGCTACACCGGGTTCTCTTTCCTCGCCGTCGAGGTGACGACGGGACACCGCCCGGAGCTCAGGGTCTCCGCGCTCGCCGAGAGCGGCGAGCGCGTGGACCACTTCACCATCACGCACTGACGCCCGCCCGCGCCGGTCGGTGACCGGCGCGGGTCAGTGGCCGGTCGAGCCGCCGTTGTCCCTGCGGTCGAGAGCACGCTGCAGGGCGGCGGCGGCGTTCTTGCGGTCGGATTCGCTGGTGCGGGAGGTGTGACGGACACGGCGGCGGACAGTCGTCTCGGCCATGATGATCGACTCCTTGGGAAAGCTGAGCCACACGGCGGGGCCGCGTGAAGCGTCAGCGCTGCCAAAAGGGGCACGGCCGGAAGAGGCGGGGGCATACGCGTCAGGGGTTGCCTGCGTGGGGGCGCGTGCCAACGACCGCCATTCGCTGGATGGAGCGAGACGTTCGGCTCATTCCAAGCTAAGCGAGGATCACCGCTCTGTCTCCATGAATACTCGGACTTCCTACTATCTGAGACGGTGATCGTTCCGACCTGCGGAAATCCCTCACGGCCCGCGAAGATCCACCGGACGGGGCCTACAGCACATCGCCATCGCGCCAGTCGAAGATCAGCGCGGCGTCACCCCCGGGGGCCGCGGGTCCCGGGAGGGTCCGCCCCGCCGCCGGACGCAGATACGTGGAGCCCTCCTCGTCCGGCAGCCGCACCACTCCCCCGGGCCCCAGCGCCTCGATCCGGTGCGGCCAGGGCTGCCAGCCGCGCGCCCGGTAGAGCAGCGCCCCGTCGTCCGAGGCGGAGAGCGCCCCGGCGGCGTACGCGCCGTCGATCACCCGCTCCAGCGCCGCCATCACCCGGCCGCCGAGACCCCGCCGGCGCCGGTCGGCCCGTACGGCCACGGCCTCGACGTAGCCGACGCGGTAGGAGCGGCCGTCGTGCAGCACCCGGCGCTGGACCACGCTGCCGTGCGCGAGGAGCGTGCCGTCCGAGTCCCGTACGACGGCGTGCACACCGCCGAGCCCGTGGTCCCAGTCCTCGTCGGCGAAGTCGCCCTCGAAAGCCGCGTCCAACAGAGCCCGGATCTCGGCGAGTTCGGCCGGGGAGAGCTCGAAGGTGTGGACGGTACGCAGGGTTTCGGTCATACCCGCCACTCTCTCAGGAGGCCGGCGTCCCGGGCATGGAACCGCCCCCGTACCGGCGAAGGGGGGTCTGCCGGTACGGGGGCGGAGTCTGCGGGGCGGAGTGCCTCGTGGTGCGGGGCCGTCAGCCCATGTGCGGGTAGCGGTAGTCGGTCGGCGGGACCAGCGTCTCCTTGATGGCGCGGGTCAGCGTCCAGCGCATCAGGTTCTGCGGGGCGCCCGCCTTGTCGTTGGTGCCGGACGCGCGGCCACCGCCGAAGGGCTGCTGGCCGACGACGGCGCCGGTCGACTTGTCGTTGATGTAGAAGTTGCCCGCCGCGTAGCGCAGCTTCTCCATCGCGTCGGCCGCGGCGGCGCGGTCACCGGCGATGACCGAGCCGGTCAGGGCGTACGCCGAGACGGACTCCATCTGGGCGAGCACCGTCTCGTAGTCGGCGTCGTCGTAGACGTGCACCGCGAGGATCGGGCCGAAGTACTCGGTCGTGAAGACCTCGTTCTCGGGATCGGTGCAGGCGATGACGGTCGGCCTGACGAAGTAGCCGACGGAGTCGTCGTACGTACCGCCCGCGACGATCGTGCACGTCGGGTCGGCGGCGGCGCGGTCGATGGCGGCCTTGCTCTTGGCGAAGGCGCGCTCGTCGATGACGGCGCCGATGAAGTTCGAGAGATCGGTGACATCGCCCATGGCGATCCCGTCGACCTCGGCCGCGAACTCCTCCTCGAACCCGTCGTTCCAGATCGACGCCGGGACATAGGCGCGCGAGGAGGCGGAGCACTTCTGGCCCTGGTACTCGAAGGAGCCCCGGGTCAGCGCCGTCTTGAGGACCACGCGGTCGGCGCTCGGGTGGGCGACGACGAAGTCCTTGCCACCGGTCTCGCCGACGATCCGCGGGTAGGAGCGGTACTTCTCGATGTTGCTGCCGACGGTCTTCCACAGGTGCTGGAAGGTTCTGGTCGAACCGGTGAAGTGAATGCCCGCCAGGTCACGGTGGTTCAGGGCCACCTCGGAGACGGCGATGCCGTCGCCCGTCACCAGGTTGATGACGCCCTTGGGCAGACCGGCCTCCTCCAGCAGCTCCATCAGCAGCACGGCGGCGAGGGTCTGCGTCGGGGACGGCTTCCAGACCACGACATTGCCCATGAGCGCGGGCGCGGTCGGCAGGTTGCCCGCGATCGCCGTGAAGTTGAACGGCGTGATCGCGTAGACGAAGCCTTCGAGCGGCCGGTGGTCGAGCCGGTTCCAGACGCCGGGCGAGTTGGCCGGCGGCTGCTCGGCGAGCAGGTCACGGGCGTACTTGACGTTGAAGCGCCAGAAGTCGACAAGCTCGCAGGGCGTGTCGACCTCGGCCTGCTGGGCGGTCTTCGACTGGCCGAGCATGGTCGCGGCGGCCAGCGTCTCGCGCCACGGTCCCGCGAGCAGTTCGGCGGCGCGCAGGATGATCGCGGCGCGGTCGTCGAAGGACATGGCACGCCAGCCGGGGGCGGCGGCCAGGGCGGCGTCGACCGCGTCCCGCGCGTCCTGCTGGGTGGCGCCGGCGAACGTACCGAGCACGGCCCGGTGGTTGTGCGGCTGTACGACGTCGACCCGCTCGCCCCCGCCCATCCGCTTCTCGCCACCGATCGTCATCGGCAGATCGACGGGGTTCTCGGCCAGCTCCTTGAGCTTGACCTCAAGACGGGCCAGCTCCGGGGAGCCCGGGGCGTAGCCGTGCACCGGCTCGTTGACCGGCGCGGGAACCTGGGTCACAGCGTCCATTAGTGCCGAATCTCCTTCATCAGTAGGTCAGGGGCGGTCGGTTTCGGTGGCGGCGGCTCAGCCGCGGCTGACCAGCGAACGCAGGAAGAACGCGAGGTTGGCGGGGCGCTCGGCGAGGCGGCGCATGAAATATCCGTACCAGTCGGTGCCGTACGCGATGTAGACACGCATCCGGTGTCCCTCGGCGGCCAGCCGGTCCTGCTCGGCCTCCCGGATGCCGTACAGCATCTGGAACTCGTACTCATCGAGCTTACGTCCGGCGCGGCGGGCGAGGCTCTGGGCGATCGCGATGACGCGCGGGTCGTGGGAGCCGACCATCGGGTAGCCGGCGCCGTTCATCAGGATCCTGAGGCACCGGACATACGCCCGGTCGACCTCCTTCTTGTCCTGGTACGCGACGGACGCGGGCTCCTTGTAGGCGCCCTTGACGAGCCGCACGCGCGAGCCGGCTTCGGCGAGCGCCCGGCAGTCCTCCTCGGTGCGGAAGAGATACGACTGGACGACCACGCCGGTCTGCGGGAAGCGCTCGCGCAGCTCGCCCTGGATGGCGAGTGTCGAGTCGATGGTGGTGTGGTCCTCCATGTCGAGGGTGACCGTGGTGCCGATCTCGGCGGCGGCCTCGACGACGGCGGTGACGTTCTTCAGCGCGAGGTCGTGCCCGCCGGGCAGCGCCTGCCCGAAGGAGGAGAGCTTGACCGACATCTCGGCGCGGGCGCCCAGCTCCAGCGGGGTGAGGGCCTCGATCAGCCGCAGATACGCGTCCCGGGCGGCCAGCGCCTCGGTCGGGTCGGAGATGTCCTCGCCGAGGACGTCGAGGGTGACCTCCAGACCGCGGCCGGCCATGTTCCGGATCACCGGGACCGTCTCCTCGACCGACTCACCGGCGATGAAACGGTTCACCACGGGCTTGGTGACCGGGGCGGCCGAGACGACACGGCGCATTCTGTCGCTCCGCGACGCGGCGAGGATCACGGGACCCAGCACAGGGCACCTCCACGGTGAGATCGAAAAAGCCGTAGCCGAACATCCGCGAAACGGAAGCGATCAGTTCAGTACGGAAAGGAGAACCACTGTGAAAACTAAGGATCGGTCCGATCCTCTGCCATCGACAGCTGTCACGCATCCGTGGCCGGGATCTCAGACATCTGTCTGAAAGCAGTGGGAGAATGTCCGGGTGAAGGACGATTATCAGGAGCTGGTCGACGAGATCTCGGTACTGCTCGGTGTCCCCGCGACGCTGGAGAACCGGGACTTCGGGCTGATCGCCTTCGGCGCGCACGACAGCGACGACGACACGGCCATGGACCCGGTCAGGACACGTTCGATCCTGACCAGGAAGTCCACTCCGGCGGTCCGCGCCTGGTTCGAGGGCTTCGGCATCACCCGTGCGACGGAACCGGTCCGCATCCCCGCCGCCCCGGACGCGGGTGTCTTCCGTGGCCGGATCTGTCTGCCCGTACGGCACCGGGGCACGGTGCTCGGCTACGTCTGGCTGCTCGACGACTCCGATCCGGGACCGAGCTCCTCCCGGCTCGCGGCGGCCATGGAGGTGACCTCGCGGATCGGCGATCTGCTCGCCGACGAGGTGCGGGCGGGCGCGGATCTGGCCCGCGAGCTGCGCGCCGTACTGACGGCCGAGCCGGGCTGGCAGCGGGACATGGCGCTGGCCGCGCTGCGCGCCGCGCTGGGGCCGAGCGCGGACGGATCGCATGTGGTGCTCTGCGTCGCGCCCTGGCGCGGTGAGGAACCACCGGTACGGGCGGTGCCGGGGACGGCGGCGCTGTGCACGCTGCCGTACGGGGCGGGGCGGACGACGGGCGGGGCGGCGACCGGAAGCGCCCCGGCGACCGGCGCGGCGACCGGGCGCCTGAACGGCTCATCGACGGGCGCGACGACCGGCCCGGTGAACGGCCCGGTGAACGGCTCGGGCGAGGCGGACACCCTCGCCCTGCTCGTACGGCTCCGCTCACCGGACGCCCTCGCGCCCGTCCTCACTGCCGTGGCCCGGCTGCGCGAGGACGCGGGCCCGGGGGCCGCCGCCGGTTCCGGCGCGCCGCGACGCGGTCTGGCCGAACTGCCCGCGGCCTGGCGGGAGGCGGTGTCGGCGGCCCGCGCCTCGATCGCCCAGCCCCGTTTCGGCCCGGTGGCGCGGTGGACGTCGATCGGCGCGTACCGTCTGCTGACCGCGCTCCCCACCGAGCCCGACCCCGTGATCCGGCCGCTGCTGGACCCCGTACAGGCGGAACTGGCCCACACCGCCGAGGTGTTTCTCGACCACGCGGGCCAGGCGGGGCGCACGGCCTCGGCCCTCGGCATCCACCGCCAGACGCTCTACTACCGGCTCTCCCGGATCGAGCAGCTGACGGGTCTGGAGTTGGACGACGGCGAGGACCGGCTGCTTCTCCATATGGCCCTGAAGGCGACCCGGCTCTGACGCACGGGCCGGGCGCCCACAGATACACGAAGATCGACTGGATACGCCTCAGTCGGTCAGATCCACCGAGCGCGCCGAGGCCGCGCCGATCTCCTCCGAGATCTCCGTCAGTACGGCCGGCGGCACGTTGTCGTCGACGGTGAGCACGACCAGCGCCTCGCCGCCCTCCTCCGCCCGGGAGACCTGCATCCCCGCGATATTGAGCCCGGCCTCGCCGAGGATCCGGCCGACCGTGCCGACCACACCGGGGCGGTCCTCGTAGCGCAGCACGATCATGTGCTCGGCCAGCGCCAGCTCCACGTCGTACTCACCGATCGCGACGATCTTCTGGAGGTGCTTGGGCCCGGCCAGCGTGCCGGAGACCGAGACCTCCTCGCCACCGGAGAGCGTGCCGCGCACGGTCACCACATTGCGGTGGTTCGGGGACTCGCTGGAGGTGGTCAGCCGCACCTCGACGCCACGCTCCTGCGCGAACAGCGGGGCGTTGACGTACGACACGGTCTCGGCGACGACATCCTCGAACACGCCTTTGAGCGCGGACAGTTCGAGCACCTTCACATCGTGCTGCGTGATCTCGCCGTACACCTCGACATCGAGCCGGACCGCGACCTCGCCCGCGAGGGCGGTGAAGATCCGGCCGAGCTTCTCGGCGAGCGGCAGCCCCGGGCGTACGTCCTCGGCGATGACCCCGCCCTGGACGTTGACCGCGTCCGGCACGAGCTCGCCGGCGAGCGCGAGCCGTACGGACCTGGCGACCGCGATGCCCGCCTTCTCCTGCGCCTCGTCGGTGGACGCGCCGAGGTGCGGGGTGCAGACGACCTGGTCGAACTGGAACAGCGGGGAGTCCGTGCAGGGCTCCTTGGAGTACACGTCCAGACCGGCGCCGGCGACCCGGCCCTCCTTGAGCGCGGAGGCGAGCGCCTCCTCGTCCACGATCCCGCCGCGCGCGGCGTTGACGATCCGCACCGTCGGCTTGACCTTGTGCAGCGCCTCGTCGCCGATCAGACCCAGCGTCTCGGGGGTCTTCGGGAGGTGCACCGTGATGAAGTCGGAGACCTCCAGCAGCTCGTCCAGCGTCAGCAGCTTGACGCCCATCTGCGCGGCGCGGGCCGGCTGCACATAGGGGTCGTACGCGACGATCTTCATGCCGAAGGCGGACATGCGCTGGGCGACCAGCACGCCGATGCGGCCGAGGCCGACGACGCCGAGCGTCTTCTCGCTCAGCTCGACGCCCGTGTACTTGGAGCGCTTCCACTCGCCGTTCTTGAGAGCGGTATTGGCCTGCGGGATATGGCGCGCGGTGGCCACCAGCAGACCGCAGGCCAGCTCGGCGGCGGTGACGATATTCGAGGTCGGCGCGTTGACGACCATCACGCCAGCCTTGGTGGCGGCGGAGACATCCACATTGTCGAGGCCGACGCCGGCGCGGGCGACCACCCTCAGCTTGCCCGCGGTGGCGATGGCCTCCGCGTCGACCTTGGTCGCGGAGCGGACCAGGATCGCGTCCACGTCGGCGATGGCGGGCAGCAGCTCCGCGCGGTCGGCGCCGTTGCAGTGCCGGATCTCGAAGTCCGGACCGAGCGCGTCGACGGTGGCGGGCGAAAGCTCTTCGGCGATGAGTACGACAGGTTTCGAGCTCACGTGAGTCCTCACAAGTCCCATAGCGGACGGCCGTCCCGACGGCCGCATGCGGTGGAGGGTTCTGGCCGCGTGGAAGACGCACGACGCTGTGGGCCTGGACGCGTATGTGGTGAGCAGTCTAGTGCTGTCACCGGACCGTTTTCCGCCCCGGCGGCAGTATCACCCGTACGTGCGGTCGCGCGTCGGCGTTCCGTGCGGACGGCCCCGGCTCATCCCTGGCCGGGGCCGTCCGCGCGCGGTGTCGCGGTGTTACGCGTCCTCGTTGTCGACCCAGCTCATGAGCTTGCGCAGCTCGGCGCCGGTGGTGGCGAGCAGGCTGTCGCTGTCGGCCTTCTTGTACTCGTTGTACTTCTTCAGACCGCTGTGGTACTCCTCCATCCAGTTCTTGGCGAAGGTGCCGTCCTGGATCTCGGCCAGGATCTTCTTCATCTCGACCTTGGTCTGGTCGGTGATGACGCGCGGGCCGCTGACGTAGTCGCCCCACTCGGCGGTCTCGGAGACCGACCAGCGCATCTTCTCCAGGCCGCCCTCGTACATCAGGTCCACGATCAGCTTCAGCTCGTGGAGGCACTCGAAGTACGCGATCTCCGGCTGGTAGCCGGCCTCGGTCAGCGTCTCGAAGCCCGCCTTGACCAGCGCGGCGGTGCCGCCGCAGAGCACGGCCTGCTCACCGAACAGGTCGGTCTCGGTCTCCTCGGTGAAGGTCGTCTTGATGACGCCGGCGCGGGTGCCGCCGATGCCCTTCGCGTACGACAGGGCCAGCGCGAAGGCGCTGCCGGAGAAGTCCTGCTCGACGGCCGCGATACACGGCACGCCGCGGCCCTCCTCGTACTGGCGGCGGACCAGGTGGCCGGGGCCCTTGGGGGCGACCATCGCGACATCGACATTGGCCGGCGGCTTGATGAAGCCGTAGCGGATGTTGAGGCCGTGGCCGAAGAACAGCGCGTCGCCGTCCTTCAGGTTGTCCTTGATGGACTCCTCGTAGACCTGGCCCTGGATCGGGTCCGGCACCAGGATCATGATGACGTCGGCCTCGGCGGCGGCCTCGGCGGGCGTCACCACGCGCAGGCCCTGCTCCTCGGCCTTGGCCTTGGACTTCGAGCCCTCGTGCAGACCGACCCGGACGTCGACACCCGAGTCACGGAGCGACAGCGCGTGGGCGTGGCCCTGGCTGCCGTAACCGATGACCGCGACCTTGCGGTTCTGGATGATGGACAGGTCGGCGTCGTCGTCGTAGAACAGCTCGGCCACTGGGTCTTCTCCTTGGTGTGCGCTGCTTGGGGTGCGGGCGGCTTCGAGAATGTCGCAGCTCGCGTCCCACCCACCGTACGGCGGGACGGTCGATGCTGGTCTCCCGGTCTCGCCATACGAGCGGAACGGGATGGGGTGTGCGTACGGGGACGGGCGGGTTACGCGCTGCGGTCGAGCGCCCGCAGACTGCGGTCCGTGATGGACCGCGCGCCACGTCCTATGGCGATCGTGCCGGACTGCACCAGTTCCTTGATGCCGTACTGCTCCAGCATCTTCAGCATGGCGTCGAGCTTGTCGCTCGATCCGGTCGCCTCGATCGTGACGGCCTCGGGTGAGACGTCCACGGTCTTGGCGCGGAACAGCTGGACGATCTCGACGATCTGGGAGCGGGTCTCGTTGTCGGCGCGGACCTTCACCAGGACGAGCTCGCGCTGGATCGCGGCGCCGGGCTCGAGTTCGACGATCTTCAGGACGTTCACCAGCTTGTTGAGCTGCTTCGTCACCTGCTCCAGGGGCAGTTCCTCGACATTGACCACGATGGTGATGCGGGAGATGTCGGGGTGCTCGGTGACACCGACGGCGAGTGAGTCGATGTTGAAGCCGCGGCGGGAGAACAGCGCGGCGATCCGGGCGAGGATACCGGGGGTGTTCTCCACCAGAACGGAGAGCGTGTGCCTGGTCATGTGTCGGTCTCTTCTCTCGGTCTCTCGGGCTCTCGTTCCGCGGCTCAGTCGTCCGCGCCGTCGCCGAAGTCGGGGCGGACGCCCAGAGCGGCCATGACCTCGTCGTTGGAGGTGCCCGCGGCGACCATCGGCCACACCTGGGCGTCCTCGTGGACGATGAAGTCGACCACGACGGGGCGGTCGTTGATGGCGTTGGCCTTGGCGATCACCGCGTCCAGCTCGTCCGGTGACTCGCAGCGCATCGCGACACAGCCCATGGCCTCGGAGAGCTTGACGAAGTCCGGGACGCGCGTGCCGCCGCTGGGGCCGTCGGCCGTGTCCTGGCCGGAGTGCAGCACGGTGTTCGAGTATCGCTGGTTGTAGAAGAGGGTCTGCCACTGGCGGACCATGCCCAGCGCGCCGTTGTTGATGATCGCGACCTTGATCGGGATGTTGTTGAGCGCGCAGGTGGTGAGTTCCTGGTTGGTCATCTGGAAGCAGCCGTCGCCGTCGATGGCCCAGACGGTGCGGTCCGGCTGCCCCGCCTTGGCGCCCATGGCGGCCGGCACGGCGTATCCCATGGTCCCGGCGCCGCCGGAGTTCAGCCAGGTGGCGGGCTTCTCGTACTCGATGAAGTGCGCGGCCCACATCTGGTGCTGGCCGACGCCCGCCGCGTAGATGGTGTCCTCGGGGGCGAGCTGGCCGATCCGCTGGATGACCTGCTGCGGCGAGAGGCTGCCGTCCGCGGGCTGGTCGTAGCCGAGGGGGTAGGTCTCGCGCCAGCGGTTGAGGTCCTGCCACCAGGCGGTGTAGTCGCCGACGTGTCCGTCGGTGTGCTCGGCCTGTACGGCCTGGACCAGATCGGCGAGGACCTCGCGGGCGTCCCCGACGATCGGCACGTCCGCGATGCGGTTCTTGCCGATCTCGGCCGGGTCGACATCGGCGTGGACGATCTTGGCGTACGGCGCGAAGCTGTCCAGCTTGCCGGTGACGCGGTCGTCGAAGCGGGCTCCGAGGGCGACGATCAGGTCGGCCTTCTGCAGCGCGGTGACGGCGGTGACCGATCCGTGCATGCCCGGCATTCCCACGTGCAGCGGGTGGCTGTCAGGGAACGCGCCCAGCGCCATCAGGGTGGTGGTGACGGGGGCGCCGGTGAGTTCGGCGAGGACCTTCAGCTCGGCGGTGGCGCCGGCCTTGAGGACGCCGCCGCCGACGTACAGCACCGGGCGCCTGGCCTGCGTGATCAGCTTGGCGGCCTCGCGGATCTGCTTGGCGTGCGGCTTGGTCACCGGGCGGTAGCCGGGCAGGTCCTGGGTGGGCGGCCAGCTGAAGGTCGTCTCCGCCTGGAGCGCGTCCTTGGCGATGTCCACCAGGACCGGTCCCGGGCGACCGGTGGAGGCGATGTGGAAGGCCTCCGCGATGGTGCGCGGGATGTCCTCGGCCTTGGTGACCAGGAAGTTGTGCTTGGTGATCGGCATGGTGATGCCGCAGATGTCCGCCTCCTGGAAGGCGTCCGTCCCGATGGCCTTGCTCGCCACCTGGCCGGTGATCGCGACCATCGGCACGGAGTCCATGTGCGCGTCGGCGATCGGGGTGACCAGGTTGGTGGCGCCGGGGCCCGAGGTGGCCATGCAGACGCCCACCTTGCCGGTGGCCTGGGCGTAGCCCTCGGCCGCGTGTCCCGCGCCCTGCTCGTGGCGGACGAGGACGTGGCGGACCCGGGTGGAGTCCATCATCGGGTCGTACGCGGGCAGGATCGCGCCGCCGGGGATGCCGAATACCGTGTCGGCCCCCACTTCTTCGAGAGAGCGGATGAGGGACTGCGCGCCCGTGACGTGCTCAACGGAGGCGGGGGACGGTCCGCCGTTACGGGCCCGCGGCTGCGGATGGTGGGCCCCGGTGGCCTGCTCGGTCATCGGCATTCTCTTCTCGAGGCAGAGGGTTTTTGCGAGGGTTTGGGCTGTGCCGGTGCAATAAAAAACCCCTCGTGCCGTGAGGCATGCGAGGGGAGCGCGTCGGTGGGTTCTGCAGAGCGGTTCGGGCTCTGCTTCAGCCGACGCGCTTTCCAAGTACGAGAATTCGGGTGCGCATGGCACAGACGATCCCTCCGGCGCGCCATGGCTGTCAAGTGGGTGGGACGGGAGTCTCACTATTTGAGCGGATCGAGGGGCATCGAAGGGTGTGGAATCCGGTCGCCCGAGGACTGCCGGGAAGGCCTGACGGGCAGCGCGCTGCCGGGGAGCACGCTTCCGGTCAGCACGGGCAGGGCCGTGCTGCTCGGCAGGGGGTACGTACCGGCCAGCAGGGCGCGGCGCAGCCGGTACTCGTCCAGCGGCCCGGAGAAGGCCATTCCCTGGCCGTGGGTACACCCCATGGCACGCAGCGCGAGGACCTGCTCGGGGACGTCGACCCCGTCGGCCACGGACTGCATGCCCAGGTCGCCGGCGATCCGCAGCAGCCCCGCCGTGATCTTGTGCAGCCGCGCGGACTCCACGACGCCCTCCACCAGACCGCGGTCCAGTTTCAGTACGTCCACGGGGAGCCTGCGCAGGGCGCTGATCGCGGCGTAGCCACTGCCGAAGCCGTCGAGGGCGATCCGTACCCCCAGCCGGCGCAGGGCGATGAGCCGGTGCTCCAGCTCGTCGAGGGAGGCGCGCGGATCGCTGTCGGACAGCTCGATCATCAGGGCCCCCGAGGGCAGCCCATGGCGGGTGAGCAGGGACTCGATGGAGCCGAGCGGCATCGACTTGTCGAGCAGCCTGCGGGCCGGGAGCCGTACGGCGACGGGCACGGGATGGCCGATTCTCGCCCGTTCCACGGCGTGGGAGACGGCTTCTTCCAGTAGCCAGCGGCCAAGCTCCGCGGCGCGGTCGCTGTCGTCGGCGACGCGCAGGAACTCCGCGGGGGTGAACAGGATGCCCTGGGCGGAGCGCCAGCGGGCCTGGGCCGCCACGGCGGAGACCCGGCCGGTGGCGAGATGCACCACCGGCTGGTGGAGCAGGGCGAATTCGCCGTCGTGCAGGGCGGTGCGCAGCCGGGTCGCCAGCTCGGTCCTGCGGACGACGTCGGCCTGCATCTGGGGCGCGTACATCTCCACGCGGTTCTTGCCCGCGGCCTTGGCGCGGTACATGGCGAGGTCCGCGTTGCGCATGAGCTCGGTGGGGGTTATGCCCGGTTCCGCGAAGGCGACGCCGATGGAGGCGGCGACTCGGACATCGTTGCCGTCGATCCGATACGGCTGGGAAAGCCTGAGGCGCAGCCGGTCGGCGATCTCGTGGACCTGGTGCTCGCGGGCGGTCCTGTCGTCGTTTCCGTCGCCGAGGACGATGGCCGCGAACTCGTCGCCGCCGAGTCTGGCAGCGGTGTCACCGGCCCGTACGGAGTCCTGGAGCCGGTGGGCGGCGAGGATCAGCAGTTCGTCCCCGACCTGATGGCCCAGCCGGTCGTTGACGCCCTTGAAGCCGTCGAGGTCGATGAAGAGCACGGCCGTGCCCGGATCGGTCGTACGGCGGCCGGAGAGGGCCTGTCGTACCCGCTCGGTGAACAGGGCGCGGTTGGGCAGGTCGGTGAGCGGGTCGTGCTCGGCGTTGTGCTGGAGCTGCGCCTGGAGGCGGACCCGTTCGGTGACGTCCCGGCTGTTGAAGATCAGCCCGCCCTGGTGGCGGTTGACGGTGGACTCCACATTGAGCCAGTCACCGGTCCCTGATCTGAACCGGCACTCGATGCGGGTCGTGGGCTCCTCGGAGGGGGGTGCGGCCAGGAAGCGCCGTACTTCGTGGACCACCCGGCCGAGGTCGTCGGGGTGGATGATCGAGGCCAGTTCCGCGCCGACGAGATCCTCGGCCTCGCGGCCGTACACGCCCGTGGCGGCGGGGCTCACGTAGCGGAGTATGCCGGAGGGCGCGGCGATCATGATCACATCGCTGGATCCCTGCACCAGGGACCGGAAGTGGTTCTCCTTCTGGGCCAGTTCATGGGTGAGCGCGATGTTGTCGACGAGCATGATGCCCTGCCGTACGACCAGCGCGAGCACGACCGCGCAGCCGGTGAGGACCACCACCCGGTCGACCCGCCGGCCCTCGATCACGTTGTAGAGGATGCCCAGCGTGCAGACGGCGGCGGCCAGATAGGGCGTGAGCGCGGCGAGCGAGCCGGCGATGGGACGGCTGGCGCTACGGGGATGACGTGGCTGCGGAGGGCTCTCCGGGATCCGGCGCATGCCCCACGGCGCGTACGCGAGGAGCAGCGACCCGGCGAACCAGCCGGCGTCCAGCAACTGCCCCGAGCGATAGGTCTCCCGCAGCAGCGGGGAGGTGAACAGGGCGTCGCACAAGACCGTCAGGGCGAGTGCGGCGATCGCGGTGTTGACGGCGGACCGGCTGCCCGTGGCCCGCCGGAAGTGCAGCGCGAGCACCATGCTGACCAGCACGATGTCGAGCAGCGGATAGGCGAGGGAGAGCGCCGCCTGAGTCACGCTCTCGCCCTGGAAATGCGCCGTCCGCGCGAGGGCGAGGCTCCAGGAGAGGGTGAGCAGTGAGCCGCCGATCAGCCAGGAGTCGAGCACCAGACAGAGCCAGCCGGCCCTGCTGACCGGGCGTTTGGCGAGCACCAGCAGTCCCACGATGGCGGGTGGCGCGAAGCAGAGGAAGAAGAGATCGGCGAGTGAGGGGCTGGGCACCGGCTCGTCGAGGATGACCTCGTACCAGCCCCAGACGGCGTTCCCTCCGGAGGCCATCGCGGAGGAGAACGAGAACAGCAGCCAGGCGGGCCGGAAGCGGCTGCCGCGGCCGCGCGCGTAGAAGAAGCAGGAGACCGCGGCGATCGCGGCGGCCAGGCTGAGTCCGAAGTCACCCATGAACAGGGCCAGTTCGTGCGAGCCCCAGCCCAGCGCCGCCCCTGCCGCGTAGCCCCCGCAGATCAGGGCGAGGAGGAGCCGCCCGACCAGCCCCGAACCGCTGCCGGAGACCGCCCGCCTGCCGAGGAGCACGCCGTCGGCGCTCACCGGAACACCCCGGGGGGTGTCGCGGTCACCGCCGAGGGAACCTGCCTGCTGATCGGGATGTCCGGAGGCCGCCGCCGGCGTCCCTGCCGCGTCGGATCGTTCGTCCATTGGCCGTACATCGCCCGTCGCCCCCCTCGCATTCTGATCGCTCCGCTGCGCCGCTCCAGGCACGCCGCAGCCCCCAGATCGGGACGATACACCAGTCTCGTCACTCAGGGACATAGTTCTTCTACTCTCCGTGACGATCAGGTGAGTTGTCAGCCACGAGGGTGTCCGGACGGCTGCGGAGAGTGTCCGGGGAGTGTCTTCCGGATCATGGGGCGAGGTGCTGCGGCGCGGTGCCGCGGCACTGTGCCGGGGCGAGGTGCTCCGATCCCGGGTGCTTCGGCTCGGGGTCAGCCGGTGGTGAGGACGATGTTGCGCGGCTCCTCCCCGGCGGCGAACCGGGTGAGCTGGTCGGCCAGCAGCCGTTGGGCGCGCGGCAGGAACGCCGAGGTGGAGCCGCCGACATGGGGACTGATGAGGACGCCCGGGGCGTGCCAGAGCGGATGGCCGACGGGCAGCGGTTCCGGGTCGGTGACATCGAGGGCGGCCGTGATCCGTCCGCTCTTGGTCTCGGCGAGCAGCGCCTCGGTTTCGACTACGGCGCCGCGCGCGACGTTGACCAGCAGCGCGCCGTCCTTCATCCGCGTCAGGAACTCCGCACCGGCCAGGCCCCTCGTCCCCTCGGTGAGCGGGGTGGAGAGGATCACCACATCGGCCTCGGGGAGCAGCTCGGGCAGATCGGTGAACGCCTGGACGGCGCCGCGCTCCGTGGTGCGGGCGGAGCGGGCGACGCGCACCACCCGCGCGCACTCGAAGGGCGCGAGCCGGTCCTCGATGGCCGCGCCGATCGATCCGTACCCGACGATCAGTACGGACTTGTCGGCGAGCGCCGGGTAGAAGCCGGAGCGCCACTCCTCCCGCTGCTGGCCGGTGACGAAGCCGGGGATGCCGCGCAGGGAGGCGAGGATCAGGGCCAGGGTGAGTTCGGCGGTGCTGGCCTCGTGGACGCCCTTGGCGTTGCACAGGCGTACGCCGGCGGGAAGCGTGCCGAGCGCGGGGGTCACATGGTCTATGCCCGCCGAGAGGGTCTGGACGACGCGTACGGAGGTCATGGCGGCGAGCGGCCGTACGGCGATCTCGGGTCCCTTCATGTACGGGACGACGTAGAAGGCGCAGTCGGCCGGGTCGGCGGGGTACTCCTCGCCGCCGTCCCAGAAGAGATAGCGCGGTCCCTCGGGGAGTCCCTCGATCCCGTCGGCCTTGAGGGGGAGCCATACGTCTGAAGTCATGGTCAGGAGGCTATGCGAAGCGTGTCGGACCGATGCGGTTAGCTTAGAGGCCGCGCGCATAGGTAAGGCGACGCGGAGCGTCGTGGACCGACGACAACGCCGCCGGGCGCCGCCCATCGGCACGCGACGCCGCCCCACCTATGCGCGCGGCCTCTAAGGGCGGCACGAGGGGGGTACGGCGTTGGAGCGCAGGACAATCGGTGCGGCGGCGCTCGAAGTGGGCGCGATCGGCCTCGGCTGTATGCCGATGCACTGGGCCTACACCGGCTCGCAGCAGCACGGCGACCGTTCACTCCGTACGGTGCACGCGGCGCTCGACGCCGGTACGAGCCTGCTCGACACGGCCGACATGTACGGACCGTTCACCAATGAGCTGCTGCTGGGGCGGGTGCTCGGGCAGCGGCGGGCGGATGTCTTCGTCTCGACCAAGTGCGGACTGCTCGTCGGTGATCAGCACATCGTCGCCAACGGCCGCCCCGGCTATGTACGGCGGGCCTGTGACGCCTCGCTGCGGCGGCTCCAGACCGATGTGATCGATCTCTACCAGCTGCACCGCGCCGATCCCGAGGTGCCGGTCGAGGAGACCTGGGGCGCGATGGCGGAGCTGGTGACCGCGGGGAAGGTGCGGGCGCTCGGGCTGTGCGCGGTGGGGGCGCGCGCGTCCCGGCGCAGATCGGGGGCGCATCTGCACGAGTCCACGATCCGCCAGCTGGAGCGGGTGCAGCAGGTCTTTCCGGTGAGCGCGGTGGAGGCGGAGCTGTCGGTGTGGTCACCGGAGGCGCTGGAGCGGCTGCTGCCGTGGTGCGAGGCCCGCGGTATCGGGTTCCTGGCGGCGATGCCGCTGGGCAACGGCTTCCTGACCGGCACACTCACGCCGGGGCAGGGCTTCGAGCCGGACGACGTAAGGGCGCGGCATCCACGGTTCACGGCGGAGATGATGGCCGCGAACCAGCCATTGGTGGTGGGGTTGCGCCGGATCGCGGCGCGGCACGGCGCGACCCCGGCGCAGGTGGCGCTGGCGTGGGTGCTGAGCCGGGGGCGCCATGTGGTGCCGCTGCCGGGGACGAAGCGGGAGACATGGGCGGTGGAGAACGCGCGGGCGGCGGAGCTGACGCTGACAGCGCGGGATCTGGCCGAGATCGCGGCGCTGCCGCCGGTGCGGGAATCGTGGGACTGAGCGCGTCCGTGGGGTAGGAACAGCCACGGTGCAGTAACGGTGAAGCACAGCGGAATCAGCACAGCGGAATCAGCGCAGGGGAATCGCAGCCTTCGAAGGGATCGAACCGTGCAACGTTCAGCAGTGACGGCCGCAGGGGCCGCTGTCGCCCTTCTCGTGTTGACGGGATGCTCCTCCGGAGACGGTACGGGTCCCGTACCCGGCCGGAGCGCCACGACCACGGCCGCCGCGACGTCGCAGGGCGCGCCGCCGAGCCCGTCGGCCGCGCCCGCCAAGGGCTCGGTGAAGGTGGTGTCCACCGTGACGGAAGGGCTCAAGTCGCCCTGGGGCCTGGCCGCTCTGCCCGACGGTGATCTGCTGGTGTCCTCGCGCGACGAGGGGACGATCACCCGGGTGGACGCGGAGGGCGGGCAGAAGACCGTGATCGGCTCGGTGCCCGGGGTCTCCGCGGCGGGCGAGGGCGGGCTGCTGGGCATCGCGCTCTCTCCTTCGTACGCCTCGGACCATCAGGTGTACGCGTATTTCACCACCGCGTCGGACAACCGGATCGCCCGGATGATCTACGACGAGAAGAGGCCGGCCGGGCGGCAGTTGGGGGCGCCGGACACCGTGTTGCGTGGCATTCCGAAGGGCTTCATCCACAACGGCGGACGGATCGCCTTCGGCCCGGACAAGATGCTGTACGCGGGCACGGGCGAGACCGGTGAGACGGGGCTCGCGCAGGACAAGGAGTCGCTGGCCGGAAAGATCCTCCGGATGACTCCGGACGGGCAGCCCGTACACGGAAATCCGGAAGCGAATTCGATCGTCTATTCCTTGGGCCACCGCAATGTGCAGGGTCTGGCCTGGGATTCCGATAAGCGGCTGTGGGCCTCGGAGTTCGGCCAGAACACCTGGGACGAGCTGAATCTCATTGAGCCGGGCAAGAATTACGGCTGGCCCGACGTGGAGGGAAAGGCCGGTGAGCCGGGCTTTGTCGACCCGGTCGCGCAGTGGAGGACGGACGAGGCGTCGCCGAGCGGTATCGCGTACGCGGAGGGCTCGATCTGGATGGCGGCGCTGCGGGGCGAGCGGCTGTGGCGGATTCCCCTCGCGGGCCGGGAATCCGCTGCCGCCCCTCAGGCGTTCGTCGAGGGGGAGTACGGCCGCCTGCGCACGGTGCTTTCGGTGGGCGGCGACAAGGTGTGGCTGGTGACCAGCAATACGGATGGCCGGGGCACACCGAAGCCGGGGGACGACAGGATCCTCCTGCTGGAGGTCGCGTAGCGATACGCGCCGCGACGTGTAGTGAAGAGGGTGAGCAGTCCGTGTTCAACCTGATCGAGGAGCTTTTCGCACCGGGCCGCAAGCACACCGACGAGGAACGGAAAAGGCTGGAACTGACCCGGGTCGATGTCGATGACGACGATCCGGGCCGGGGACCGATAGATCTCGCCTCGGGAAAGGTCACCATAAGGCTGCCTGCCCAGCACCAGGAGTGACGAGCCTTGAGGGAACGAGTCTTGAGGCAACGGGGAACCGGTAACGGGAAACGGGGAACCCGGGATCGGGCCCGGCCCTGAGCTCGGGCTCGGGTCCAGGGCTTTAAACCGCCGAATCCGGGAAAAGGCGCAGCCGGTGCGAGAGAGCCGCCGCTTCCGTACGGCCGGACACGCCCAACTTGGCCAGAATGTTGGAGACATGGACGCTCGCCGTCTTGGGCGAGATGTACAGCTCCTCGGCGATCCCGCGGTTGCTGTGACCGGCGGCGACCAGCCGCAGCACGTCCTGCTCCCGGGGGGTCAGGCCCAGTGAGCGGGCCGGGTCGGAGTCGGGTTCGGAGCCAGGGGCCGTACGGATACCGGCGGGCGTCGGCGCGAGGCTGATCCGGGCCCGGCCGGCGAGCAGTTCGATCTCCTCGGTCAGCGGGCGCGCGCCGAGGCCGCGGGCCGCCGTGTGGGCCAGCATGAGCAGGTCCGCGGCTTCTGCGCGGTCGGCGTGGTGGTCCAGCAGAGCGGCGGCCCAACGCTGCCGGGCGAGCGCCAGCTCAAAGGGCCGCTCCGTCGCTTCGAACGCGGCGACGGCGCGCGCCCACAGCTCCGGCGCCATCGTGCCCTCCGCCCGTGCCAGCTCGGCGTCCAGCATGAGGCCGTACGCCCGCCAGACGGGCACGAGCGTGGGCATCCGCTTGGCGTGGACGCGTATGGCCGCGAGGATCGCCGTCCGTCCGGCGTCCGCGCCCGGCAGCCCTCGGGCGTCCGCCTCGATCGAGGCGCCCGTGCACAGCAGCGGCAGTACGTACTGCCGGGTGCCCGGCGGGAAGCCTTGTTCGGTGATCCGCTCGAACTCGGCCCTGGCGTCGGCCAGCGCGCCGCGCCGCGCGGCGATACACATCGTGAGCCGGGCGGGCGGTATGAGGTGCTGTGGCTGGAAGTCATGGGTACCGAAGAAGTCCCTGGCCAGCTCCACTTGGCGCTGCGCCTCGTCGAAGTCGCCGCGCAGCAGGGCCAGTTCGGCACGGCGTCCGGCGACCAGACCGCGTGCCTTGTGGGACTGGGCGAGCTCCGCCGTGCCGTCGAGGACGGCGTCCGCCTCGGACCAGCGTCCGAGGGAGAAGAGGGAGTGGGCCAGATTGTGCCGCACCCAGGACTCCGTGTCGGCAAGCCCTCGCTGATGGGTGAAGGCGACGCCCTGTTCGGCGGCGGCCACCGCTTCCTCGGAGCGGCCCATGCTCTCCAGCGTGGACGGCAGATTGATACTGGCCCGCCCCAGGATCCCGGCGGCGCCCAGCTCGACGGCCCGGTCGCGGGCCTCGTAGATCTCGGCGATGCCCTCCTCGACGCCCCCCGCGTCGGCGCTGAGCCAGCCGCGGGTGAGGCGGGCGTGCAGCTCGGTGAGTTCGGCGCCGACCAGCCTCGCGTACTCCACGGCCCGGTCGGCGGCGGCCAGGCTCTCGGGGCCCGGCTGGTGCAGGGCGCCCCAGTTCGCGACCGCGGCGAGGACCTCCGCGTGCACGGCGGACGGCTGCATACCACGCACCAGGTCCTGAGCGGTGGCCAGTTCCTGCCAGCCGTCGCCGCGCGTGAGGTCCTGCACCAGCCGGGAGCGCTGGATCCAGAACCAGGCGGCGCGCAGCGGATCCTTCCCGCCGTCCTCGCCCTCCAGGAACCGTAGGGCCTTCTTGGAGATGGCCAGGGCGCGTTCGCGCTCACCGCCGAAGCGGGCGGCGACCGTCACCTCCGCCATCAGATCCAGATAGCGCAGCGGCGGGGATTTCGGATCGCCGCCACAGGGTGGATAGACCTCGACGTCGTCCGGCGGCCGCAGCGTGCCGCGTACCTCCTCGGGGGCGTCGTCCCACAGCTCCATGGCCCGTTCGAGCAGCCTCAGTTGCTCGGAATAGGCGTAGCGCCGGCGTGCCTCCACGGCGGCGCTCAGCACGGCGGGGAGGGCCTTGGCGGCGTCATGCGCGTGGTACCAGTGGCTGGCGAGGCGGGTGGTGCGCTCATCGGCCCGTACAAGCGAGGGGTCGGCCTCCAGCACCTCGGCGTAGCGGCGGTTGATCCGGGAGCGCTCGCCCGGGAGCAGATCGTCGCTGACCGCCTCGCGCACCAGGGAGTGCCGGAAGCGGTAGCCGTCCCCGTCCGCCGTGGGCAGCAGGATGTTGGCGCCGACGGCGGCCCGCAGCGCCTCGATCAGCTCGTCCTCCGCGAGCCGTCCGACGGCCGCCAGCAGCCGGTACTCGACGGTCGTGCCGCCCTCGGCGACGATCCTGGCGACCCGCTGGGCGTCCTCGGGGAGCGCCTCGACCCTGACGAGCAGCAGATCGCGCAGGGAGTCGCTCAGACCGGTGCTGCGCCCCGTCCCGATGGAGCAGGCCAGCTCCTCCACGAAGAACGCGTTGCCGTCGGAGCGTTCGAAGATCTGCTCCAGCAGGGCCGGGTCCGGATCGGCCGCGAGGATGCCCGCGAGCTGGCTCCGTACCTCGGCGCGGTTGAAGCGGGAGAGCTCGATACGGCGGACGGAACGCAGCCGGTCCAGCTCGGCCAGGAGCGGGCGCAGCGGGTGGCGGCGGTGGACGTCGTCGGCGCGGTACGTGGCGAGCACGACGAGCCTGCCGCGGCGCAGCGCGCGGAAGAGATAGGCGAGGAGATGGCGGGTGGAGGCGTCCGCCCAGTGCAGATCCTCCAGGACGAGCACGACCGTATGGTCGGCCGCCAGCCGTTCGAGCAGCCGCGCGGTGAGCTCGAAGAGCCGGGCGGTGCCGTCCTCACCGAGCGCGCCTCGGTCCGACTGCCCCAGCTCCGGCAGGATCCGGGCCAGTTCGTCCTCCTGGCCCTCGGCCGCCGCTTTCAGTTCGTCGGGCAGCTGGCGTCGCAGGGCGCGCAGCGCGGTGGAGAAGGGCGCGAACGGCAGTCCGTCCGCGCCTATTTCGATGCAGCCGCCGACCGCGACGACGGCCTTCTGGGCGCAGGCCACTTCGTGCAGCTCCTCGATGAGCCGCGTCTTGCCGACGCCGGCCTCGCCGCCGATGAGCAACGCCTGCGGCTCGCCCGCGGTGGCACGGGCGAGCGCTTGGGTGAGGGCGGTGAGCTCGCCGGATCTGCCGACGAACACGGGGCTGACTGACCTGGTCTCCACGGCCCTGAGCATCGCACAGGGGTCTGACAGCACGGCACTGGTTATCGCGGCACTGGTGGCCGCGGCACTGGTTATCGCGGCGCCGTTGATCAGGTGAAGTGCCGTCACGTCATGCCGCGTCACGTCACGCCGCACGCGTGAACCGGTCGTGCGGGGTGTTCACCCGCCCCTCCCGGGCTTCCTTGGCCGCTCGCCTGGCCTGCCGGCGCGCGGTGCGGATCTCGCGTACGAGCCGCTGCCGGTCGGCCCTGCGGATCAGCTCGGCCGCGTTGATCTTCTGGAGTTCGTACTCGAACATCGGGTCCCCCTGGTGAAGATGTCTGGCGTCTTGTGATGCCTCTACCTTCGTCTCCCAGGGGGTGTGACCACATCGGGAGAGTGCCGCATCCTGACGGGCCCCGATGCCTTAGAAACAGGGGTGCGGACCCGCGTACGGCCTAAGGCCCCGGCTGTGACACGCCGCGTGGGCCTTAGGCCGTGTCGAATGGAGCACGGGGAACGAGCGGGCTCAGGGGGTGGGGGTGGGGGTGGGGGTGGCGGTCGGCAGGGCCGCGAAGAGATCGAAGTACATGCCGAGGGAGACCAGCAGCCCCAGGAAGCCGAGGATCGCACCGGCCAGCGCGAAGGGACGCACCCAGCCGGTGCGCTGCGGCAGGGCCAGCACGATCGCTCCGATGAGCAGCGCCACCAGGGCCACAGCACCGTTGGTCACGGCGGTGATGTGCCAGCCGTCGCCATAGATCGCGGCGATCTGCTGCTCGGCGGTGCCGGACTGGCCGGTCTTGAGCTGTCCGACCAGACCCTGGCGCTCGGCCAGGACCCGGCTGGTCCAGGTGCCGGTGAGGGCGACGATCCCGAGGCAGACGGCGACGATGGAGGCGGCCGCGGAGCCGAGACCGGACGGGCGGCTCGCCGCCGCGGCGTCGTCGTCACCGTCCAGGTCCTCGGCGTCCTCGCCGTCCTCCGCGTCCGCGTGGGCATCCACGGCGGCGGCATCGTCCGGGCCTTCGGCCGGGGTGGCGTCCTTGTCGGTGGGCTCGGCGACGGACCCCTTCGTGAGGTCGGCCTTGGGGCCGGTCTGGGTCTCCGCCGTCGCCTCGGCGCCGGAGGCGGTGGTCCTGGCCGTCTCCGGGTCGGTGGTCTGGCCGGCGGTCTCGGTCTCGGGGGTCGGGTTCATACGGCGCACGCTAGGGGCCCCGTCTGAGAACTTCCTGAGAACGCGGAAACTCGCCGTCGAAAGACCGTTCCGAGGTCGGAACGAGCGGTCGGAACAGGCGATCGGGCCGAAGGCCGCGGGGCGGGGCCGAGGGATCCGTGAGGTCAGCCGGCCGTGTCCGGCAGCGTGCGCCACTCGGACGCCAGGACCGACCAGATCTCGGTGTCCTGCCGGACACCGCGGTGCGGATAGCTCTCCCGCAGCACTCCGTCCCGTGTCATGCCGAGCCGCCGCGCGACCTCGATGCTCGCGGTGTTGGCGGACGACACCTGCCACTCCACGCGGTGCATCCCGCGCTCCTCCACCGCCCAGTCGATCAGTACCCGGGCCGCGCGCGTGACCAGACCGCGCCCTGTCGCGGCGGGCTCCAGCCAGCAGCCGACCTCGCAGTTGCCGGTCGCCGCGTCGAAGATGCGGAAGAGCACCCCGCCGACGAGGGTGGAGTCGAGCCAGATCCCGTAGATCCGTCCGCTGTCGGCCGCCTGCTTCTCCGCGTACGAGGTGAGCAGCGCGTGGGCGGACACGGGATCCGTGACGGCGGCGGCCAGCTTGATGTGCTCATCGACCAGATCCCTGGCACGGTCCATGTGCACGAGGAACTCCTCGGCCCGCCATGGTTCCAGCGGGCGCAGCTCCGCCCCGTTACCCAGTGGTATCGCGAACATCGGGCTCCTTCCCCGTACCGGTCCGTGCACCCGTGGACAGGCCTACGGGTGTTCACCGCACGAGCACGCTGTCCTCGCTGTCGCTGTCGGCTGTCCCGCTGTCAACGGTGTCGCTGTCAACGGTCTCGCGCGGCTCAGGGATCTTCGCATGTCCGCGCTGTTCGGGCGCTTCGATACTGATTCGCGGCAGCCAGCGGTCGAGCCGGCGCGGCAGCCACCAGTTGGCGCCGCCGAGCATATGCATCAGGGCCGGGACGAGCAGCGTACGGAGGACGAAGGCGTCCAGCGCGACCGCCGCCGCCAGCGCGATCCCGAACATGGCGATGACCCGCTCACCGCTCAGGACGAAGGCGAGGAAGACCGAGATCATGATGACCGCCGCGGAGTTGATCACCCGCCCGGTCTCGGCGAGGCCGACACGGACCGCCCGGCAGTTGTCCCCCGTCTCCAGCCACTCCTCGTACATCCGGCTGACCAGGAAGACCTGATAGTCCATGGAGAGTCCGAAGAGCACCGAGACCATGATCACGGGCAGGAAGGGTTCGATCGGACCCGCGCTGCCGAGCCCCAGCAGCTCGCTCCCCCACCCCCACTGGAAGATCGCGACGACGACCCCGAAGGACGAGGCGACGGCGGCCACGTTCATCAGCGCGGCCTTGACCGGGATGCCCACGGACCGGAAGGCGAGCAGCAGAAGCAGACAGCCGAGGGTGATGACGACCCCGATGAAGAGCGGCAGTTTGCCGATGATGATCTCCGCGAAGTCGTCGTAGCTCGCGGTGAGCCCGCCGACGTGCACGTCCAGGGAGGTGCCGGCCGCGGCCTCGGGCAGCACGTCCGTACGCAGCCGGTCGACCAGGGCGCTGGTGTCCTGCGACTGGGGCGACGAGTCCGGTACGACGGTGAGCGCCGCCGTGTCGCCGCTGCCGTTGAAGGTGATCGGGCCGACGGAGGCGACGCCCTCTGTCGTACGCAGCGTGCTGGGCAGTTGGTCCATGGCGAGCCGGTCGTCGGCGCCGTCCAGGTGCGCGACCAGCGTCAACGGGCCATTGACGCCGGGGCCGAACCCTTCCGCGAGCCGGTCGTACGCCTGCCGGGTGGTGGAGGAGGCGGGGTTGTTGCCCTGGTCGGAGGTGCCCAGATGCAGCGAGAAGGTGGGCAGGGCGAGGATCAGCATGACCGCGGCGGCCACGGCGCCGAGCAGCCTGGGGTGGCGTTCGACGAAGAGGGACCAGCGGGCGGCGAAGGTCGTGGGCCGTTCGGTCTCGGGTCCGTGCGCGGCGAGCCGCGCGCGTTCGCGCCGGCTCAGCGCCCGTGTGCCGATGAACGAGAGCAGGGCGGGCAGCAGGGTCACGGACGCGGCGACGGTCAGAACGACCGTGAGCGAGGCGGCGATCGCGACACCGTTGAGGAAGCTCAGCCCCAGAATCAACATGCCCAGCAGGGCGATACAGACGGTGGCCCCGGCGAAGACGACGGCTCTGCCGGTGGTCGCGACCGCGTTGACCGCCGCCTCGTGGACGCTCAGGCCGCGCTTGAGGCCCGTACGGTGCCGGGTCACGATGAACAGCGCGTAGTCGATACCGACTCCGAGGCCGATCAGCAGACCGAGCATCGGGGCGAAGTCGGCGACCGTCATCGCGTGGCCGAGCAGCGCGATGCCCGCGTACGCCGTGCCGACCGAGACCAGCGCGGTGGCCAGCGGCAGCAGGCTCGCGGCGAGCGAGCCGAAGGCGAGGAAGAGGACGACGGCGGCGACGGCCACGCCCACGATCTCGGCGGTGTGCGCCGTGGTGGATTCGGTGAGCGCGACGGCGCTGCCACCGAGTTGTACGTCCAACCCGTCGTCGGCGGCGGCCTTCGCGGTGTCGACCACCGCCTCCGCCTGCGACACGGGTATCTCGTCGGTCGGCTGCGCGAAGGTGATCCGCGCGTATGCGGTCCGTCCGTCCGCGCTGATCTGCGCGGCGCCGTCGGGCGCGTAGGGGCCCGCGACGGAGGAGACGCCGGGCAGCTTCCCGACCTTGTCGAGCATCTCCCCCATACGCTGCTTGACTTCGGGCGTACGGACGGAGCCAAAGCCGGGACCGGTGTGAGACGCGCGGTCCGCGTGCCAGACGATGGTGTTGTCGTCGCCGCCGAGCCCCCGGAAGCCGTCGTCGAGGAGCTGGGCGGCTCGGCCCGACTCGGTGCCGGGGGCTTCGTAGTCGTTGGAGTACGAGGATCCGAGCAGGCCCGCGGCGGTCGAGACACCGCCGAGGGCGAGCAGCCAGAGGAGAACGGCGAGGAGACGGTGCCTGATGCACCACCGTGCGATGGCTGCCAACGGATCTCCCTCGGTCCTCGTGGGAGATCCACTGTCGCAGCGAATAATGATCGATTGTCCGGTTGGTGTGCTTACTCACAGCGTGCGGCGCACGGGAACTATCGCTGCTCCGGCTCCTCAGCCGGAGACGCTCACCCGCCCGTTCTCGATGTGGCCCATCAGACGGCGGCGGAAACCGGTCCTTGTGTCGGCGTCGGCGTTGGCGTTGGCGTCTGTGTTGGCGTCGGCGTCGCTGTCGGTGGTGATTTCGATGTCGTACCAGCCATGCGCGTCCGCCGCCGAGTGCACGACGGTCCGGCTGCGGCCCGGCTTCACCGTGATCTGCCGGGTCCAGCCGTCGAGATCGGCCTCGTCGACGTAGCCCAGGGGCCGCAGCGTGAACGTGATCGGCTCATCACCCCTGTTGCGCAGGTCGAGATGGAGATCGCGGTCGTGGTGGTCGACGGTCGAGGAGACCTCCGCACCGTGTCCGGCCACCGGTCCGGCGAACTCACGGCGGAAGCCGTTCGGCCCGGTGATCGTGAAGCGGTAGGCGTCACCGGTGAGCCCGGTAAGGGGTACCGTCCACTGCGCCGTGCCCCTTACATCGCGGTGCTGCGGGATCGCGAACTCGCCGGCGTACGGATAGAGCGCGAAGTGCGCGCTCGCGCGCCCGGTGTTGCTGAGCGCGACCGTGAACACCCGCCCCTCGTCCTTCCCTTCGATCCGGCCGGACGCGTCGGTCTGGTAAGGCAGCGGCCTGGCCGGGCGTACGCCCTTCTCCTGTACGGGCATCCGCTGCTCGGCGGGAGGTACGGGCCGCCAGCGGCCGGTGAACGGCGGGATCGCCCCCGGCTGTTCGACCTCGGGCAGCGTGCGACCGCGCTGGAAGTCGAAGGCGGAGGTCAGATCGCCGGCGACATTGCGCCGCCACGCGGTGATGTTGGGCTCGTCCACACCGGTCCACTTCTCCAGGAAGCGGATCACGGAGGTGTGGTCGAAGACCTGCGAGCAGACGTAGCCGCCGACGGTCCAGGGCGAGACGACCAGCAGCGGGACACGCACACCGAGCCCGGTCGGCTGGCCCTGCCAGCGCTCGGCGGAGCCGGAGGGGCCCTCGGCGGGCGGGACGGGCGGCGGTACGTGGTCGAAGAAGCCGTCGTTCTCGTCGTAGTTGATCAGTACGACGGTGTGCCGCCAGACGTCGGGGTGCGCGCCGAGCGCGTCGAGCACCTTGTAGACGAGCGTGGCGCTGGCGATCGGCGACGACGAACCGGGGTGCTCGGAGTCGACGGCCGACGGGACCAGATAGGACACCTCGGGCAGC
This sequence comes from Streptomyces sp. NPDC102274, assembly GCF_044766385.1. NCBI lineage: Bacteria > Bacillati > Actinomycetota > Actinomycetes > Kitasatosporales > Streptomycetaceae > Streptomyces > Streptomyces sp. NPDC102274. The sequence goes on along the minus strand of NZ_JBIWLW010000016.1, from coordinate 3,902 downwards.
GTCCCGGCGGCCACATCGGCCCGGAACCGCTCGGCCAGGGTGCCGCTCTCGACCCGCCGCAGCCCGCGCTCGAAGAGCGACCGCTCACGCGGGGTCAGCGCGGCGACACCGGCGTCCAGCGCGGCGAGCAGCCGCTCGCGCTCGGCGGCGTCCTCGGTGTCGCGCACCGCGGCGTAGAAGGCCTCCATGTACGTGAAGCCGGCCGCCCCGGGCTGACCGGGCAGCGCACGCGCCTCGGTGAGCGCCTTGCGGGCGATGTCCTTGAAGGTGGTGAAGAACTCGATGTTGTTGTCGGTGAAGTTCTCCCACTCCGTGTACGTCTGCCAGCTCCGCCCGGCGTGCTCCAGCCGCTCGGCGTAGGTCGGCCACGGATAACCGGGGTGGGTGGCCTCCTCGTACGCGTCGTTCCCCACGGCCCGCCGTCCGTCGGCCTCGTACCCGGTCCAGCCGCTCCACAGATGGTTGCGGTTGGGGCTCGTCGACGTATGGACGGAGGAGTGGTACGCGTCGCAGACGGTGAACGTGTCCGCCAGCTCGTAGTGCAGCGGGAGGTCGCGGCGGTCGTAGTACGCCATGGTGGCGGCGGTCTTGGCGGAGACCCAGCGGTCCATCCACCCGTTGTTCCAGGCCGCCGCCCCGCCGTTCCAGGAGTGGTCCAGGTCCCCGATGTACTGGAGGTCCTTCTTCTGCGTCTCGGCCGCGTCCCGGATGGGGAAGGGCAGCACGGTCCCCAGCGGCCCCGGCTGCTCGAAGACGGGCATCCCGGACGGCAGCTCGACGGCGTTGCGGTCCCCGAAGCCCCGCACGCCGCGCAGCGTGCCGAAGTAGTGGTCGAAGGAGCGGTTCTCCTGCATCAGGATCACCACATGCTTGATCGCCCGCATGCCGCCGGCGGCCGGCTCGGCGGCCAGCGCGGCCTGAAGGGACGGCGGCAGCACCGACCCCACCGCGGCCGCACCCAGGGCGCCGGTGCCGAGGGCGAGCATTCTTCTGCGCGATATCTCCGGAGACATGCCGGGGACGGTAGTGAGGCCCGGTGACCGCGAGAAGACCCCGCAAGGGCCGAGGAGTGAACGTCGAAGGGGGGTGCGGGCTCGGGCCGGGGCGGTGTCGCCACGCGCGTACCGCCCCGAGCACGGCATCACACCGCTCGGGGCTGAGGCAGACACCCCGCTCGGAGCTGAGACAGGCGCCCCGGTTGGGGCTGAGGCGGACGCCCCGGCTCAGCGGCGGCGCTCGTCAGTCGACGGAGGCCATGAACTCCAGCATCCGGCGGCTGACCTCGTCCGCATGGTCGATCTGTGGTCCGTGGCCTGTGTCGGAGATGATCTCTGCCCGGGTTCCCGGTATCAGGCGGGGCACGCGCTCCACTTGCCGCCGCGGGTGCACGAGCAGGCTGCGCTTGCCGAGCACGAGGTAGAGCGGGGTGCGGATGGTGGACAGTTCGTCGTCGGCCAGGGGAAGAGGAGCCGGGCGGCGTATGCGGTAGGCGCGGACGGCTGCTCTGATCATGGTGCGCAGCTCCGGCATGACGAGGACCGGCTGTTCCAGCCAGGCCGCCAGCCGTGGGCGGAGGGCCTTGGGGGCGAAGGTCGCGAAGAGGCTGACGAAAATCCAGGCGAAGAAGCGCAGGCCCACCTTCTCCAGGCCGCCGGGGTCGAGCAGCGTGACCGAGGCGAGGCGGCCGGGTACGCGGTGCGCCTGGTTCAGGGCGAGCCAGCCTCCGTATGAGGTGCCGACGAGGTGGACACGGTCGAGGCCGAGCCCGGCGAGCGTCTCGTCCAGCCACTGCGCGGCCCGTTCGGGCTGGTGGATGGGTGTGCGCTGCACGCTGCGGCCGGGGTCACCGGGGGTGTCGATGGCGTAGACGGGGCGATCGGCGCTGAGCGCGGGGGTGTTCGGGTACCACATGGCGGAGCAGGAGCTCGCCCCATGCACCAGGACGACGGGAGTGCGGGACTGGGCGGTGGGGGCCGCGGGACCGTAGCGGTAGACGTGCGTGGTGCCGAAGGAGGTCTCCACGTCCTGTTCCGCGAGTATCGGCGCTCCCAGGGCGTAGACCGCGTCGCAGGCCGCGAAGTAGCGGTCACGCCGGGCTTCGCTCACGTAGCGGCCGACGTCGGCCTGAGGACGGGCAGCGGTTTCGGGCACAGGCACCTCCTGGTTCGGATCTTTTACGGTACGAACGTACCACGACGATGGTACCGCTGTACCATCAACGGGGTCCCGGCCGGGACATACCAGCGAAACGACGAGCGGAGAACAGGCCGATGCCCAAGCGCGTGGATCATGCGGAGCGCCGTACGGAGATCGCCGAGGCGCTCGTCCGGGTCGCCGGGCGGCACGGGCTGCATGCCGTGGGAATGCGCGATGTGGCGGCCGAGGCAGGCGTGTCACTGCGGCTGGTGCAGTACTACTTCGAGACCAAGGAGAAGCTGCTGCTCTTCGGGCTGCGGCACCTGACGGAGAAATTCGGGGAGCGGGTCACCACCCGGATCAAGGCCACCGGGGACAACCCCGGACCGCGCGCCGTGATCGAGGCGCTGCTGATGGTGGCCCTGCCCACGGACCAGGAGAGCCGCACCTTCCACTTCGTGTACACCTCGTACGCCATGCTGGCCGTCAACGACCCCGCGCTCGCCGCCCAGCCCTTCATCAAGGACCCCGACGCCGCCGAGGACACGGTGGCCGAACTCCTCCGGCAGGCACAGGAGGCCGGACTGCTCCGGCCCGGTGTGGACCCGCGACTGGAGGCGGCCGGACTGCTCGCCATGTCCGCGGGAGTCGGCACCGGCATCCTCGTCGGACAGCGCGGCCCCGAGTCGGCCGCCGCCGTCCTGGCCCACCACCTGGACCGCGTCTTCCAAGGTGGTGAGCGCGGGCTCCCGGCCCGGCCGACGGGCGAGTGACGTGCTGTCCCGTGGACATCGGCGAGCTTGAGCTACTGACTCCCGGAAGGACGAGAGGGCTGGGGCGTGTCTTCACAGCAGCGTCGGCCGCCGCCGGGCAGGCGGGACTTTGAAGACACGCCCTACAGCGCCGTGTGGGCCAGCCAGTGGGCCAGCAACGCGCGGTCGCCCGTCACCGCCACTCGGTCGTCCTCCGGCGGGACCCGGTGGGAACACACCAGCATGAGGTCCGCCACCGCCCCCGACACCACCACGTCGGCCTCGACCGGCCCGCGCTCCCACCGCGGCGTGTCGGGCGTCCTGGTGATCACCCAGCCCTCCATGGACCGCGGCCGGAATCCGATCCGCTCGCCCCGGCCGCGCAGCCCGGCGACCGTCGGCCTGACCGCCTCAAAAGCCGGCGTGGCCAGCAGGTCCAGGTTCTCGCTGATCACCTCGGCCGCGAGGTCGTCGGCGATCTCGAACGCGGTGCCCGTCGCGAACTCCGCGTCGTAGTGGTGGACACAGGTGTCGCTCAGCATCCTGCGCAGCCAGACGGCCGCCGGCCGCGGCCCCAAGAACGTCTGGGTCTCGGTATCCGCACCGGTCTCCTGGATCGCGCGGATCAACTCCTCCGCCCCCTCGCGCAGCCACCGGGCCCACTCGTCCGGGACGCCGGGATCGGCCTGCCGCGGGTCCGGGATGGGCAACCGCTCGCCCTTGCGGACGAGTTCGGCCGCCCACCGGTGCTCCTGGCCGACATGCCCGACGAGGGTACGCAGCGGCCATTCCGGACAAGTGGGCACCCGGGTGTCCGGGTCCCTTCCGGCGACCGCGTCGGCGAACCCTCCGGTCTGTTCCCGCAGGCCCTCCACAAGCCGCGCGGTGTCCAGCGTCGACGTCATCACGAAAGCTCCTCTCATGGGGTCCTACCTTGTTGGTGGGTTGGACGGGCCGTCGTAAGGTCCAGAGATCCAGAGACGCCGGGTATGGCTTTCATGGGGTTGCCCTCGA
>NZ_JBIWLW010000015.1:0-206190 GCF_044766385.1 Streptomyces sp. NPDC102274 | reverse complement strand
CGTTCGGGCAGATCCCGCCACGGCGCCCCCGTACGCAACCGCCACAGCACCCCGTTGACCACCTGCCGATGATCCCGCCACGGCCGCCCACACCCGTCAGCCCGAGGAAGCAGCGGCTCTATCCGCTCCCACGCCCCATCCGTCAACTCACCACGACCCGTCACAAGATCGATTATCAGACACGACCTAGCCGAGCCGGCCGAGGTCGAGCCGAGCCGGCAGGGCCGGGCCCGGCCCTGCCGTACCGCGTACTGGAGCGCCCGTGAAACCCACCCGCACACTCGCCGCCGCCCTCGCCGGGGAGACCGTCGTGCTCGACGGCGGTCTCTCCAACCAGCTGGCCGCGCAGGGCTGCGAGCTGTCCGACGACCTCTGGTCGGCGCGGCTTCTCGTCGACAGCCCCGAGCAGATCGAGGCGGCTCACGCGGCGTATGTGCGCGCGGGCGCACGGGTGTTGATCACCTCCAGCTATCAGGCGACGTACGAGGGTTTCGCGCGGCGCGGGGTGTCGCGCGATACGGCGGGCGCGCTGCTGGTCCGCAGTGTGGAGCTGGCGCGCCGGGCGGGCGCGGCGGGACCGGACGAGGTGTGGGTGGCGGCCTCGGTCGGTCCCTACGGCGCGATGCTCGCCGACGGCAGTGAGTACCGGGGCCGGTACGGACTGTCGGTGCGGGAGCTGGAGCGGTTCCACCGGCCGAGGATCGAGACCCTCGCCTCGGCCGGTCCGGACGCGCTCGCGCTGGAGACCGTCCCGGACACCGACGAGGCGGAGGCGCTGCTGCGGGCCGCCGCCGGTTGCGGGGTACCGGTCTGGCTCTCGTACTCGATCGAGGGCGAGCGCACCCGGGCCGGACAGCCGCTCGCCGACGCGTTCGCCCTGGCGGCGGGCGACGATCAGGTGATCGCCGTGGGGATCAACTGCTGCGAACCGGCGGACACGGACCGCGCGGTCGAGCTGGCCGCCTCGGTGACGGGCAAGCCGGTCGTCGTCTATCCGAACAGCGGGGAGGGCTGGGACTCGGGGGCGCGGAGCTGGCGCGGGGACGCCACCTTCGATCCGTCCAGGGTGCGGTCCTGGCAGGCGGCGGGGGCGCGGCTGGTCGGTGGCTGCTGCCGCGTCGGGCCGGAGCGGATCGCGGAGCTGAGTGCGCTGACCGGGCGTTGAGCGGACCTCGACGGCGAGGCGCTCATGGCTTCGGCGAGCGTGGAGTCATCGGGAAAACCCCTGGTCTGGCGGATCCAGCGGGCAATACTCGTACGGGTGTTCCTGACGATCAGTACGACCGGCACCTCGGAGCGTCCCGCGACCGCCCTCGGATTCCTGCTGCACAAGCATCCCGACCGGGCGCAGACGTTCTCCACGTCGCACGGCACCGCCCATGTGCTCTATCCCGAGGCGTCCACCGAACGCTGCACAGCAGCCCTGCTGCTGGAGATCGACCCGGTGGTGCTGTACGACACCACCCCGAACGTCGAGTACAACGTGCGCTGGGCGACGCTTCCCGCCGGGCACGTACGCCACGGCGACCACCGCTTCGAGTGGACCCGCGCGGAATTCCGCGACTGGGCCGGGGAGATGGGACGGCGCCATGGCTACGAGGTGACATACCGGCCGGTCGGCCCCGACGACCCCGAGGTGGGCCCCCCGAACAATCACCCAGGACACTTCTATAGTTTCGTTACTTTCAGTAGGCAGTAACGAGCGGCTTCCTGGCGCACGAAAAGGCCCCGGCCGCCGTGGTGGCGGCCGGGGCTCTCTCGGCGCGGCTACCCGCCGCAGGCATCACAACCAAAAGTCGTCTGCGAGATGCAGTTGCCGTCATCGTCGTAGACGTAGACCGTGCTCTTCGTCCCGCCACAGCCATCTCTACCGCACGGCGTGGTGTGATCCTCCTGATGTCCCATGCGTGAACCTCAACCTCTGCTCGATGGTCGGATCGAACAGCCGAGTGCACCCAGTGCAGTACCAACGCCAGTCGGGTGTGGATGGCGTGACCGTGGTCATGTCCTTCCACAGAAGGATCTTGCACAGGGGGCATCTCGGCGGACGCTTCACCACGTCACGGGCTCCGTTCATCTCGTCAGCGTGGTGCCTTGCGGATGGTGCGGTGTGCTGACCCGCTCACGGCCACCCTTATGAGGGACGTGGTCTTGGGCGGGGGTCAGCGGGGTCTTGCCAACTCCGGCCGGCGCCGTCCTCCCGGGCACCGGCCGGAGCGCTTTCACCCGCGGGCTGCTGGGCCTCAGCAGCCAGCGGGGGTCAGTGGGTGCGGCCTTACTTACTTTTCTTCTTGTCCGCCTTATCGGCCGCGCGCCGTTCCGCGCGGTTCCCATTCGGATTCGGCGTCGCTGATGTGGATGACTTGTCCTTGCGGGCAGACACTCCATCCGAGGCGCCAGCGGTGCCGACCTTGCGATTGAAGACCAATTCGTTCGTCCCTTCGGGCTCTGCCTGGTGGACCCGTCCCGGCTGCTTGACCTGTCCTTCATCACGGGAGTGGCGAAGCGGCCGGGGCGGGGGTCAGTGGGGGTGTCCGGCGGCCACGTAGGGCCGGACGGGAGCCGCCTGTGCCTCAGCGAGTTGGGTCATCAGTTCCAGCTCGCACCTGCGGCACGCGAACAGGGGCAACTCCACCGCGGTGTGGCCGGGACCGTCGGGGCTGGTCATCTCCCCTACGCGGATGGTCTGGAGTCTGCGGCGTGGGCAGCGGAAGCAGTTGCCCATCGCGGGGATGGTGAGGGGGCCGCCGAGGCGGATACGGATGTTCACGGCTTGCCCGTCCCGGCCTGGCAGGTGCAGGGGCAGGGTCCCGGGTTGGCGCAGTCGTGTTCGCCGCCGAAGACGCGGGCGAGCAGACAGGGCTCGCACGGGACGAGGACGTTGGGAACGTCGTCCTCGCTGATGGGCGGCCAGGTGAAGACCACGTTCATCAGGCCGACTCCGATCCGGCCCGTTCCGAGCCGTAGCGTTCCAGGAGCCATTGGCAGTCGACAGCGAGCAGCCGCACTTGGACGTGCGCACCGAGCACTCCCACCCCGAGGCCCTCGCCGATCTGGTTCTGGATTCTGTCGAGCCGCGCCGTGAGGCTGTACCAGCACTGGCCACCGCGCCACATCTGTGCGGCGTGCGCGCGGCCGGCGGGCAGCAGCGCTTCGATGTGGGCTTGGAGCTGGTTGGCGATATCCGTGAGGTCGGCGCGGGTGCCGACCCCGTGGCCGGCCGCGTCGGCTTGGTTGATGGTGGCCCGCACGGCGTTCAGGTTGGGGGTCTGCCGGGTCTTCTCGTCGGCGGTCACCGGGCTGCACCTTCCAGCCTTGCCCGGCCGACTCGGAGCAGTCCGGCCACCGCGTCGGGGGAGCACAGTTTCCCGGCCTGCTCTACGGGGACGGCCCAGTAGGGGGTGACCGGTGTCGGTTCCGTGTGGTCCGGCCGGGGGATGCCGAGCCAGGCACCGGGGCCGCGGACCATGGCCTCCGTCGATCGCCAGGTCTCGCAGGTCCCGGCTGGTACTAACGCGTAGTACCAGTGGCGCGGGTGGCAGATCACCGGTCCGTCGAGGACTTCGGCCAGGACGCGGGCGACGACGTCCGGGGCGCTGCTGTCGGCCGCCGCGTGGACCAGGGTGAGCGGCATGCGGACGGCGTCGTAGGGGCCGCCGGTGCGCAGCATCGCCGGTCGGCCGTCCTGCCACGCCTCGTGGGCGACAGCGGGGTGCGGGCTGGACGACGTCAGCCACCGGGCAATGGCGCTCTCGATGGCGGTCGGTGTGGGCATGGTCGGCTCCTGGGCTGCATGCGGTGCGGCGCCGGCCGTGCCTGGCGGGGGTTGGACGGCGCCGCCTCATGCAGATCACGCTATGAAGCCACGTGATTGGAGCCCAGTGACGGGCTGTCCTACATTCTGGATCAGGTAGGATGCTACGCCCTACCCAACCAGGCCGAGCCGATCGGCCAGCCCCAGAACAGCATCCCGCCGGGACGCACGCCCCCGCAGCTCTTCGACCAACCGGCGAGACGTGGAGTGGTAGCGCATCCACTCAGGTGCGTCCCTCTCCGCCAGCAGAAGCGCACTCTCGGAAGCACGGTCCTTGCCGAGATCGTTGTACGCCAGGGCGCGATCAACGTGGAACCGTGCACGCCAGGTAGGCGGCAGACTCGCGAGGTTCGGAATGCCGCGGGCGGCCCGGACCGCCTCGTCGCTCTGTTCCATCTCCACCAGGAAATTGACCTTCGCGATGCCCGCGTTCGTCGGCCCGAACGGTGTCGCGTAGACGTTGAGGTCCTCGCCCATGCTCTCGGCGGCCCCCTTCGCCATCCTCAGCAGCTGCTTCACTGTGTCGTGCTTCTCCTGCCGAACGGCGGCGGTGGCTGCGCGAAGCAGCAGTACGCCCCACAGAGCGAGGTCCTCAGGGCTGGAACGGAATCCGGGCTCAATCTGCTGCGCGCGGGCAAGCGCGACCTGCTCAGCGTCAGCTAGCCGGCCCTGTTTGGTGAATACCCACGACAGAGTCGAGGCAGACAGGGTCTCCAAGTTCGGGTCGTCGCACTGTCGGATCGCAACCAGGGAGCGTTCCATGGCGGTGAATGCGGCATCCTCCTTGCCGAGCGCCGTCAGCGTGGTCGCGGCGACTTGGTAGGCCACAGCGAGAACGGAGTTTGCCGCTGCGGCATCGGCGCCCGTGTAGGCGTGGACCGCCAGTCGGGCGTCACGGATAAGTTGCGGAAGTAGTGCCCCGATCTCCCCCAAGCGGCCCTCACGGCGAATGGCTTCGGTCGACAGCAGAGAGTCTCGGAGCTCTGTGATGCTCGGCGGGTCCTCGGGGTCAAGGTCGCCGCCGAGGATGTCCGCCACTGGGGAGACTGCCTGTCGCAGAGCGAGCACGGAAGGCAGACTGTCCTCCGTCTCGCCAATCTCGAAGGTGGTTGGCTGCCCAACGAGATAGCTCGGCTCGGTGTCAAGGGCCTGTGCCAGGGCGTTAATACTGGTGAGCCGTGCCGTTTTGCGCCTGCCCTGCTCTAGTTTACGAATCACATCAACGGACAGATCGGAACTCGCGGACAGCTGTTCTTGCGTCATATTCCGCCGCAGCCGCAGTTCCGCGATTCGGTCACCCAGGCTGGATTTGGATGCGTTCATGGATACCCCCGCCAGAGAGTTGTGCATCCACGCTACTGCGGACGGCGACCCGATGCGGTTTGTAGTACCGGATACGGCGAAACGCCCCCTGTCTAGCCCGTGAGGGCCAGTCAGGGGGCGCAGTGGTGAGCGTCAGCGCAGGAGGGCGAGGATCCCGGTTGCGGTGCCAGCGACTCCGGCGAGGACACCAAGGGTGGGCAGGGGCCATCGCCCGCGTTCGAGGGTGCGGAGCCTGCCCTCATGGTCAGCAACGTCGGCGCGGATGTCCTTCTGCTCATCCAGCACCACGTCGAGTTTGCCCTCGATGCGGTCGACAGTTCTGGCCAGGTCCCTCACCTCCTGATAGGTCTGTGCCGGGCTGATGTACACGCCCGGATCGGGCGCGGTGCCCATCAGGCCGGCCGCTTGTTGGGTATCGCGTAGGTGACGCCCAGGGCCCCGAGGATGGCCAGGGCGACGGTGACGCCCTCCCCGGTGGTGAACGCGCCGTCCTGGACGGCGGCGGCGAAGGCGGCGGCCCCGGCCGCGACGCCAGCGGTGACGGCCTTCGCGAAGCTGGAAATCCTCATGATGAATCCCTTCATTGATGCAGGTCAGAGGGCTGGACGGTCGTTACGGCCGTCCAGGTGGGATCAGACGTTGGGGACTTTGAGCCGGTCCCAGCTGGTCTTGCCGGGGATGCCGTCGGCGTCGCTGCCGGAGTAGCCGAGCTTGCGTTGCCAGGCGGAGTAGGACTTGCGGTCTGCGTCGGTCCATGCGAGGCCGGGCCCGACCTGGTATCGGCCGCAGCCCTCTGTCACGAGGCGCTTGCCCATGGCGGTGATGACGGCGCTACGGCGGCCGGCCGCGAAGTAGGCGGCCCCGGGGAACGGCTCGAATTTCGCCGGTGGCTTGGGCGCCGGTGGCTTCGGCGCGGCCAGGCGCTCGCCGACCCGGGCGCGCATGGACGCCATGGTGAAGCCGCGGGGATCGACCTTCCCGGGCTGCCACTCCAGATGCCCGATGACCGACCGTGCGCCCCAGTCGTGCGCCCGGCAGATCGCCGCGGCCACGCGCTCGATCGCCTCCAGCTGGGCGGCGGGCCACGGGTCACGGCCGTCGCCCAAGTTCTCGCACTCGAAGCCGTAGAAGTGCCGGTTGCCGTCGGTGTCGGCCTGGTTGTCCGGGGGCAGCGCCGCCTCGGCGGTCACCGCGCGCAGGACGTCGCCGTCGCCGAGGCCCGCGTGGTTGGCGCGGCCCCAGCCGACCAGATGTACCGTGCCGTCCTTGGCGATCACGCCGTGGCACAGCGGGCCCGGCAGAGAACTGTGCCCGTCCCTGCACAGGCGGACGGTGGCAGCGGTTCCCCGGGTGACGGTGTGGTGGATCATCACGCCGTGGACCGGACCCCACAGTCCCTTGTGGTTGCGGTTGTGGGTGCGCCAGTCGCCTACTTCTACGACTTTCACGCCCTCGGCGCGCAGTGCTGCGAGCAGCTGCGCGGCGGTGATCGGTGTCGCCATGGGTCAGCCCTCCACCGGATGCCGGGCGATGGCGGCGTTGGCCAGCATCACGGCGTCGTCCACGGCATTGATCGCCCTCGTGAGTTCAGGCGAGGACGGGCACAGCTCTGCGAGCAGCTGCGCCAGGGCGAGGCCGCCGGCGCGGATCTGCTCGTACTTCTCGGGCTGGCCGGGCTGCGGGGGGTGGTAGGTGAAGCGGTTCTTCAGATCGAGGTTGTAGGCCATGTGCCCTCCCAGGGCATGAGAAAGGCCCCGGCCGGCGGCTCGGGGCTCGGGGCGGGGGCGGGTCAGGTGATGGCTGTGGCCCCGGCATAGTCCGCGGCCTGGCCGATGTCCTCGACGTGGATGTAGGCCGGATTGGGGGTGGACGCGGCGAGGTTCACCGTTCCGCCGGCGGCCACGGTGAGCCCGAAGGTGCCTACGAGGGCTGCGGTGATGTTCGCACCGGAGGTGTTCGTGCAGATGTTTGAGAAGTCGAAGGCGACTGTGCCCGCTGCGGGCAGGTAGATGCGGAAGGCGTTGATGTAGGTCTGTCCGCCGAGGTCCGTCTTCCGCACCGCGGCTGTGCCTTGCTGGCCTGGCGTATTCGAGAAAACGCCTCCTTTGTATCTGATGCGGTAGGCGCGGCCGGTGCGGAACATGATGGGAGGGGTGGTGAAACCGACTACTTCCGCGGCCGTGGTGGTGCTCGTGTTCGTAGTGATCGCCGAGTAGGCGACCGTGTTCGGCGTGTTGTCCAGTAGGCGCTGAGCGGTGATTCTCTGTCCCGGCTGCCAGGCCATAGGGCCTCCTTCCTTACAGTGCGGTGATGGTGGGGACGGCGAGCCGCACGTCCGTGCCGCCGTTGTGGGCTTTGACGATGCCGTTGACGGAGCGGGTCACGGTGAAGCGCTGCGGTCCCTGGACGAGGACGTCCCCCCATGTGGCGATGACCGGCAAGGAGTTGGTGTTGGCGGTGGACAGGATCGATCGCGTGCCGATCTGTCCGGCGGCCGTCAGACTGGTGTCGGTGGTCTCCACAGTCCAGGCGCCGGGCTCGCGCACCGAGGCCGGCCAGACCTTCGCGCGCAGGACGCTGCCGGTGATCTGGAGACGAATCCCAAAGCGCGTGTTCGGTGCGTGGGTCAGCCCACGCAGATGGCCGTGTTCACCGTCACCGACCCGCGGACCACGCGGAGGACCGACCCGCGGACGCCAACGGCGTCACGGCCAGCCATGGGCGTCAGCCCTGGGACCTGCCAGTATGAGCACGTTCGAGTCGGTCCTCGTGGCTTGGAGATTTGATGCGTGCAGGTGTCGTGGTCGCCGCTCGACCCGGTGTGGAGGATCTCGCCGTGCGGGCCGAGGAATTGGGCTTGCACAGCTTCTGGGTGAACGACACCCCGATGGTCCACGGTGACCCCTTCGTCGCCTTGAGCCTGTGTGCGAAGGCCACCCGGCGCATCAAGCTCGGTATCGGCGTGACCTCACCGGCGCTGCGCTCGGCCCCGGCCGCAGCGAGCGGGATTGCCAGCCTCAATGCCTTGGCGCCGGGTCGGATCATCTGCGGGGTGGGCACCGGAAACACCGCCCGGCGCACCTTGGGCATGCCGCCGACCACGGCGTCCGCGCTGGAGAGTTTCACCGCGGGGCTGCAGGATCTGTGTGCCGGGCGCTCGACCGAGTACCGCGAAGGTGACCGGGTCCGCGACATCCGGTTCCTCCACGCCGGGGCGCACGTGAACACCACCGATCCGATCGAGTTCGTCGTGGCCGCGCTCGGATCCAAGGCCGCTGCCGTCGCCGGCCGCCGCGGTGCGGGCCTGATCTGCTTCGGCCTGCTCGAACCCACCGCCTGGCACGCACTGCAGGACGCCCGCCGCCAAGCCGTCCACGGCACGTCCCGCGACCCCGACTCCCACGCGAACTCCTACGTGGTCACCTCGCTCCACCTGCTGCACGAGAACGAGGACCCTCACAGCGACGCGGCTCGGGATGCGACAGGTCACCTCGTCCTGTCGTTTCTGGACTACGCCGCCGACGCGCCCGCCTTCGCGGAGGAACTCGGCCCCGGCGAACGCGAGGTGGTTCGTGAGCTCCTGGACCGGCGTGGCACCACCGCCGCCGCGCCGGACCGGTACACCAAGCTCTACCCCAACTACCTCGGACGCATCGCGCCGCAGGACCGGGACCTGGTCCTACCCTCGTTGATGAACATCCTGGCCCTGGTCGGCACCCGCGACGACGTCCTCACCCGTATCACCGCCCTGGAACAGGCAGGCATCGACGAACTCCTCATCCATCCGGTGATCGACCCGCCCACAGAGATGGCCCAACTCGCCAAACTCCTCACCTGAGCGCTCCGCGCGTCCGCACCACCACTCCGGCTGTCCGCCCCGGCACCGGCAAGACGCCCCGGACAGCTATCCACTTCGCATCCGCCAAGTCCGAGAGATCCGAGAGATACGGCGCCGGTGGGATCTGCGATCACTACACCTGGTCCTTCAGAGCGTGCAGCAGGCGACAAGACCGCGGATGCGTGGCCGTGACGCCGGGGCCGATTGACGACGTCACAGCCAAGTTGACTGTCACTCGGCTCCAAGCGGCGCTCCAGCCATCTCTCGGCTCTCGTCCAACCTGACGTGACACTGAACAGAAGAACTTGACGGGGAACGCCACCAACGTCCAGCCCGAGAGCCGCAAGCGGCTGGTGCGGCTCGCCCGCGAGTACGACGTACTGCCCGTCGCGATAGTCCTCGACGTGCCCGAGGAGGTGTGTGCCGCGCGCAACGCCGGCCGCCCCGACCGGGCCGGGATGCCGCGCCATGTGATCAAGCGGCACCATGGCGCCCACCGCCACCTCGGAGCGGGACGGCTACCTGGAGCACCCGGCCGAGGCGTTCGCGCAGTACCGCGCGGACGGCGTCGGACAGGTCGTGTGCGAGGAGAAGCACATGGGGTCGCGCGCGGTGGCGCTGGTCTGCCGTGACGCGGCGGTGGCGCGCGAACGCTTCGGCGTGGCCGGGCCGACCGGCGTGCTGCACACCTGTACCGGCAGGCCCTTCTTCGACGACGAGGCCGTCACCGAGGAGATCCTGGACCGGCTGCGCACCGCCGTCTCCGCCGCCGGGCTGTGGCGGGAACTCGACACCGAGTGGATACTGCTGGACGCCGAGCTGATGCCCTGGTCGCTGAAGGCCACCGGCCTGCTGCGTACCCGGTACGCCGCGGTGGGCGCCGCCGCCGGGGCCGCCCTCCCCGCCGTCACGAAGGCGCTCGAAGCCGCCGCGTCCCGGGGCGTCGAGGCCGCGGGACTGCTGGCCGCGCAGCGCGAACGCGCGGCCGACGCGGCGGCGTTCACCGAGGCGTACCGGCGCTACTGCTGGCCGACGGAGCGGCTGGAGGGGGTGCGCCTGGCGCCGTTCCAACTGCTCGCCGTCCAGGGCCGCAGCCTCGCCGCCGTCCCGCACTACCAGCAGCTGGCCTGGCTGGACCGGCTGGTCGAGCACGACCCGACCGGACTGCTCCAGGTCACCCGGCGGCTGATCGTGGACACGGCCGACGAGGAATCGGTGCGCGGCGGTGTCGACCGGTGGCTGGAGATGACCGAGCGGGGCGGCGAGGGCATGGTCGTCAAGCCGCTCCGGGCGCTCGTACGCGACGGCAAGGACCGGCTGGTGCAGCCGGGCGTGAAGGTACGGGGCCGGGAGTATCTGCGGATCGTCTACGGGCCCGAGTACACCCGCCCGGACAATCTCCGGCGGCTGCGCGACCGCTTTCTCGGCCACAAGCGTTCACTGGCGCTGCGGGAGTACGCCCTCGGTCTGGAGGCCCTGGACCGGCTGGCGGACGGCGAACCGCTGTGGCGGGTCCATGAGGCGGTCTTCGCGGTACTGGCCATGGAGTCGGAACCGGTCGACCCCCGGCTCTGAACTGCTGACGAGGTCCTGTCTCCCCGGGGCAGGACCTCGACCGTTCGCCGCGTGAACCGTGCTCCATACGGCGAGGATGGGAGACATGGGATTCCATGTCGACTCCGAGACCGGGCGGCTGCGCCGCGTCATACTGCACCGCCCGGATCTGGAGCTGAAACGCCTCACACCCGGCAACAAGGACACACTGCTCTTCGACGATGTGCTCTGGGTACGCCGCGCCCAGGAGGAGCACGACGCGTTCGCCGCGCTCCTGCGCGACCGGGGCGTCCAGGTGCATCTCTTCGGCGATCTCCTGAGGGAGTCCCTGGACCTCCCGGCGGCCCGGGGGCTCGTCCTGGACCGGGTCTTCGACGAGAAGGAGTACGGCCCGCTCGCCACCGGCCATCTCCGGGCGATCTTCGACGAACTGCCCACGGACCAACTGGTCGAGGCACTGGTCGGCGGGATGACCAAGCGGGAGTACCTGGAGCGGTACGCGGAGCCGGTGTCCGTACGCTTCCACGCGATGGAGCTGGACGACTTCCTGCTCGACCCGCTGCCGAACCATCTCTTCACCAGGGACACCTCGGCCTGGATCTATGACGGTGTGAGCATCAACGCGATGCGCTGGCCCGCCCGGCAGCGCGAGACCGTGCACTTCGAGGCGATCTACAAACACCACCCCCTGTTCACCGGGCCCGCCGCCGGCGCCTTCCACCACTGGTCGGAGGGGCAGGACGACTATCCGTCCACCATCGAGGGCGGTGACGTGCTGGTCATCGGCAAGGGGGCCGTGCTGATCGGGATGAGCGAGCGCACCACCCCACAGGCGGTCGAGATGCTGGCGCGCGGACTCTTCGCGGCCGGTTCCGCCACCACGATCGTGGCGCTCGACATGCCCAAGCGACGGGCGTTCATGCACCTCGACACCGTGATGACGATGGTCGGCGGCGATACCTTCACGCAGTACGCGGGCCTCGGGATGCTCCGCTCGTACACCATCGAGCCGGGCGGCGACGGCCGGGAGCTGAAGGTCACCGACCATCCGCCGGAGCATATGCACCGTGCCATCGCGGCGGCTCTGGGCCTGGCGGACATCCGGGTGCTGACCGCCACCCAGGATGTGCACTCGGCGGCGCGCGAGCAGTGGGACGACGGCTGCAATGTCCTCGCGGTCGAGCCCGGGGTCGTCGTCGCCTACGAGCGCAACGTCACCACCAACACGCATTTGCGGAAACAGGGCATCGAGGTGATCGAGATCCCGGGCAGCGAGCTGGGCCGAGGCCGGGGCGGGCCGCGCTGTATGAGCTGCCCGGTGGAACGTGACGCCGTGTAGTGGACCGGGGGAGGCCGGGGCCAGGACGGCAGCCGGGGCCGGAACGGCCGGGCCGGGGCAGCCGGGGCTGGGACGGCCGGTTGGTGCCGTGGGGTGATATGACGTGTGGGCTGAATAGCGATGCGGGTGGTCGTATATAGTTCCAGTGTCCGGTATCTTCCCCACTCTTCGCGACTCGCGCCCCAGGAGCAGCCACCATGGCGATACACCTCGAAGGCCGCCACTTCCTCAAGGAGCTGGACTTCACCGCCGAGGAGTTCCGCGGTCTGATCGATCTGGCCGCGGAACTCAAGGCCGCGAAGAAGGCGGGCACCGAGGTCCAGCGGCTGCGCGGCAGGAACATCGCCCTGATCTTCGAGAAGTCCTCCACCCGCACCCGCTGCGCCTTCGAGGTGGCGGCGGCGGACCAGGGCGCCTCCACGACGTATATCGACCCGGCCGGCTCACACATCGGGAAGAAGGAGTCGGCGAAGGACACCGCCCGGGTGCTCGGGCGGATGTTCGACGGTATCGAGTTCCGCGGGGACGCCCAGGAGACCGTCGAGGAACTGGCCGCGTACGCCGGAGTCCCCGTGTTCAACGGCCTCACGGACGCGTGGCACCCCACCCAGATGCTCGCCGATGTGCTGACGATGACCGAGCACACCGACAAGCCGCTGACGGAGATCGCCTTCGCCTATTTCGGGGACGCCCGCTTCAACATGGGCAACTCGTATCTGGTCACCGGCGCTCTGCTCGGCATGGATGTACGGATCGTCGCACCGCGCGCCTACTGGCCGGCGGACGACATCCTCGCCCTGGCCCGTGAGGCCGCCGCGAGCAGCGGGGCCCGGCTCACCCTCACCGAGGAGATCGCCGAGGGCGTGGCGGACGCGGACTTCGTGGCCACCGATGTCTGGGTGTCGATGGGTGAGGCCAAGGAGGTCTGGGACGAGCGGATCGAGGCGCTCGGTCCGTACACCGTGACGATGGACGTGCTGCGCGCGACGGGCAACCCCGACGTGAAGTTCCTGCACTGCCTTCCGGCCTTCCACGACCTGGGCACGGCGGTGGGCCGGGAGATCCATGAGCGGCACGGGCTCACGGAGCTGGAGGTCACCGACGAGGTCTTCGAATCGAAGCACTCAGTCGTCTTCGACGAGGCCGAGAACCGGCTGCACACCATCAAGGCCGTGCTGGTGGCGACGTTGTCGGGGAGCGGCGCCGCCTAGCGGACAGGACCTGGTGGAGCGACCGGAATCTCAGGTCGCGGGAAGCGTGAACCAGACCGCCTTGCCCTGGTCCGTGGTGCGGTGGCCGCACGCCGAGCTGAGCGTACTGATCAGTAGCAGGCCGCGACCGCCCTCCTGCCACGGGTCCGGCATCGCCCCCGGGTGCGACAGATCGCCCGGCGGGGCCGGGTCGCGGTCGTGCACCTCGACCTGGCAGCCGGTCGGCAGCAGCTCCACGACCAGCTCGATCGGATCGCTCCCCGGGGTGTGCTGTATGGCGTTGGCGACGAGTTCCGCGGTGAGCAGTTCCGCCGTGTCGCTGTGCGTCGGCTCCTCCAGATGTGCCAGAGCGTCACGGACGAGAGCGCGCGCGATCGGCACGGCTTCGACACTGTGAGGCAGCGTGAGTCTCCAGGGAGAGGAGTCTGCGGCTTCTGGCATGGAGGGCGGTCCGATCAGGGCACAAGTACGGCCGGGGGGTGCGAGGTAATTGCTATCACGTTCAACCATACGGAGCGTGAGCGGGTTAACAAGAGGCGCCGGGCTGCCGGGCCCGGGACCAATGGCCCTTGCCCGTCGGGACTTTTGGTGGCTTACGGGCGGTATCTCACGGAATTGTCACGGAAGGGACGCGGGCGCATCGCGGGCCTGTCACGGACGTATCGCGCACTCGTGACGGCAGTCATATTTGGGTGATACCTTTTCGCAGCGCTGAAGCTCGCCGCTGAGGTTCCCCGAGGTTCGCCGAAGGAGGCCGCGCTCCATGAGCCCGTTCACCGGCTCCGCGTCCCGCACCGAGGAGTGGCGCCATCTGCGACTGACCCGGGACCGGGATGTCGGCGTCGCGACCGTCACCCTCGCCCGCCCGGCGAAACTCAACGCGCTCACCTTCGGCGCCTACGCCGATCTGCGCGATCTGCTCGCCGAACTGTCCCGGGAACGCTCCGTACGCGCCCTCGTGCTGGCGGGCGAGGGCCGCGGCTTCTGCTCCGGCGGCGATGTCGACGAGATCATCGGCGCCACCCTCGCCCTGGACACGGCCCGGCTCCTCGACTTCAACCGGATGACCGGCCAGGTGGTCCGGGCGATCCGGGAATGCCCCTTCCCGGTGGTCGCCGCCGTGCACGGAGTCGCCGCCGGCGCCGGTGCCGTTCTCGCGCTCGCCGCGGACTTCCGGATCGCCGACCCCTCCGCGCGCTTCGCCTTCCTCTTCACCCGGGTCGGCCTCTCCGGGGGCGACATGGGCGCGGCCTATCTGCTGCCCCGCGTGGTCGGGCTCGGGCACGCCACCCGGCTGCTGATGCTCGGTGAGCCGGTGGCCGCCGCCGAGGCCGAACGCATCGGGCTGATCAGCGAACTCACCGGCGACGGCCTGGCCGACGCGCGCGCCGCCGAGCTGGCCCGTCGGCTCGCGGAAGGCCCGGCGCTCGCGTACGCGCAGACCAAGGCCCTGCTCACCGCCGAGCTCGACATGCCCCTCGCCGCCGCCGTGGAACTGGACGCCGCCACCCAGGCGTTGCTGATGAACGGCGCCGACTACCGTGAGTTCCACGCCGCCTTCACCGAGAAGCGGCCCCCGAAGTGGCAGGGCCGCTGATGGCCCGCGTCCCGCGCGTCGCGGTCATCGGCGGCGGACCGGGCGGGCTCTACGCCGCCGCCCTCCTCAAGCGGCTCGACCCCGGCCGCGAGATCACCGTCTGGGAACGCAACGCGGCCGACGACACCTTCGGCTTCGGCGTCGTGCTCTCCGACGAGACACTCGGCGGTATCGAGCACGCGGATCCCGTCGTCCACCGGGCGCTCCAGGCCGAGTTCGTACGCTGGGACACCATCGACATCGTGCACCGCGGCCGTACCCTCACCTCCGGCGGTCATGGCTTCGCGGCGCTCGGCCGGCGCCGGCTGCTGGAGATCCTGCACGAGCGCTGCGCGTCCCTGGGCGTACGGCTGCGGTTCCGCACCGAAGCCCCGCCCGCCGCCCGACTCGCCACCGCCTACGACCTGGTGATCGCCGCGGACGGGGTGCACAGCCTCACCCGTGAGACCCACGCCGAGGTCTTCGCCCCCACGATCATCACCCATCGCTGCCGCTACGTCTGGCTCGCCGCCGACTTCGCCCTCGACGCGTTCCGCTTCGAGATCGCCGAGACCGAGTACGGCGTGATGCAGCTCCATGGCTACCCCTACGCGAACGGGGCCGCCGGCGCGTGGAGCACGGTCATCGTCGAGATGCGCGAAGAGGTCTGGCGGGCGGCCGGATTCGAGGATCTCGACGAGCGGCGGTCCGCGGAACGCTGCGCCAAGATCTTCGCCGACGCGCTCGGCGGACGTCCGCTGCGCGCCAACGCCTCGTCCTGGAGCACCTTCCGGACCGTTATCAACGATCGGTGGAGCCACGGCAATACGGTCCTGATCGGCGACGCCGCCCACACCGCCCACTTCTCCATCGGCTCCGGCACCAAGCTCGCCGTGGAGGACGCCCTCGCGCTCGCCGCCTGTATCGAGGAGCGCTCGGAGCTGCCGGACGCGCTCGCGGCGTACGAGAGCGAGCGCCGCCCGGTCGTCGAGTCCACCCAGCGTGCCGCCGCCGCCAGCCTGCGCTGGTTCGAGGAGCTGGCCACGTACACGGACCAGCCGCCGCGGCAGTTCGCCTTCGGGCTGCTCACCCGGAGCCGCCGGGTCACCCATGACAATCTGCGGCTGCGCGACCCCGGCTTCACCCGGGCGGTGGAGCGGGACTTCGGCTGCCCGCCCGGCACTCCGCCGATGTTCACGCCCTTCCGGCTGCGCGGGCTGACCCTGCGCAACCGTGTCGTCGTCTCGCCGATGGACATGTACTCCGCCGTGGACGGCGTCCCCGGCGACTTCCATCTCGTACATCTCGGGGCCCGCGCCCTGGGCGGCGCCGGACTCGTCATGACCGAGATGGTGTGTGTCAGCCCGGAGGGGCGCGTCACCCCGGGCTGCGCCGGGCTCTACAGCCGGGAACAGGGCGACGGCTGGCGCCGTGTCACCGATTTCGTGCACGCGCGGTCACCGGGGACGGCCATCGGCGTCCAGCTCGGACACGCGGGACGCAAGGGCGCCACACGCGTGATGTGGGAAGGCATGGACGAGCCGCTGCCCGTGGGCGGCTGGCCGCTCGTGGCCGCCTCACCGCTGCCGTACCATCCCGGTGTCAGTGAGATCCCGCACCAGCTCGACCGCCGTCAACTCGACACGATCCGCGAACAGTTCACGGCCGCCACCCGGCGGGCCCAGCGCAGCGGCTTCGATCTGCTGGAACTGCACTGCGCCCACGGCTACTTGCTCTCCGGCTTCCTCTCCCCGCTGACCAACCGGCGTACCGACGCCTACGGCGGCTCGCTCACCGCCCGGCTGCGCTTCCCGCTCGAAGTCTTCGACGCCATCCGCGCGGACTGGCCCGACGACCGGCCCATGACGGTCCGGATCTCGGCCACCGACTGGGCGCCCGGCGGTACCACCCCCGAGGACGCCGTCGAGATCGCCCGTGCCTTCGTCGCGCACGGCGCCGACGCGATCGATGTCTCCACCGGCCAGGTCGTCGTCGACGAACGGCCCGAGTTCGGCCGCTCGTACCAGACCCCGTTCGCCGATCTGATCCGTAACACCCTGTCCGTGCCGGTCATCGCCGTGGGGGCCATCTCCTCCTGGGACGATGTGAACTCCCTGCTGCTCGCGGGCCGTACCGACCTGTGCGCGCTGGCCCGCCCCCATCTCCACGATCCGCAGTGGACGCTGCACGCCGCCGGGGCCCAGGGGTACGAGGGCCCGGCCGCGCCCTGGCCGCTGCCGTACCGCGCGGGCAGCCGCACACCCCCGGCCGGCCGCACCGACGATCCGAGGCCGCGTCTCACTCTTCGGTGACCGGCCGCCGCACGAACGTCAGGCCCATGTCCCGCAGCCGGGTGTGCAGGCGGGTGAAGACCTCGGCGGACACCTCTCCCGGCCAGTTCCTCGGCAGCAGTCCGGTGGGCAGACCGGGATCGGCGTACGGCAGATGCCGCCAGGAGTCCAGAGCCAGCAGATAGTCGCGGTACGCGTCCTCCGCGGTGCCGGAGCCCGTGCCTGTGCCTGTGCCGGGGCCTGCGCGTTCGCCCGCGCCGGAGGCCGAGCCCGAGACCCGGCCCTCCCAGGCGCGCAGCACCGGCTCGTGCGCGTCGAGAAACTCCTCGTGCTGGGTGGCGATCGCGTCCAGGTCCCACCACCGGGCCACGGCATCGGCCGTCGGCTCGAAGCCGAGGTGCTGCCCGCTGAACAGATCGACATACGAGTCGAGCCCCAGCCGCCGCAGCGTGTGCCGGGTCTCCTCGTACAGTCGGCCCGGTGCGATCCAGACGCCGGGCGCCGCCGTTCCGAAGCCGAGCCGGGCCAGCCGGGAGCGCAGCAGATGGCGCTTGTGGCGCTCGGACTCCGGCACGGTGAAGACCGCGAGGATCCAGCCGTCGGAGAGCTCGGGCGCGGGCCGGGCGTAGATCCTGCGGTCCCCGTCGTCGAGCAGCTGACGTGCCTCGGCCGACAGCGCGTATCCGGCCGCGCCCCGCGCCGTACGCTCCGGGACCAGCAGGCCACGGCGTTTGAGCCGGGAGACCGAGGAGCGCACGGACGGCGCGTCCACACCGAGAGCCCCCAGCAGACGGATCAGCTCCGCCACGGCGAGGGGGGTGTCGTCCGGTGTGCGCCCGTACGCGCCGTACAGAGTGACGATCAGGGATCGGGGGGTGTGCTGCTCGGCCACGTGATCACTTTAGAGCCTCTCGGAGAGGCCCCGGCTCCGTCGGCGGCCGGTCCTCGGCCCGGAACCCGCAGCCGGAAGCGCTGGAGCTTGCCGGTGGGCGTACGGGGCAGCGCGTCCAGGAAGACCACCGCGCGCGGGCATTTGTACGGCACCAGCCGCGCCCGGACGAACTCCCGCAGCGCCGCCGCCGTCCCCTCGCCGCGCTCCACGCCGTCACGCACCACGACATACGCCGTGACCACCTGGCCGCGCAGCTCGTCGGGCAGACCCACCACCGCCGCCTCGACCACATCGGGATGGGCCAGCAGCGCGTCCTCGACCTGCGGGCCCGCGATGTTGTACCCGGCCGAGATGATCATGTCGTCCGCGCGGGCCACATAGCGGAAGTAGCCGTCGGGCTCCCGTACATAGGTGTCGCCGGTCAGATTCCAGCCGCCCCGGACATACTCCCGCTGGCGTGGATCGGCCAGATACCGGCAGCCCACCGGGCCGCGGACGGCCAGTAGTCCCGGCTCCCCGTCGGACACCGGCGCGCCCGAGCGGTCCACGACGCGCGCCTGCCACCCCGGCACCGGAACCCCGGTGGTGCCCGGCCGGATCTCCTCGTCCGCCGCGGAGATGAAGATATGGAGCAGTTCGGTCGCCCCGATGCCGTTGATGACCCGCAGCCCGGTGCGTTCCCGCCATGCCTGCCAGGTGGCCGCCGGCAGATTCTCGCCCGCCGAGACACAGCGGCGCAGGGAGGAGATGTCGTACGGGTGCGTGGCCAGCTCGTCCAGCATCAGGCGATAGGCGGTCGGCGCGGTGAACAGGACCGACACCCGGTGTCGGGCGACGGCCGCCAACAGCTGGGCGGGCCGGGCCTGTTCGAGCAGCAACGCGGAAGCTCCGGCGCGCATCGGGAAGATCACCAGACCGCCGAGACCGAAGGTGAACCCGAGCGGCGGGCTGCCCGCGAAGAGATCATCGGGCCCGGGGCGCAGCACCTGTCGCGAGAAGGTGTCGGCAATGGCGAGAACGTCACGGTGGAAGTGCATGCACCCCTTGGGCCGGCCCGTCGTTCCCGAGGTGAAGGCGATCAGCGCCACATCGTCCGCCGCCGTCTCCACGGCCGTGTATCGCGTCGGCTTGTCGTCCGTCAGCCGCAGCAGATCATCCGGCGCGTCTGCTCCATAGGTCGTGATCCGCAGCCCCGGTATCTCCGCGCGGACCAGCTCGTCCACCGACCTGATGTCGCACAGGGCATGGCCGATCCGTGCCATCTCCCCCATGATGGCCAGCTCCGCCGCCCGCTGCTGGGCCAGCACGGTGACGGCCACCGCGCCCGCCTTCAGCACCGCCAGCCAGCAGGCCGCCAGCCAGGGCGAGGTCGGTCCGCGCAACAGCACCCGGTTTCCCGGCACCACGCCCAGATCAGTGGTGAGGACATGGGCGATCCGGTCGACGTGCCCGCGTAACGCGCCGTACGTCCAGACCTCTCCGCCGGCCCCGCGGAAGGCGGGCCGCTCCGCGCCGAAGCGTTCGACCGTACGGTCCAGCAGCTCGGCCGCGCAGTTCAGCCGGTCGGGACTGCCGGGGGAGCCGGGAGCGCCGGGGGAGTCCGGTGCGGACGGGACGGGAAGGAGCCGGGGCCACTGGTCCGCGGGCGGCAGATGGTCGCGCGCGAAGGTGTCCCGGTGGGCCGACGGTGTCAGCTCCATGGTGCGCCCCCTTGCGGTGGTGGGGTCGTCCATCGAGGTGCTGGGGTGGGTCGGTGCTGGGGTGGGCTCGCCCATCGAGCGTATCGTGACGATGACGACAGTCAACGGTCCGCGATAGATGCGCTGGAAGTGGGGGCCCAGATGCCCGTGTTCTCGCTCGATCCGGTACAGACCGACTGGTGCGCACGGCTGCGCACCCTCGCCGTGGAACGGCTGCGCCCGATCGCCGACAAGGGCGAACCCGGCGCGGTGAACCGTCCGTTGATCGCCGCCCTCGGTGAACTCGGCCTGCTGGAACGGTTGTTCGGGGCCGGGGCACTGGAACTCTGTCTGCTGCGCGAGTCCCTCGCCCAGGGCTGTACGGAGGCGGAGACCGCGCTCGCGCTCCAGGGCCTCGGCGCGTACCCGCTCGTCCTGGCGGGTACCGGCGGGCAGCGCGCACGCTGGCTGCCCGAGGTGCGCGCGGGGCGTGCCGTGGCGGCTTTCGCGCTCAGTGAGCCGGGCGCCGGATCCGATGCCGCCGCCCTCGCCCTGCGGGCCGTCCCGGACGGCGACGGCTGGCTGCTGACCGGCGAGAAACGCTGGATCTCGAACGCCCCCGACGCCGACTTCTACACCGTCTTCGCCCGCACGGACACGGCAGCCGGTACCGGTACCGGTACCGGCACCGGAACCGGGACCAGCACCAGCACCGATACCCGCACCGGGGCCCGCGGGATCACGGCCTTCCTCGTCCCCGCCGACCGTCCCGGGCTCACCGGCACCCCGATCGAGATGCTCTCGCCGCACCCCATCGGCGCCCTCGCCTTCGACTCCGTACCCGTGACCGGCGATGATGTCCTGGGCGAGGTGGACCACGGCTTCAGGGTGGCCATGGCCACACTGAACCTGTTCCGTCCCAGCGTCGGCGCCTTCGCCGTCGGCATGGCACAGGCCGCGCTGGACGCGGCCCTGGAACACACCGCGGAACGCGGGGCGTTCGGCGGCCCGCTCAGCCGACTCCAGTCGGTGGCACACCAGATCGCGGAGATGGCGACCCGTACCGAGGCGGCGCGGCTGCTGGTGTACGCGGCGGCCACGGCCTACGACACGGGCGCGCCCGACGTGCCGCGGCGCTCGGCCATGGCGAAGCTGTTCGCCACCGAGACCGCTCAGTATGTCGTAGACGCCGCCGTCCAGTTGCACGGCGCCCGCGCCCTCCAACGCGGCCATCCGCTGGAGCATCTCTACCGCGAGGTCCGGGCGCCGCGGATCTACGAGGGCGCCACCGAGGTCCAGCGCACCATCATCGCCCGGGAGTTGTACGGGCCCGCACGTGGAGAACGTGGAGAACGGGAGCGGGACCGATGAGCCTGGAGCGCCTCAACCCCGCCGGGCTCTCGCGCGCCTCCGGCTTCTCGCACGCCGTCACCGCCACCGGCGGGCGGCTGGTCCTGCTGGCCGGACAGACCGCGCTCGACGGCGCGGGCGCCGTCGTGGGGGAGACCCTTCCCGCCCAGTTCGAGACCGCGCTCGGCAATCTCCTCACCGCGCTCGCGGCGGCGGGCGGCGGCCCGGCCGATCTCGCCCGGGTGACCGTGTACGCGACCGATGTCGCGGACTACCGGGCCCACGCGGCCGAACTCGGCCGGGCCTGGCGCCGGCTGGCCGGGCGTGACTATCCCGCGATGGCGGTGATCGGGGTCGTACGGCTGTGGGACGAACAAGCGCTGGTCGAGCTGGACGGTATCGCCGTACTGCCATGACGGGCGTGGCCGTCGGCGCGCGGCCGCCCGCCGCTCGTGGCCTCCCGGGGTCCCGCCCGATCCCGACGCGGTCGACGAACTGATCGTGAAGCCCGGAGGGCTGTCCGTGGGATCTCCCAGTTCCCCACGAACAGCCCCCTCGGTTCACTCACCGATCAGGTCGGGATCGGCTTGGTCTGCGTGCAGTTCTTCCACTCCACCCAGGGCCGGGCGCCGCCGCTCTTCGGGCCGGTGGCGTAGGTCGGGTCGCCGGTGATCGTCTGCTCCTTGTGCTCATGGGTGATGTCGATCCCGAAGAGCTTGAAGCCGAGGCTGACCTGTCCGGCGGAGATGCCGAAGCCGATGCCGAGCGAGGCGTTCCACCAGTCGGTGTTGGCCTTGTAGTCGAGCCGGGTCAGCTTGCCCTTGTCGTGCAGCAGCCGCTCGATCGGCCCCGCGTCGTCGTCCAGCGCCTCGGCGGCGTCCGAGGGGGTGGGCAGCGGGTTGGTGGCGGGGCTGTCGCCGCGCCCGCGCAGCCAGTCCTCGACGGCGGTGCTGTCCGTGTCGTTGTCGAGGGTGACCTCGGCCGACTCGGTGTGGATCTGTGACTCGATGGTGCCGCCACCGCCACCGACATCGATCGTCACGGGACCCGCGTTGGCTCCCGCGCCGGCCTGGATGCCGGGTCCGTCGCCGGACTCCTGGCTGGTGGTGATCGTCAGCTTCTGCGGGTGGTGCGGGTCGCCGTTCTTCTCCTCCTCGTCGTAGGCCGCCGCGTCGTAGGTGACCGCGACCTGCTGCATCCTGCTGCCCTTGGCCTGTGCCACCCCGCCGGCCGTGCCGCTGACGCTGAAGGTGTAGATGAACGTGATCTTCCCGGCGTCCGGGCCGGTCTTGGCGCGCATGACCACGACGTCCTCGGTCATCGCGCCCGAGAGCCCCTCGAAGGAGATGCTGCCGAGGTCCTTGGGGCCGTCGGCGCCCTTGCCGTCCTTGCCGCCCGCGGTGTCCTTGCCGCTCTTGCCGTTGCTCTTGAAGCTCTTTCCGAAGCTCACTCCGCCCGATGCCTCGGTGGAGGACTTGGTGATGTCGACGTCCGGCGCCTTCTCCGGTTCGAGGTCGGGCTTCTTCTTGCCCGCGTGGTAGCCGCAGATCATCTGCAGTTCGGAGCGGCCGGGCCTGCTGTTGCAGTCGTCCATCGCCTTGAGGTAGTCGGTGAACTGCTGGGCGTCCTCCAGGTTGGCCGCCAGGTCCGCCTGGGGATCGCCGGTCTTGTTCCCGTTGAAGAGCCACTGTCCGCCGCTGCCGCTGCCCGACATGTAGCTGCCGCTCAGCGAGGCGCTGCCGCCCCAGTCCTTCAGACCGGGGATACCGGCGGAGATGCTCGCCGTGACGCCGATTCCGCTCTCGGTCACCCGCTCCAGGGTGACGGTGCCGTCGGACCACTGCTGGAGCTTGACTGTCTCCGAGCCGCTGATCTTGATGAAGAGGATCTGGATGACGACGGTGTCCTTGGTCTGGTCCTGGGACAGCAGACACTTCGCGGGCTCGAACGGGTCGCCGTTGGGTACGAAGGGATCGCCGGGGCCGCCACCGCCGGGGCCGCCTCCGTCGCCGTCCCCCGCGTAGTCGCCGGAGGAGCACGCCTCGGCCCCGCTCAGCGGGTGAAGTATTCGGCAGACCGCGCTCTTCAGTCCGGTGGCCTCGTCGGCGGGCACGCTCAGACCGACGATCGCCGCCACGACCAGGGACACGACCCCGACCATCGCGGCGTACTCGGCCCCGCTCTGCCCCCGGTCGCGCCGTGGCTCGGGACCACTGAATATGTGGTCATGCGCATGCCATCTGCGCAACCTTTCAGCACCTTTCATCGTTCTCCTTGCCCACGTCGTCTTCCGTTTGCCCCCGAGTCTGCGCAGCTTATGGATGGGTCCGGGCCCAAGCGCAGGGTCCCCGGGCCCACTTGAGGGCCCAGTGCCACCGGGCGTGGCCGATCATCGCCGTCGGAAATGGCGTTATTTCGACCGTGGTGCGAATGAACCCCACGAGGTGGGCTTCCGTCTTCCGTGCCGACGCGACTCCGGTTGATCAGCACGCTCCCGGTACGCGTCGCTTCGGGGGTTCTTCGACACAACACCTCACCTTTGGGGGAGAGTTGCTCAGAAACAGCAGCAGAGCGGGCGCGGCCATGGTGGCGGCGCTGCTCACCGCGGGTCTCACGACGGGTGTCGCTTCGGGGGCCGCGTCCGGCGCCGCTTCGGCCGGCGACGGCGCGGGGACCTTCGCCGCGAAGGCGCGTCAGGCGAAGCGCGAGTCGTCCGTGGTCACCCTGATCACCGGCGACCGCGTGCGTGTCGACGCCAAGGGCCGGGTGGCGCGGGTGGAGCCGGCCGAGGGCCGCGAGGGCGTCCGAATAACCGTCAACCGGATCGCGGGCGCCACCTATGTGCTGCCCTCCGACGCGTCCCGGCTGGTGGCCCAGGGCAAGCTGGACCGGCGGCTGTTCAATGTCAGCCGGCTGATCGAGGACCGCTACGACGACGCGCACCGCGGGACGCTCCCGCTGATCGTGTCGTACGCCACGGCCGCCGACGACAAGGCGCGGGCGAAGTCGGCCATCTCGGCCGCGGACGTGTCGGTACGCCGGGTCCTGCCCGCGGTCAAGGGCGAGGCCGTGACCGCGCCCAAGACCGGTACGTCCGAGGTGTGGCAGGCTCTCACCGCGGCCGGCGAGCGGCGGAGCGAGGAGCGTACGGTCGCGCCGGGCATCGAGCGCGTATGGCTGGACGGCAGGCGCCGGGCGAGCCTGGACAGGAGCGTTCCGCAGATCGGCGCGCCGACCGCCTGGAAGGCCGGATACGACGGCAAGGGCGTGAAGATCGCCGTCCTGGACACCGGCGTGGACGAGACCCATCCCGACCTCAAGGGTGTGGAGCTGGCCCAGAAGGACTTCTCCGGCTCGGGCAACACCGTCGACAACTTCGGCCACGGCACGCATGTCGCGTCCACCGCCGCGGGTTCCGGTGCGAAGTCCGGCGGTAAGTACAAGGGCGTCGCGCCCGGTGCGAAGATCCTCGACGGCAAGGTGCTGGACGACTCCGGATTCGGCGAGGACTCCGGCATCATCGCGGGCATGCAGTGGGCCGCCGACCAGGGCGCGAAGGTGGCCAACCTCAGCCTCGGCGGCGGGGACACCGCGGAGACGGACCCGCTGGAGGCGGCGGTCGACAAGCTCTCCGCCGAGAAGGGCATCCTCTTCGTCATCGCCGCGGGCAACGAGGGCCCAGGCGCCGCCACGATCGGCTCGCCCGGCAGCGCGGCCTCCGCGCTCACCGTCGGCGCGGTCGACCGCGCCGACAAGATCGCCGACTTCTCCAGCGTGGGTCCGACGGCCGACGGCTCGCTGAAGCCGGACATCACCGCGCCCGGGGTGGACATCGTCGCGGCGAAGGCGGCCCAGGGGCAGATCGGTGACCCGGCGGCCGACGGCTATGTGTCGATGTCGGGCACCTCGATGGCGACCCCGCATGTCGCGGGCGCCGCCGCGATCCTCGCCCAGGAGCACCCGGACTGGACCGGTGGGCGGATCAAGCAGACGCTGACCGCCTCCGCCGAGCCCGGCACCGGTCTGACGGTCCATCAGCAGGGCACCGGCCGTGCCGATGTGGCCAGGGCGATCACCCAGACCGTGGTGAGCGAGCAGACCTCCCTGGGCTTCGGCACACAGCTGTGGCCGCACACCGACGACAAGCCGGTGACCAAGCGGCTCACCTACCGCAACAGCGGCGAGCGGCCGGTCACCCTCGACCTGTCGGTGGAGGCGGTCGGTCCCCAGGGCGAGCCCGCCCCGGCCGGCTTCTTCGCGCTCGACGCGAACCGGGTCACCGTCCCCGTCGGCGGCACCGCCGAGGTCGCGCTGACCGCGGACACCCGCGTCGGCACCCTGGACGGCACATACTCCGGCGCGGTCACCGCCAAGGCGGCCGAGGGCGGCCAGCGGGCCCGTACGTCGTTCGCCGTGACCCGCGAGGTCGAGTCGTACGACCTCACGCTGAAGTTCATCGACACCAAGGGCAAGCCCGCCCAGGCCGAGGCCACCGTCTACGGCATCACCGGCGACTTCTGGCAGAGCCCGTACGACACCGACGGCGACGGCGTCGCCAAGATCCGGGTCCCCAGGGGCGCGTATCTGCTGGACGCTCCGGTGCAGACCCCCAAGGGCGGCGACACGCCCCCGGACATCGCGCTGATGGTGCGGCCGAAGTACTCGGTCACCAAGAACGCCACGGTCACCTTCGACGCCCGCAAGGCGAAGCCGGTCTCCATCACGGCGCCGGACTCCGCGAAGCAGCTCGACACGTATCTCAACTATTCCTTCGAGTCGGGGAACAACGCCTTCGGCAGCACCTGGTACCTGCCCTCGTTCCAGGGCTTCCGTACCGGGCAGCTCGGCGCCGCGCTGCCCGCCAAGGAGTTCAGCAGCCAGCTCGGCGGCACCTGGCAGAAGGGCAGCACCAGCTACAACCTGCTCTACAATCGCGCCGGTTCGCTGCACACCGGCTTCAGCCACACCGCGACCAAGAGCGAACTGGCCCTGGTGAACATCACGATCGGCGCCTCGGCCAAGGGCCGTAAGGGCACGGTCAACCCGTTCTGGAGCACCCCGCTGTTCGGGGTCGGCACGGTCACCCGGCCGTTCGCCCTCCCCGCCACGGCGAAGACGTACGTCACCGCACCCCAGGGCTTCGAGTGGGAGTTCAACGTCGGCCAGGACGGCACGGGCGACGAGGGCGGCGTGTTCCTGGCGTCCGACCCGCCCCGTACGTACCAGGCGAAGAAGACCTACGAGAAGACGTACAACGTCGGTGTCTTCGGCCCGAAGGTGGACAAGGACAACACCGCGCTGCGCCTGGGCGACGAACTGGCCGTCTGCATCCCCGTGTTCACCGACGGAGCCGGTCACCTCGGCCAGTCGGAGGTCTCCGAGCAGCGCACGCTGATCACCGTCGACGGCAAGAACGTCCTGGACGAGAAGGACGGGCTCTGCCAGTTCGTCGCCGGTCTGCCCGCGAAGTCGGCCGCGTACCGCATCAGCACGGACGCGTCGCGCTCCACCGCGGTCGCCGGTGTCAGCACCCGTATCACCGCGGCGTGGACGTTCGCCTCGAAGAGGCCCGCCGATGACACCATCGCCACGCTTCCGCTCTCCACCGTCCGCTTCGCCCCGAAGCTGGACCTGGGCAGCGCCGCGGCGGCGGGCAAGAAGCTGACCGTCCCGCTGACCCTTCAGGGCCCGGCCGCGGGCAAGGGCTTCAAGTCCCTGTCCGTGCGGGTCTCCTACGACGGCGGGACCAAGTGGGCCAAGGCCCCGGTCACCACTGGCGAGGACGGCGGGAAGAGCCTGTCGCTGAGCCACCCGAAGACGGCCACGTCGGTCTCCTTCAAGGCGAAGCTCACCGACAAGAACGGCAACACGTACGAGACGACCATCGTCAAGGCGTACCTGCTGAAGTAGTACGCCCAGCCGTGTGACTCACGGTCGGCCGCGCCCGGGGGATGAACGTCCTTCCCCGGGCGCGGCGTTGTGTGGACCGCCGCCCACCCGGGGCTCTGTGACCTCGGTCACAGTGGTGAGGGGGTGAGTGCATACGGCATCGACGCGGAGCCGGTGCCCCGGCGGTGAGGTTTCTCATGGCATCGGCTGACGTATGTCATGGATATGACTGACGAATGTAATAGCGCTGGAATTATCCATTCCATTTGCGGTGTGATCTGCGTCATGTTAGCTCAGTTCGAATAGATGCTTGTATCTCTCCCTGGGTGAGTCCGGGTGGTAAAGGGCTGCGCATCCATCCCTTTCCCCGGCCGCCTTCCGCGTGTCCACCGCACATTCCTCATGGGGAGGGACAAATGATCGAAGACACGTTCAACACGCAGATGGAGAGCCTCGGCGGGCTCTCCGAGGAGACACCTGGCTGGCTGGCGCACGAGACGTCGCCGGTTCTGGCCACGCCGTCCCTCGCCTTCGCCGGAGGCGCGGCTCTCGTCACGGGCGCCTACGCCCTCGGCAAGGTCGTGGGATCCTCTCAGGCCTGACGCGACAGAAATTCCACACCATGCGAGAAACCCCGCCGGGCCGGAGATTTTTCCGGCCCGGCGGGGTCCGTATAAGTTCGCGCATTCCCATTGAATTTCGCGGAAAGACCAGTGAATCGTGCGCCGAATCCGCACCGCCCGGCGTCCACGGGACGCCCCTCGGTGTGGCTCCGCCGACCCGCTCCGCCGTTGCCGTACGGTGCCCACGCCGGGTGACGGACACGCTCATGGTGCGCCGGCCCGGTCCGGGGAGACCGTACGGACCTTCCTGGTTTGCCGGCTTCAGCGAAGGCGCAGGAGATGGAAGGCGACCGCACCCCCGCCGGGCCGGTGGATGCCCGGAGCCATCTGCCGCGTACCGACGCGACCCTCGCCGATCCCCGCCTCGCCGCGGCCGTTGACCGGCTGGGCCGCACTCTGGTGAAGGCGGTGCTGGCAGGCGTGCAGGAGCGCGCCCGCGCCGGTGAGGTGTCTCCCGCGCAGGTCGTCGAGCAGGCCGTGGCCGCGCTGCCCGCCACCGCGTCCGGGCTCCGCCGGGTGATCAACGCGACCGGGGTGATGCTGCACACCAACCTGGGCCGCGCACCGCTGTCCGCGGCGGCGTGCGAGGCGCTGGTCGCCGCCGCCGGCACGACGGACGTCGAACTCGACCTGGCCACGGGCGCGCGGGCGCCGCGCGGCCGGTCGGCTGTCGAGGCCCTTCTCGGGCAGGTGCCCGGCGCGGAGGCGGCACACGTCGTCAACAACGGCGCCGCGGCGCTGGTACTGACCGCGACCGCGCTGGCGCGGGGCAAGGACATCGTGGTCAGCCGCGGCGAGATGGTGGAGATCGGGGACGGCTTCCGGCTGCCGGACCTGCTGGTGTCCACCGGCGCCCGGCTGAAGGAGGTCGGCACGACCAACCGCACGGCGCCGGCGGACTACGCCGCGGCCGTGGGACCGGAAACCGGGTTCGTCCTCAAGGTCCATCCCTCCAACTTCCGTGTCACGGGCTTCACCCGTGACGTCGGCGTCGCCGAGCTGTCCCGGCTGGGGGTGCCCGTGGTCGCGGACATCGGCTCCGGGCTGCTGACCTCCGACGCGGCGCTGCCCGACGAGCCGGACGCGACCACCTGGCTGCGGGCCGGTGCCGATCTGGTGACCGCCAGCGGCGACAAACTGCTGGGCGGTCCGCAGTGCGGGCTTCTGCTGGGCCGCGCCGACCTCGTACGGCGGCTGGCCCGCCACCCCCTCGCACGGGCGCTGCGCGTGGACAAGCTGACCTTGGCCGCGCTGGAAGCCACTCTGCGAGGCCCGGCCACCCCGGTCCACAGGGCGCTGCACGCGGACCCCAGGCGTCTTCGTGAGCGCGCCGAGCGGCTTGCGGAGCGGTTGCGCGAAGCGGGGCTCGACAGCCGCGCGGTCGACAGCGAGGCGGTGATCGGCGGTGGTGGCGCGCCCGGTGTCACCCTGCCGAGCGCCGCGGTGTCGCTGCCCGCGTCCTTCGCCGGCCCGCTCCGCCGGGCGACGCCGGCGGTCATGGGCAGGGTGGAGAGCGGCCGGTGCCTGCTGGACTTGCGGGCGGTCCCGGAGGAGGCGGACCCCGAACTGGCGGCCGGCGTCCAGCGGGCGTCTGCCGCGTCGGACCCCACGCCCACCCCGGCCACCCGACGGAAGCCCGCGCCGGCCGTCGGCCACGACGCGCGGGGGAGGTGACCGAGGATGCACGTCTTCGCGACCGCCGGACATGTCGACCACGGGAAATCCACCCTGCTGCGGGCCCTGACCGGAATGGAACCGGACCGATGGGCGGAGGAACAGCGGCGGGGCATGACCCTGGATCTGGGATTCGCGTGGACCAGGCTGCCCGGCGCCGGGGATGTGGCCTTCGTCGACGTGCCGGGCCACGAACGGCTGGTGGGCAACATGCTCGCCGGAGTGGGTCCGGTCCCCGCGGTGCTGTTCGTGGTGGCCGCGGACCAGGGCTGGCAGCCGCAGTCGGAGGAGCACCTGGCGGTACTGGACGCGCTCGGCGTGCGCCACGGGGTGCTCGCCGTGACCCGCCGCGACCTGGCGGACCCGGCGGCCGCACGCGCGGACGCGCTGGCCCGGATGGCGAAGTCCTCGCTGGGCACCGTGGCGTCCGTGGCGCTGAGCCCGGTGACCGGTGCCGGGCTCGACGAGCTTCGTACGGTGCTGACGCGGGTGGCCCTCGCCCTCCCCGCGCCGGATCCCGCCGCGGACGTGCGGCTGTGGGTCGACCGCGCCTTCACGGCGCGGGGCCGGGGCACCGTCGTCACCGGCACCCTCGGCGCGGGCACGATCAGGGAAGGGGACCACCTCGAACTCGCCTGCGGCGGGAAACCGTTGCGGGTGCGGGGGCTGGAGACGCTCAAGGCGCCCCGGCCGGAAGTGAGCGCGGTCGCCCGGGTGGCGGTCAATCTGCACGGGGCCGCGGCCGGGGCGCTGCGCCGCGGGGACGCACTGCTCACCCCGGGGCGCTGGCTCACGACCGACACGGTGGACGTCCGGCTGAACGGCGACCCGGCCCACGGCCTGCCCCGGCACCTGACCCTCCATGTCGGCTCCGCCGCCGTGCCAGTGACGGTCCGTCCGCTCGGGGAGGACACCGTCCGCCTGAGACTGGCCGGCGCCGTGCCGCTGCGGATCGGCGACAGAGCGCTGCTGCGCGACCCCGGGCGCCACCGCGTCCCGGCCGGGATCACCGTGCTGGACGTCCGCCCGCCGCGACTCACCCGGCGCGGAGCGGCCGCCGCCAGGGCCCATGCGCTCCAGGCCGTCACCGGACCACCGGACGGTGCCGCCGAGCTACGCAGGCGTGGCCTGGTACGCCGCACGGAACTGCTGGCCATGGGAGTGCGCCCGCCGTCCGAGCCGGTGGCCGGGGAATGGCTGGCGGACCCTGCCCACTGGGCCGCCCTGAGCGCCGCACTGCGTCAGGCCGTCGAGACGTACGCGGCCGGCCACCCCTTGGAGCCCGGCCTGCCGCTGGAGGCGGCCAGAAAGGCGCTCGGGCTGCCGGAACACCGGCTGGTCGAGGCGCTGCTGACGGCTGACCCCGGGCTGAGTCAGCGTCAGGGACGGCTCTACGGCAGCCACGTCCGGCCCGCGCTCCCGCCTGCGGCCGAGGCCGCGGTCACCGCCCTGCGCGCCGACCTGGCCCGAGCACCCTTCCGCGCCCCTGACGCCGACAGGCTGGAGCAACTGGGCCTGACAGCCAGGCTGCTCGCCGCCGCCGAGGCCGCGGGCGCCCTGCTGCGGGTCGGCGACGGTATCGTCCTGCTGCCGCGCGCGGACGAGCAGGCCGCGGCGGTCCTGTCCCGGCTGGAGCGGCCGTTCACCGCGAGCGAGGCGCGCCGGGCCCTGGACTCCACCCGCCGCGTGACCATCCCGCTGCTGGAGCATCTCGACCGGCGGGGCTACACCACCCGCCTGGACGGCGCCCTGCGCCGCTGTCAGCCGGCGCCGACCCGGCAGGGGCGGAGCTGATGTCGGCCGGGTCGGCCCGGACAACGTCGGCCGGGTCGGCCCGGACAACCTCTGCCGGGACGGGCCGAAGCACACCGGCGGCCGCAGCACACCGGGCGGGGAGGGCGGAAAGACCGCGCTACGTGCGGCGGCCCGCCGCTCCCGCTCGGCGCGGCACCGCCCCAGAGCGGAGACGGACGGGAATCGAACCCGCCTGCCCGAGTTGCTCGGGCACCTCGGTTTTGAAGACCGGGAGGGCCACCAGGCACCTCTACGTCTCCCCGGCGGGCCCCCATACCGGGCGGCCCCGCCGGGCGTCATCGAACCCCGGGGCCCGGCAGGTGTCAACGCGCCGCGCTGAGCGTACGAGTCCGGACCGGCGCCCGGACGAAGCAGACAACGAAAGGGACATGTGCGATGGCCACCGCGACCCGGCAGGCGAACGTCCGGCTGACCCAGTACGCCCGTGGCGGCGGCTGCGCCTGCAAGATCCCGCCGGGTGAACTGGAGGAGGTCGTCGCCGGGCTGAGCGACCGTACACCGGCCGGAAGCCGGGCGGGGGACCTCCTCGTCGGCCTGGACAGCGGCGACGACGCCGCCGTGGTGCGACTGCCGGGCGGAGCCGGGGCGGCGGCCGTTGTCGCGACCGCGGACTTCTTCACCCCCGTGGTCGACGATCCGTACGACTGGGGCCGGATCGCCGCCGCCAACGCGCTGTCCGACGTCTACGCCATGGGAGGCGCCCCGCTGGTGGCGGTGAATCTGCTGGCGTGGCCCCGGGAGGTGCTCCCCTTCGAGCTGGCCCGGGAGGTACTGCGCGGCGGGCTGGACATCGCGGCCGAGGCGGGCTGCCATGTGGCGGGCGGGCACAGCGTGGACGACGCGGAACCCAAGTACGGCATGGCGGTGACGGGCGTCGCGGACCCCGATCGCCTGCTGCGCAACGACACCGGCCGGCCGGGGATGCCGCTGTCGCTGACCAAGCCGCTGGGCCTCGGCGTCCTCAACAACCGGCACAAGGCCACGGGCGAGGTCTTTCCCCACGCGGTGGAGACCATGACCAGGCTCAACCGGGACGCGGCGGAAGCCGCCCTGGCCGCGGGGGCGGTCTGCGCGACCGACGTGACCGGGTTCGGTCTGCTCGGGCACCTGTACAAGCTGGCACGGGCCTCCGGGGTCACCGCCGTGGTCGATGCCTCGGCCGTTCCCTACCTTGACGGAGCGACGCGGGCGGTCAGGGACGGCCACGTCAGTGGCGGCACCCGCCGCAACCTCGCGTGGGTGGTCCCGCACACGGACTTCGGCGGTACGGACGAGCCGACCCGGCTGCTCCTGGCGGACGCGCAGACCTCCGGCGGTCTGCTGGTGGCAGGGGAGGTGCCGGGAGCCCCGGTGATCGGGGAGCTCGTTCCCGGGGGTGAACACCGCCTGGTCGTCCGGTGAAACGGAGCGGCGGCGCCTCAACGGGGCGGAGCCTCAACAGGGCGGCGCCTCAGGGCCGCGCCTCAACCGGGAAGCGCCTCAGGGCCGCGGCTCGCGTGTCAGGCCCCGCCCCCTTCGGCGCCCTTGGCCGCCAGGCGTTCACGCTGCGGCACCACGACATAGGCGGGGTCCTTCGTGGACGCGACGCCGGCTTCGAACGTGCCGAAGCGCTGCAGAACGCTGCCGACCAGCAGGGCCGCCCCGGCCGCCGCCGCGGCCACGCGGTTGTGCCGCGCGACGGACACCGCCGCGATCGCTCCGCCCAGCGTGAGGAGTTCCGACGCGCGGCGCAGTCGGTGG
This sequence comes from Streptomyces sp. NPDC102274, assembly GCF_044766385.1. Lineage (NCBI taxonomy): Bacteria > Bacillati > Actinomycetota > Actinomycetes > Kitasatosporales > Streptomycetaceae > Streptomyces > Streptomyces sp. NPDC102274. Next base: position 173,582 of record NZ_JBIWLW010000015.1, on the reverse strand, counting down.
GCCCGCCCGGTGGTGTAGGCCGTGGGTACCAGGCCGGGCCGCCGCTCGATCAGCCGGGACGCGATGATCTCCGCCACCGCCCCGGCCGCGCCGAGCCGACGGGCGGGTCCCGCTTCGGTTACCGGCGCCAGCAGCATCCCCAGGCCGCCTCCGCTGGCCGCGGCGGACCCGGTGAACACGAACGGCAGCTCCCTGCGCACCTCGTGCCAGGCCGGCACGGCCGTCTGCGAGAGCAGGACCGCCGTATAGGAGGCGAGGCCCGGGGCGAAGACGGCTGCCGAGAGCCCGGCCGGCCGGGCGGCAGCCCGCAGGAGCCGGCCGGGCACCGTGGCGCGCAGGGCGGGGGGCAGCAGCTCGGCCGCGGCCGCCAGACAACTGCCGGGCCCGAACGCCACGAGGATCCAGGTGCCGACGGACATCGGCGAGCTCGGCTTGGCGACCCGCAGCATGTGGTGGAACCGCTCGGGCCGGCCCAGGTCCGCGACCAGCAGGTACGTGCTCGCCAGCAGGGCGCCGGAGCCACCCAGACGGGCCGCCCGGCACAGTGCCGGACGACCGGTCAGGTCGGCGCCGGCCGCGAGCAGGGCCGCGCCGGCCGACAGCCCGCCGGTGAAGAAGTACGCGGGGATCTTCCACTCCCACACCGGCGGCTTCAGCACCGGCCGGCCGTAGTAGGAGCGGAAGGAAGCGCGCGGCACGACAGGCTGTTCGTGACTGCCGTCGTCGCCCCGGCCGAAGCCGCGCGCCCTGGCGCCGGCCTTCCGCGCGCCGGGCTCCGGCAGGGTTCGCTCGTCGCCGGTCATCGTCGGCCTCCGCTCACGAAGGCCGTGGCCGAGGCGACGAGCAGGGCCGACGCGGCCATGCCCGCGTACTTCCACATCTGCGCCAGGTCACGGGTGGGCACCACCGGGTCGGGCGGCAGCCCGTACACCTCCGGCTGGTCCAGCAGCAGGAAGAACGCGCCATCTCCACCCACGCCGTCCTGTGGATCGTGGCCGTACAGCCGGGCCTCGCCGACCCCCGCCTCGTGCAGTTCCGTCACCCGCCGGGCGGCCCGCTCCCGCAGCTCGTCCAGCCGGCCGAACTGGATGGACTTGGTCGGGCACGCCTGCGCACAGGCCGGCTCCATGTCGCCGCGCAGCCGGTCGTAGCACAAGGTGCATTTCCAGGCCCGCCCGTCGTCCGGCCGCCGGTCGATCACCCCGTAGGGGCAGCCGGACACGCAGTAGCCGCAGCCGTTGCAGATGTCCTCCTGGACCACGACCGTGCCGAACTCGGTGCGGAACAGCGCTCCGGTGGGGCACACGTCGAGGCATCCGGCGTGTGTGCAGTGCTTGCACACGTCGGAGGACATCAGCCAGCGGAAGTCGGTCCGGCCTTCCGCGCCGACGGCGGCGCCGGGCAGGTCGAAGGAGGGGAACCCCAGGTGCACCGGGGCGGTGCCCAGATCGCCGCCGCCCCGTTCCGCGGCGGGCAGGGCGTCCGCGACGGCCGCGGCCGTCGCGTCGGTGCCCGTGGGGCCGGTGGGAAGGCCGGACAGGCCCGCGTCCTGATCTCCCAGCGGACGCTGCTGCTCGATGAAGGCGACGTGCCGCCAGGAACTCGCACCGAGCATGCCGGTGTTGTCGAAGGACATGCCCAGCAGATCCAGGCCGTCCTCGGGCACGTTGTTCCACTCCTTGCAGGCCACCTCGCACGCCTTGCATCCGATGCAGATGGAGGTGTCGGTGAAGAAGCCCATCCTGGGCGGGTGGTCGCGGTGACCGGCGTCCGCCGCGGGATCCGCGAGCGGCCCGTAGAAGCTCTGCTCGTGCCTCATGGTGATCCCTTCGGCCGGTCGGGTTCGGTGTGGGCCGGCTTCTCCTGATCGCCGGCCGTCACGACGCGGGTGCCGGTCTCCTGGGTGATTCCGGCCCGGCGGCGATAGTCCGCGACGTATTCCAGCAACGCGGGCCCCCTCGGGCGCCGTCCGGGCCGGACGTCGCAGGTCAGCACCTTGCTCTCCTGGATGAACACATTCGGGTCGGCCACCACGCCGATGAGGTCGTTGACCACGTCGCCGGTGGTCAGCCCGGTCTGCCCCCAGTGGTAGGGCATCCAGACCTGGTGGACGACCCGGCCGTCGACCCGCAACGGCGCCAGCCGGTCGGTGACGACGACCCGGGCCTCGACCGCGGTCCGGCTGGTGATCACATGTGCCCAGTCCAGATGGCGCAGGCCCCTTTCGGCCGCCAGCTCCGGTGATACCTCGACGAACAGCTCCGGCTGAAGCTCCGAAAGGTACCGGAGCTGTCGGCTCATGCCGCCGGCGGTGTGGTGCTCGGTGAGCCGGGCGGCGGTGAACACATAGGGGAACACCTCGCCGTGCGCCTCGGGCGGAGCCGGGTTGGACGGGTTGTCCGTGCGCCCGTACACCACGCGCGCGGGGCTGGCCTGCTGGCCGTAGAGGAGATTGCGCGTGGGCGACTCGTGCGGCTCGTAGTGGGTGGGCAGCGGGCCGTCGGCCAGCCCGGTCGGGGCGAACAGCCACCCCTTTCCGTCGGACATCATGATGAACGCGTCGTCGCCGCGCAGCGCCTCGGGGCCTGACGACCCCGCGGGCGGCAGGTAGCCCGGAGCCTTGTTCTTCTCGAAGTCCGGGATGTCGTGCCCGGTCCACTCGGCGCGCTGCTCGTCCCACCAGATGAGAGCCTTCCGTTCGCTCCAGGGCCGTCCCCGCGGGTCGGCGGAGGCGCGGTTGTAGAGCACCCGCCGGTTCATCGGCCAGGTCCAGCCCCACTCCGCGTCGTAATCCCCTTGCTCGGACCAGGGTTTGCGGCGCCGGGACTGGTTGACCTCGTCGGCGTAGACCCCGCTGTAGATCCAGCAGCCGCACGCCGTGGTGCCGTCGGCCCTCAGGTCGGTGTAGCCGCTGACCGTCCGCCCGGTACGCAGGTCGATACCGTTGATATGGCGCAGCACGTCGGCAGCGGACGGCTCGTCGCCCTCGGTCGCGTAGTCCCAGGCCAGATCGAGCATGGGACGGTCGCGCTCGTCGGTCGAGTCGGCCAGCTTCTGCTTGATCCGCTTGCCGAGCTGGTGGAAGAACCACAGCTCGGAGCGCTGGTCGTCGGCCGGCTCCACGGCCTGGTCCCGCCACTGCAGCATCCGCTGGGTCTGGGTGAAGGTGCCGGACTTCTCCACGTGCGAGGCGGCGGGGAAGAAGAACACCTCCGTACGGCAGCGCTCGGTGGCGATCTCGCCGGTCTCGATCTCGGGGGCGTCCTTCCAGAACGTGGCGCTTTCGATCATGGCGAGGTCGCGGACGACAAGCCAGTCGAGATTGGCCATGCCCAGGCGCTGGAGGCGGCCGTGGGCCGAGCCGACGGCGGGGTTCTGGCCGAGCAGGAAGTAGCCGAAGACCTTCCCGTCGACCATGTCCATCACGGTGCGGTACGTGCCGTGGTCGCCGTTGATCCGCGGCATGTAGTCGAAGCGGTAGTCGTTCTCCGCTGTCGCCGCCTCGCCCCAGTACTCCTTGAGCAGGGAGATCGTGTAGGCGTCGGCGTTGCCCCAGAATCCTTTCTGGTTGCGGCGGCGGATGCTGTTCAGATAGGCCTCCAGGCTTCCATGGGTGACGTCCGGCATCGGCAGGTAGCCGGGCAGCAGGTGGAACAGGGTCGGGACGTCGGTGGAGCCCTGGATGCTGGCGTGGCCACGCAGGGCGTAGATGCCGCCGCCGGGACGGCCGATGTTGCCCAGCAGGAGCTGGATGATCGACCCGGCCCGGATGTACTGCGCGCCGACCGAGTGCTGGGTCCAGCCCACGCTGTACACCAGCCCGGCGGTGCGCTCCCGGCCGGAATTGGCCGTCCAGGCGTGGCATACCTCAAGGAAGAGATCCTGCGGGACCCCGCAGATCCGCTCCACCATCTCGGGGGTGTAGCGCGAGAAGTGCCGCTTGAGGACCTGGAACACACACCGCGGATGCCGCAGTGTGGGGTCGGCCGCGATGTCCCCGGCGGCGCCTTCGAGCGCCGGGCCGCCGGCGCCGTGCTGGTAGGACGCGGACTGCTCCTTGTCGCGGTCGCCCGGCCGCTCTTCCACCTCGATGCCCTCGTAGGCCCAGGTGGAGGAGTCGTACGACGCGGTGTGGGGGTCGTAGCCGCTGAACAGTCCGTCCAGGTCCTCGGTGTCCCGGTACCGCTCGCTGAGCAGGAAGGACGCGTTGGTGTACGTCTCCACGTACTCCCGGAAGCAGAGGTCGTTGGAGAGGATGTGGTTGATCACGCCGCCGAGGAAGGCGATGTCGGTACCGGCCCGCAGCGTGACGTGCTGGTCGGCGAGCGCGCTGGTACGGGTGAACCGCGGGTCGATGTGGATGACCCGGGCGCCGCGCGCCTTGGCCTCCATCACCCACTGGAAGCCGACCGGATGGGCTTCGGCCATGTTCGAGCCCATGATGATGATGCAGTCGGAGTTGGCCAGGTCCTGCTGGTAGTCGGTGGCGCCGCCACGACCGAACGAGGCTCCCAGACCGGGAACCGTGGCGGAGTGTCAAATACGCGCCTGGTTCTCCACCTGCAGTGCGCCCAGCGCGGTGAACAGCTTCTTGATCAGATAGTTTTCCTCGTTGTCCAGGGTGGCGCCGCCCAGGCTGGCGATGCCCATGGTGCGCCGCAGCGGGTTCCCGGCTTCATCGGCGTCCTGCCAGCCCTTGCGCCGCGCGTCCAGTACCCGGTCGGCCACCATGTCCATGGCGGTGTCCAGGTCGAGGTCCTGCCACCGCGTGCCGTAGGGCGGCCGGTAACGCACCTTCCGAATCCGTTGGGGCCCGGTGACGAGCTGCTTGCTCGCCGACCCCTTCGGGCACAGGCGTCCGCGCGAGATCGGGCTGTCGGAGTTGCCCTCGATCTGGATGACCTGCTCGTCCTTCACGTACACGTGCTGGGCACAGCCCACCGCGCAGTAGGGGCAGACCGAACTCACCACACGATCGGCGCTCAGTGTCCGGGACGCGAGGCCGGCCGAGCGCGCGGACTCGGCGGCTTTTCCCCGGCCCAGCGGGTCCGGCCCGGTGAGCTGCCGGTACACCGGCCACGCCTCGATCCACCGTTTGACGCCCATCGACCCGCTCCTTCGCGCGGTGACATCCGTCGTCACGACGATACCGACCGGCCGACCCTCCGCAAGTCGTAGTGGTCCTGCTCTTTTCCGGTCGGCCCGGCAAGCGGTGGCGGACCGGCGACCGACTCACCGTCGCCGTTCAGGGCGTGGTGGCGGTAGCTCCGGGGTGACATGCCGAAGGCGCCGCGAAAGACACAGGAGAAGACCGCGGCGTCCGAGAAGCCCCAGCGGGCGGCAACGTGGCTGATGGGTATGGCGCGTTGGGCCGGGTCGGCCAGGGAGCGACAGGTCTGCTCCAGGCGCTGGTCGCGAATCCATGCGGCCAGGGTGGTGCCGTGACCGAGGACGCGGAAGAGGCGGTGCAGGTGGCTCACGGAGATGTGGTGCGCCGCGGCGATCGTGCTCGGGGTGAGAGCGGGGTCGTGCAGGTGGTGGCGGATGAAGGCCTGGATTCGCAGTGCGAGGGTACGGCTGCGGGTCTCCGGCGAGAGACGGTCCTCCTCGTCCAGTCGGTGGGCCAGGGTCGCGGCGAGCAGATCGACAACGACCGTCTCCAGGCGAGCACCGTCCGACGGACCGTAGGAGTCGACGTCCCTCGCCAACTGGAGGAGGGTCCCGGCGAGTAGTGCCCCCGGCCCTTTCCGCCCCGACAACCGCTGGGTCGTCAGTTGGCCTACTTTTTTCTCCGGTAGAGGCAGCAGTCTTCTGGGGACTTCGAGCCCCACCACTTCCATGCGGCGATTGGCGCAGTCGAAAGGGGCCGAGGTGTCGACGATGTACATGTCCCAGGGGCCGTGGACGGCACTCCCGCTGTCCTGACTGATCCCAATGGCTCCTGTCAACGGGAGGGTGAGATGGCAGATCTCGGGACCGGACTGCCTGATCAGCTTGGGAGTTCTGTGAAAGGTCATGGGCTGAGACATTCCCGGCCACACACTCACCGCGCCCAACTGCAGAAGACGCATCTCCGCCTCGAACCCCTCGGCCTGATCGGTGGCCATTTCCATAGGGCTCATGGTCTTCGCCATCAGCTCACGCCATAAGTCGAATCTGTCCGTCTCCGGGAAATCTCCGGTCCGGAACACTGTCTCGATCACCACATGCCCCCCGGCAGCCGCACCCGTGTCATCTCGCCCACTGTGAGTTGAGACGAGAATAGGAAGCCTGAATAAACGGGCGATATACAGTGATCGGGAGTGCGGCGGACACGGTGTCCGGCGCCATGCGCTGATCTCTGTGGCCGGGTCGAACACGCATCGTCAAGCCTTCGCGTACCGAGCGTCAAGGACAACGGCCTTCCGCGCGGATAGCTTCGAGTGGACGGATCTCGGCTCATCGAAAGGCACGCGAAATGCGACGCAAGCTGCAATTCCTGGCCCCTGCGTTCGGGGTTCTTCTTCTGCCTCTCACTCTCGCTTCGTCCGCTCAGGCCGACGAGGCGCGGGTGATGGCGGGAAGTTGCACTGCCCCGAACTTCTGCCTCTTCGAGAACAACCACTTCAACGAGGGGAACACCAACCACTGGCGCGACATCGTGCACAGTGACTCCGACTTCAGAGGAAATCACTGGAGGGACGGAAACGGCAATCTCACGGATGACGACATGAACGACGAGACCAGTTCTGTGAAGAACGAGTCCGGCTGCAGCGTGCGCCTCTACCAGAACCCCAACTATCAAGGTGATTACACCGGTACGGCGGACGGCGACAGCCGAGCGGTGCTGGGCGACTTCGCAATCGGCGACAACAGGGCGACTTCGGCGCAGTTCAACTGCTAGCGGTCACCGTCCGGACCCCCTCGCGGCGACCCTTCCCAGCAGGTCGCCGCGAGGCTCCTCCCCTCCTCGAAAGGTCGCCTCGCATGCACCGGTACCGCGCCGGCCTCCTGGTGGGCTCGGCGGCACTGCTCCTCACCTCCTGTGTGGGCCCCTCGGCAGGCGGGTCGTCCGCCGGGTCGTCCGCCGGACCGCAACTCCCCGTCGTGACATCCTTGCCGCGGCTCGCCCTCCCCTTCGACACCTACAAGTGGACCCCGAGCGAGCTCTGGCGATACGAGCGTGCACGCCGACTCCTGGCTCAGGACTGTCTCGAGGACCGGGGCATCGGCGTCGTCCTCCCGGAGAAGGAGGCGCCACCGGCCGCTCCCTACGACAACAGTCGCCGGTACGGAGTCGTGGACCCCGAGGCGTCCGCCCAGTACGGCTATCACGTCCCGGACATGTGGAGTTCCCAAGCCCGGCGGCTACGCGCCGAGGCCATCGAGTGGGGGCAGCTGCTCCGTCCCGAGGAGGAGCGGGCCCTGTACGGTGACGCGGATCAGCAGGGCTGCTACGGCGTCGCCGATGCCGTCCTCGAACGCACGGCTCCCGGGACGGAATCCTCCTGGCTGACGGTTCAGAGCGTGCAGAGTCTGCGCCGGACCGAGAACACCGCGGAGGTGAACCGAGCCCGCGGAGCGTGGACGGCGTGCATGAAACAGAAAGGGTTCCGGTACGACCACCCCGACCGGGCGATCGGCGACAGGGTGTGGGACCTGGACGCTCCCACGATCAGCGCCCGGGAGATCGACACCGCGACGGCCGACGTCCGGTGCAAGCATTCATCAGGTCTGTTGACGACATGGCACGAGGCCGAGCGGACGCTCCAGCGCCAAGTGATCGCCCGGCACACGAAGACGTTCGCACGCCTTGCCGCGGACAAACGCGCCCAGTTGGCGACCATCAACCGCCTTCTCACCGACCGCCGGTGACAGGGTGACTGAGGAGCTGTCAGAGAGGCCACATGGAGCCGCCGCATCCGAACCTGCCTCGCGTTTTCGCAGGTCGGACAGGGTGCGGCGGTATCGATTCGCGTGGACCAGCACTGCCGGATAAGAGGCTTGTCGAGCTTGTCCACGACGGCGCGGATGGCCGGTGCGGCCTGACGCCCCCTTGGAACAGCCACCCGCCGCCTGAGCCCCCGGCCTCGTCCCTGCCCACCGCAGAATGGTGCTGGTCGCCGTGGTGGTACGAGGACTAGCCCGTGGACATGACCGCGCCCCCTGCTCCTGACGGTCGGAGAGGGGGTGTCGGCATGTTCGAGTGGCCGGCTGACGTCCCGTTGGGGGCGTGGACGTACTCCGCGTTGCCGTCCCTCAGACCCTGCGCGATCTGCACCACACGTTCGAACTTGCTGCCGTCCTCGTGGCATCGGATTGGCCACCTTCGCGGTGTGGACGTAGTCCTTGAACCGACGTCCCACGACGTCACGGGTACGCCCTACCTTGATGCAGGAGGCCGAGACCCTCTTCCCCCAGACCGGGATACCGGGGCAAGTACACCCTGTCGGCCGGATGAACTGCTGACGTCGCGTCAGGTTCCGACGCTGGATTGCACACGGATTGCACAAGACGACGGAAGACGATGGCAGACGTCGAGGACTACCAGAAGGTGTTTCCGCAGGTCAGAGGTCGTTTTGGACAGTGGGGCCAAGTCCCACTTGGCCCCACTGTGTCCGGCTTCCTAGGGCGTGTCTTCAAAGTAGCGCCGTCCGCCCGAAGGACAGAACACCTAGATGTCGCGGAAGATCTCGATCTGCGCGCCCACGGAATTCAGACGCTCCGCCAGATCCTCGTAACCCCGGTTGATGACATAGACATTGCGGAGTACGGACGTACCCTCCGCCGCCATCATCGCCAGCAGTACGACCACGGCGGGCCGCAGGGCCGGTGGGCACATCATCTCGGCCGCGCGCCAGCGGGTCGGGCCCTCGACCAGGACGCGGTGGGGGTCGAGGAGTTGGAGTCGGCCACCGAGGCGGTTGAGGTCCGTGAGGTAGATGGCGCGGTTGTCGTAGACCCAGTCGTGGATCAGTGTCTGGCCCTGTGCCACCGCCGCGATGGCCGCGAAGAACGGCACATTGTCGATGTTCAGCCCGGGGAACGGCATCGGGTGGATCTTGTCGATCGGCGCCTCCAGCTTGGACGGCCGTACGGTCAGGTCCACCAGCCGGGTGCGGCCGTTGTCGGCGGAGTACTCGGTGGTGCGGTCATGGTCGAGCCCCATCTCCTCCAGCACCGCGAGTTCGATCTCCAGGAACTCGATCGGGACCCGGCGGATCGTCAGCTGGGACTCGGTGACCACGGCGGCGGCGATCAGGCTCATCGCCTCGACCGGGTCCTCCGAGGGGGAGTAGTCGACGTCCACGTCGATGGACGGCACACCGTGCACGGTCAGGGTGGTCGAGCCGATGCCGTCGACCCGGACGCCCAGTGTTTCGAGGAAGAAGCACAGGTCCTGGACCATGTAGTTGGACGAGGCGTTGCGGATGACGGTCGTGCCCTCGTGACGCGCGGCGGCCAGCAGTGCGTTCTCGGTGACGGTGTCCCCGCGCTCGGTCAGTACGATCGGGCGGTCCGGCGAGATCGAGTGGTCCACCTGGGCGTGGTAGAGGCCCTCGGTCGCGGCGATGTCCAGACCGAACCGGCGCAGCGCGATCATATGCGGCTCGATCGTGCGCGTACCGAGGTCGCAGCCGCCCGCGTACGGCAGCCGGAACGCGTCCATCCGGTGCAGCAGCGGGCCGAGGAACATGATGATGGAGCGGGTACGGCGGGCCGCCTCCGCGTCGATCGCCTCCATGTCCAGGTCGGCGGGCGGCGTGATCTCCAGGTCCACGCCGTCGTTGATCCAGCGGGTGCGTACGCCGATGGAGTTGAGCACCTCCAGGAGCCGGAAGACCTCCTCGATGCGCGCGACCCGGCGCAGCACCGTGCGCCCCTTGTTGAGCAGCGAACCGCAGAGCAGTGCCACGCACGCGTTCTTGCTCGTCTTGACGTCGATGGAGCCGGAGAGCCGGCGTCCGCCGACCACCCGCAGATGCATGGGCCCGGCGTAGCCGAGGGACACGATCTCACTGTCGAGCGCCTCACCGATGCGCGCGATCATCTCAAGGCTGATGTTCTGGTTACCGCGCTCGATGCGGTTCACGGCGCTCTGGCTGGTGGCCAGAGCTTCGGCAAGCTGGCTTTGTGTCCAGCCACGATGCTGACGGGCGTCACGGATGAGCTTGCCGATGCGTACGAGGTAGTCGTCTGCCATAGGGAAAGATTATCTCAGGTGTGAGATAAGCGCTCTGTGGGGTGCGCTGTCGGGGTGACGGCCACCCGGGCGGTTCTCCCGGCGTTCTCCCGGCGGATCTCCGGGGTGGATCTCCGCGGGACGGACCGGGGGCGGCCACCCGACTCCGATCGTGGGAGCCGGGGGCCGCCCCCGCAACCGCAGCGCCGCCGTACGGGTCAGCACGGCTGACGCTCCATCAGGCGCGCTGGAGTCCGGGCCGTCCGGCCTCGGTGAGATAGGAGATCCGGGTCGACACGGGCGCGCCGGGCCGGGTGACGTAGGGGAGCACCTTGAAGTCGGCGCGGCACGACTCCCGCGTGGCCGTACAGCGGACATAGCCGCGCTGGTAGTTGGTGAACTCGATATGCGAGTTGGCCGCGAGCAGGCTCGCCCCGGAGGGGTCCAGATCCATGCCGTCCATCTTGGTGGAGATGGAGGTGCCGACGAATTCGACGCCGACCGTGGCGGAGTCCGGGTCGTCGAAGTCCCGCTTGAGGTTGGCGGCGAGATGGCGGTGCATGTCGCCGGTGAGTACCACGGGGTTGCTCACCCGGCGTGCGGCGATCTGGTCGAACAGCCGCTGCCGCGAGGACGCGTATCCGTCCCAGAAGTCCATCACGAACGACTGGCCGAGCCCGGGGTCGGTGTCGACCTGGTTCATGGGGATCTGCTGGGGGATGAAGTTCCAGGTAGACCCCGAGCGGCCGAGGCTGTTGTAGAGCCAGCTCTCCTGCTCGGCGCCGAGGATGCTGCGGTTGGGATCGAGGCGCTCGTCGCAGCCGCTCTTCGTACCGTCACCGCAGGGCTGGTCATCGCGGAACAGCCGGGTGTCAAGGATATGGAACGAGGCCATCCGCCCGTAGCCCAGCTTGCGGTACAGCCGGGCCTCGAAGCCCCTCGGCTTGTTGGGCAGGCGCAGCGGCAGGTGCTCGTAGTACGCCTGGAACGCGGCGGCGGCGCGCCGGCGGAACACCGCCGGGTCCTGGTCCGGCTCGTTGTCGAGCTTGGAGTGGTCGCCCGCCCAGTTGTCCTCCACCTCGTGGTCGTCCCAGACGACGGCGAACGGGTGGGCCTGGTGAGCGGCGATCAGGTCCTGGTCGAAGCGGTGCAGCGCGTGCCGGTTCCGGTACTGGGCGAGGTCCATCGGCTCGGGGCGCAGCTCGGCGGCGACGGGGACCTGGCGTACCCCGCCCATCGCGTCGATGGGGTTCTCGTAGATGTAGTCGCCGAGATGCAGGATGAGGTCGACGTCCTCCTGCGCGAGATGGCGATAGGCGGTGTAGAAGCCCTCGAACCAGGCCTGGCAGGAGACGAAGGCGAAGTTCAGCTCTCTGGGCCGGCTGTGCGGCGAGGGTGCGGTACGGGTGCGGCCGACGGGGCTGATCACGCCGCCGGCGCTGAACCGGTAGTAGTACTGCCGACCGGACTGAAGGCCCGTCAGTTCGACATGGACGGAGTGGGCGAGCTCCGCCACCGCCGTGGTCCGTCCCCGGCGTACGACTCGCCGGAAGCGTTCGTCCTCGGCGACCTCCCAGAGGACCGTGACCGATTGGGGCGGCATGCCGCCGGTGCCGTCGGGGGCGAGGGGGTGAGGCGCGAGTCGGGTCCACAGGACGAATCCGTCCGGCCAGGGGTCGCCGGACGCGACCCCCAGGGTGAAGGGGTCCTCAGCGAATCGCTCGGCGGCTCCGGCCCGTCCGGCCGACAGGGTGCCGGCGGCGAACGCCAACGCGAGCGTTCCCGAGGCGCCGAGCATCGCGCGTCGCCCCAACCCTCTGGATCTGTCGATCCCACTGTTCAGTGGCATGAATGCTGGTCCGTTCCGTCGTGCGGGATCCCGCCCGAGCCGAGGTACTCGAAGGGGTATCGACGCTTGATTTAACGTCCGTTCATGTTGTAATCACACGGTGAATATCACATGAGAATCGCGGGGTACAAGAGCCCCGGCTATGGCGCTACGGCGCTTGTCGTAGGCGACTGTAAAGGGCTCCTGAGTGAAGATCGATTGCGGCTTGAGGCGGCCAATGCGCACCCCGGTAACACTCTTGACACCTCTCGCGAGGGGCTCATAGTCTCCACGCCACAGAATTCACGTTAGATTTCACATTCGAAGATGGTCGTCTTCACGCCGTGCACGTGACGACGAGCAGACGAACTGACGAACAGTCGACGTCGACGCGCCGCTCCTGGCGCGAAGGAAGGACGTGCTCGTGTCCCTGCGGCCCTACGCCCTGCGATGCGACCACCGTGCCACCCCGCTGGGCATCGATGAGGCCGCGCCCCTGCTCTCCTGGCGGCTCGCGTCCGCGCACCGGGGCGACGCGCCCCTCGCGTACCGCGTACGGGTCGCCGACCGGGCCGAGGACTTGGACGAGGGTGGTCAACCCCTCTGGGAAACCGGCCGGATCGAGGACCCCGACGCGATCGGAGCCGTCTATGCCGGACCCGCGCTGAAGTCCCGTACGCGCTACCACTGGCGGGTCGCCGTCTGGCCGGTCGAGCGGCCGGGCCCCACCGGCCCCGCGGGCGAAGCCGGTTCACCTGCCGGTCCGGCCGCTCCCGTCGAGGCGACGTCCTGGTTCGAGACCGCGTTCCGCGGCGCGGACGAGTGGCGCGCCTCGTGGATCAGCCACGATCCCCGCCCGATCCCGGTCATGGACGCGCCGACCGAGGGCGAACGCGCCCTGGACGACCACGGTCTCGCCCCCTGCCCCACGCTCCGGCGCGCCTTCACCGGCACAGCCGCCCTCCGCGCCCGGCTCTACGTCAGCGCCCGCGGCCTGTACGAGGTCCGCCTCAACGGCACCCGGGTCGGCGACGCGGAACTCGCGCCCGGCTGGACCGACTACACCCGCCGCGTCCAGTACCAGACGTACGACGTGACGGAACTGGTCCGCGACGGCGAGAACGTCCTCGCCGCGACCGTCGCCGACGGCTGGTGGAGCGGGTTCGTCGGCTTCGAGCCCCGCAGGGCCGGCGCCCACTACGGCGCGTTCCCGCAGTTTCTGGCGGAGCTTCATATCGACCACGCCGACGGCCGTACCACCACGATCGTCACCGACGACACATGGCATACCCACACCGGAGCGATCCGCCACGCCGACCTGCTCATGGGGGAGTGCCACGATCTGCGGCACGGCGCCGACGGCTGGGATCTGCCCGGCTTCGACGACACGGAGTGGTCACCTGCGCTGATCACGGACACCGACCATCGCCTGCTCGTGGCGTCCGTCGACGAACCGGTACGGGCCACGACCGCCCTGCGCCCCCGCTCCATCACCCGCGCCCCCCACCAGCCGGACGAAGGTGAGCGAGGAGGTGGAACCGACACCCATATCGTCGACTTCGGCCAGAACCTGGCCGGCCGGGTACGGCTCCGCGTCGCCGGACTCGCCCCCGGCGCGCGGGTGGTCGTACGCCACGCCGAGGCGCTGGACGAGTCGGGCCGCCTCTACACCGCGAACCTGCGCACCGCCGCCGCCACCGACGTACTGATCGGTGACGGCCGTGAACACCTCGTCTTCGAGCCGCGCTTCACCTACCACGGCTTCCGTTTCGTGGAGATCAGCGGAGTCCCGCGGCTGTACGACTCCGATGTCGTCGCCGTGGCCCTGCACAGCGACACACCATGGTCCGGCGCGTTCGACTGCTCCGACCCCGAAATCCGCCGGCTCCACGACTGTGTGGTCTGGGGACAGCGCTCCAACTTCGTCAGTGTGCCCACGGACTGCCCGCAGCGCGACGAACGGCTCGGCTGGCTCGCCGACGCGCAGGTCTTCCTGCCGACCGCCGCGCTCAACGCCGATGTCGCCGCGTTCTTCACCAAGTGGCTGCGCGACATCGAGGACGCCCGCACCCCCGAGGGCGGCTTCACCAATGTCGCGCCGCGCCTCACCGGTGTCGCGGACGAGGGCGCTCCCGGCTGGGGCGACGCGGGCGTGATCATCCCCTGGCATCTGTACCGCACCTACGACGACCCGCGCTTCCTCGCCCGCGCGCTGCCCGCCATGCGCGCCTGGATCGAACTGATCCACCGTCACAACCCGGACCTGATCTGGCGCCGGCATGTCGGCCCGCACTTCTCCGACTGGCTCGCCCCCGGTGTCCCGACCCCGCGCGAGGTCATCGCCACCGCCTACTTCGCGCACAGCACCCGCCTCACCGCGAGCGCCGCCGAGGTGCTGGGGCTCCCGGATATGGCGCGCGACCACCACCGGCTGGCCGCGGACATCCGTACCGCCTTCACCGAACGGTTCGTGACGACCGACAAGAACACGGAAGGCGAGCCCACCGTGCGGATCGCGGGCGACACCCAGACCGGTTATCTCGTCGCCCTCGCCTTCGGCCTGCTGCCCGAGGACGCGACCGGCCCCGCCGCCCAGCGGCTCGCCGAACTCATCGAGACGGCCGGGCCCGCGCTCCAGACCGGCTTCCTCGGCGTCGCGCTCGCCGCGCCCGTCCTGGACGCGTACGGCCGCGCCGACCTGGCACATGCCCTGCTGCGCCGTACCGAAGTGCCCTCCTGGCTGTTCCCGCTGCGCCACGGCGCCACCACCATCTGGGAACGCTGGGACGGCTGGACACCCGGTACGGGCTTCCGCGCCCCCTCGATGAACTCCTTCAACCACTACGCGCTCGGGTCGATCGGCGAATGGCTCTACCGGGGCGTCGCCGGACTCGACCAGAGCCCGGACTCCACCGGATACCGGCGGCTGCTGATCCGGCCACGGCCCGGCGAACTCAGCCACGCGAGCGCCGGCTACGAATCGGCCCGGGGCACCGTCACGGTGCGCTGGGAACGCCACGACCACACCCTCGGCCTGCGCGTCCAGGTGCCGCCCGGCGCGAGCGCCGAGGTGCACGTACCCACCGACGACCCCGGCTCGGTCCGTGAATCGGGCGCGGTCCCGGTGGACGGCGAACACCTCACGCTCCTCGCGACGATCCCCGCCACCGCCACCGCCACCGCCACCGCCACCGCCACCGCCGCGGCCACCTCTGCCGCCACCACCTCCGCCACCGATACCGACCCCGCCACCGGCCGCTCGGTCTACCGCGTCGGCTCGGGCGTCTACCGCTTCACCGCGTCGTACCCCTCGCGTCCCACGAGCGGGTACCCCACGGCGCCCGTCGCGAGCGCCACGCCCCGACGTGCTCCAAGCCCGGCGGCGTCGCTCGCCGGATCCCACGAGGAGGACACACCATGACCACGGGTTCCCGCAGCCTGCCAGAGCCTGTCCCGGGCACGGTCAGCCGCCGGGGGTTCCTCCGCGCCGGCGGCGGGGTCGCCGCCCTGGCCGCGCTTCCCCCGCTGCTCACCGCGTGCTCCAGTTCCGGTGACTCGGGCAACGTGCGTATCGTCGGCGTCGCCGACCAGCAAAAGCCCATAGAGGAACTGCTCGCGCTCTACCGGAAGAGCCACCCCGACCCCGCCTTCTCCACCTCCTTCGCCCCCACCGACCAGGTGCAGACGGTCGTCCGCACCCAGCTCGCCGGCGGCAACGCCCCCGATGTGCATGTGCTGTACCCCGGCAGCGGCAGCGCGATGTCCATGGTCGAACTGGCCAAGGCCGGACTGCTCACCGACCTCGGCGGGCAGAAGTGGACCCAAAGCATCCCCAAGAACTTCGACCCCGCCTACCGCCACGACGGCAAGACCTATCTCTACTCCGCGGGCAGCAGCGTCATCGGCGCCATCTACAACAAGAAGGCCTTCGCCACGGCGGGCGTCGAGCCGCCCAGGACCTGGAGCGAACTGCTCGATGTCTGCGCCAGGCTCAAGGCCAAGGGGATAGTGCCGATCGCGCTCGGCGCCCAGACCGCGTGGGTCACCCAGCTGATCAGCTACGCGCTGGTCCCCAACGCCGTCTACGCCAAGACCCCCGGCTTCAACGCCGACATGGCGGCGGGCCGCGCCACATTCGCCGGCTCGGGATGGGCCGACGCGATGGGCAAGTACCAGGAGCTCCAGCGCAAGGGCTTCTTCAACGACAACCCCAACGGCACCACCTACGAACAGCAGACCTCGCTGGTCGCGAGCGGGAAGGCGGCCATGGCCGTCCAGGTCTCGGCGGTGCTCGCCAACTTCCGGCAGGCCACCCCCACCCCCGACGACCTGGGCATGTTCCCCTTCCCCGGCGGGGACAACGCCGCCGAGCTGTGGATCCCGGCGGGCATCGTCGTCGGCCTCGGCGTCGCCGCCCACGCCAAGAACCCGGCCGAGGCCAAGGCGTTCGTCGAATTCCTCGGACAGCAGGAGAACATCAACCGCTGGGCGGCGGCCGTCTCGGCGATCCCCTTCACCCGCGACGCCACCACCGAGATAGACCCCGCCCTGGCCGACTTCCTGCCCATCATCGACGCCAACCGCGCCGTCCCCTTCATGGACCAGAGCTGGCCCAACGCCGAGGTCCAGCCCGCCCACTTCGCCGCCGTACAGGAACTGCTCGCGGGGAAGACGGACGTCGCCGGCGCGCTGGGGCAGATGGACCGGGCGTACGGGAAGAAATCGTGAAACCCCTTCCGGATACGGCCACGTCGGGCCACGAGGAACCCGACGCGGCAGCCGGTGCGTCGGCCGCGAAGACCGGTGAGGCGGCTCCGACGGGACGGATCCGGCGCCATCGTGACGCCACCGTCCCGCCCTGGGCCTTCGTCGTCCCCGCGCTCCTCGTGTACGCCGTCGTCGTCCTCTACCCGAGCCTCGCCGGGGTGGTGTACGCCTTCACCGACTGGTCCGGCGTCGGCGACTTCGCCTTCGTCGGCCTGGACAACTTCCGTACCCTGCTCGACGACGACCGCGCTCTGGAATCCGTCAGCAACACCCTGCTGCTCACCCTCGCGGTGGTCATCGTCCAGAACGGCATCGGCCTGCTGCTCGCGCTCGGCGTGAACGCCAACATCAGGTCCCGGTCGCTGCTACGGGTGACCTTCTTCGCGCCCGCCGTCGTCAGCCCCGTCATGGTCGCCTTCCTGTGGAAGTACGTCTACAACCCGGACAACGGCGCCGGGCTCAACGGCATCCTCGGCGCCGTCGGCCTCGGCGGGCTGCGTCAGGACTGGCTCGGCAACCCCTCGCTCGCCCTCTGGTCCGTCGCCGCCATGGTCGTCTGGCAGTACGCCGGATACTCGATGGTCATCTTCCTCGCCGGTCTCCAGGGCGTACCCGCCGAACTCCACGAGGCCGCCCGCATCGACGGCGCGGGCACCTGGCAGCGCTTCCGCTATGTCACCTGGCCGCTGCTGGCCCCGGCGCTGACCATCAACCTCATGCTGTCGACCATCGGCGGACTCAAACTCTTCGACCAGGTCTACGCGGCCACCAACGGCGGCCCCGGCACATCGAGCGAGACGCTCTCGACCGTGCTGTACAAAGAGGCCTTCGTCTTCGGGAAGTTCGGCTACAGCACCGCCGTCGCGCTCGTCCTCGCGCTGTTCGTCGCCGCCGTCTCCCTCGTCCAACTCCGTTATCTGCGCGCCCGGGAGGTCACCGCGTGAGCACCACCGCCACGACTGCCCGCAGCGTACCCAGGAAGCGCCGCCCCCGGTACGGCAGTTACGGCCTGGAACTGGTCATGGCCGCCGTCGCGGTGGTGTTCCTGTTCCCGGTGTACGCGCTGATCACGCTCGCGATGAAGGACCCGGCGCAGATCGCGGAATCGCCGCTGTCACCGCCCGCTCCGCCCACCTTCGCCAACTTCGGCAACGCGTGGTCCTCCGCCTCCCTCGGACCCGCCCTGCTCAACAGCACGATCATCACCGTCAGCAGCCTGCTGCTCCTGATCGTCCTCGGCTCCACCGGCGCCTACTACCTCGCGCGCCGCGCCCGCGGACTCGGCTACGGGCTGTACATCCTCTTCCTGCTGGGCATCGTGCTGCCCTTCCAGCTCGGCATGATCCCGCTGTACAAACTCGTCGACGACCTCGGCTGGCTCGGCACGTACCACGGCATGGTCCTCTTCTACACAGGCATTCAGCTGCCGTTCACCGTCTTCCTCTATACGGGGTTCATCCGCGCCCTGCCCCAGGACTACGCGCAGGCCGCGCTCATCGACGGCTGCGACCACCGCCAGGCGTTCACCCGTATCGTCTTCCCCCTGCTGCGGCCGATCACCGGCACCGTGATCATCCTGAACGCGGTCTTCATCTGGAACGACTTCTTCACCCCGCTGCTGTACCTCGGCGGATCCGGCAAGGAGACCGTCCCCGTGGGCGTGTTCTCGTTCGTGGGCCAGTACGTCTCCGACTACGGCCTCGTCTTCGCGGGCCTGGCGCTGGCCGCCCTGCCGATCCTCGTGGTCTTCCTGCTGCTCCAGCGTTATGTGATCAAGGGCTTCGAGGGCGGACTCAAAGGCTAGGTCCTGTCCGGTCGATCTCTCGAAGGCCAGAGGCTGAGGAACACTTCATGACGTACGTAGGACCCTCCCTCCCCACGAGCATCGCGGAGGTCCTGACCGAACCGCCGCGCGCCTTCTCGCCCACCGCCATCTGGTGGTGGAGCGGGGAACGGCTCGACCGCGCCCGCCTGCGCCACCAGCTCGAACGCTTCGCGGAGGGCGGGGTGTTCAACCTGGTCCTGCTCAACCTCGCGCCGTCAGGACCGCTGTTCGGCTCCGACGCCGACGACCCACCGTTCCTCTCCGACGCCTGGTGGGCGCTGCTCGAAGGGGTCTGTGACGACGCGCGCGACCTGGGCATCGGCCTCTGGTTCTACGACCAGCTCGGATTCTCCGGAGCCGACCTCCAGGCACGGCTGGTCGACGAGCGGCCCGGGTACGCGGGCCGCCGGCTCGACCGCGTACGCGCGGTGGTCGACGGCCCCGGTGAACTGCGCTGCCCCGACCACGGGCGGCCGCTGGCGGGCCACGCGGAACCGGTCGACGGCGACGGATCTCCCACCGGTCCCGCGATCCCGCTTCCGCTCGTCGTGGACGGACGGGCCGCGACGGTACGGGCGCCCGGCCCCGGAGGCTGGCGGCTGACGCTCCATCACCACACCCCTCTCGGGTTCGACTACCTCGGCGCGGACGCGTGCGCGGCGCTGCTGGCGGGGGTGCACGGCGAGTTCGAGCGCCGGCTCGGCGACCGCCTCGGGACCGTCGTCGTCGGGTCGTTCCAGGACGAACTGCCCTCCCTGCCCACCTGGTCGACGGAGTTCGCCGCCGCCTTCCGGCGGTCGCGCGGCTACGACCTCGTACCGCATCTGGACGCCCTGTACGAGGACGGCGCGCACCGCCCCGACGTCCACCGGATCCGCCACGACTACCATCTGACGCGCGCCGAACTCGCCGAAGCGGCCTTCTTCCGCCCCCTCGCCGCCTGGCACGAGCGACACGGGCTGATCATCGGCTGCGACCAGCAGGACCCCGCCCGCGCCGGACACCCGGTCGCCGGTGTCGAGCTGTACGCCGACTACGCCCGTACCCACCGCTGGTTCTCCGCGCCCGGCTCCGACCACCACGGGGACGCCCGGATCCACTCCTCCCTCGCCCATCTGTACGGCAGACCCCGTACCTGGATCGAGGCATTCCACTCCACCGGCTGGGGCGGCACGCTGGAGGAGACCTACGACTGGCTCCTGCCGTGGCTGCGCGCCGGCGCGACCCTCTACAACCCGCATGCCGTCTACTACACGACCAAGGGCGGCTGGTGGGAGTGGGCACCACCGGGCACCGACTGGCGCCAGCCGTACTGGACGCACCATCGCGTCTTCGCCGATGCCGTCACCCGGCTGTGCGCGATCCTCAGCCTCGGCAGCCATCTGTGCGACACCGCGATCCTGCTGCCCACCACCACCGCCCAGACCGGCGCCGCACTCGACGGTGTCTCCGCCGACGCGCGCCGGGCCCAGGCGGTCTATCTGGAGCTCGTCGGGGACATGACCTGGTTCAGGACCCGGCCCGGGGTGACCGACCGGCTCGGCCTGGACGCCGATGTGATCGACGACGACTCCCTCGCCCGCGCCCTGGTCAGGGATGCGGGAGAAGGGACACGGCTGTGCGTGGCGGGTGAGAGCTACGCGACGGTCGTGCTGCCCGCGTGCACGGCGCTCGAAGAGGACACCGCGCTCCGGCTCATCGAATTCGCCTCGGCGGGCGGCGAGTTGATCGCGATCGGCGCGCTGCCCGAGCATGTCATCGGCCGGGACGGGGCCGCGGTCCCGGACAAGGTACGGGACGAGCTGCGCGCGTGCTTCGCCGACGGCCGCGCGGTCCTCGTCCCCACGGCGGACGATCTGGGCGAGGCGCTGGGACGGGACCGGGGACAGGATCTGGCGTGGGCCGGGACGGAACCGGTCGTACGGGCGTCGGTTCCCGCGCTCGCGCGCAGGGTGGACGACGCGACGGTGGTGTTCCTGACCGCGGCCTCGTTCGACGCGCCGCGCGCGACACGTGCGGCGGTCGCCGCTCCCGACGAACGGGGTGCCGCACAGGGCTGGATCGACGCCCGTTACGACTTCGACCCCGAGCGCTATGTGCGCCGCGCACAGGTGCGGGTCCGGGATGTGGAGGGGCCGGCCGTACTGCTCGATCCCTTCGGCGGTGAGCCACGTACCGTACCGGTCCGGGCCGCCGAGGACGATGACCGGGCCGTGGAGGCCGAGGTGCCGTTCGACCGGGGGCCCGCGGTGGTACTGGTCTTTCCGGCGCGGACGACGGCGGAGCGCACGGGGTGCGCGGACGGTCCGGTCTGGGGGGCCGCGGCCCGTACGGCGGTGGAGGTCCCGCCCGACGCCGAATGGGACATGACGCTGGTCCCGACCCTGGACAACACCTGGGGCGACTTCGCGCGGCCCGCGACCGGCCCGTCCGGCGGTCCCGGCGGCGGTCCCGACGGTCCTGTTGGCGCCGGTGATCACGAGGGCCGTGCCGTCGTGGAGTGCCGTACGTTCCGGCGGGGCCGCGCGGGCGATCCCGCCCGGCCGCGGGCGCATGCCACCTTCGGGCCGCACGCGCTCCTGCTCGACGCCGACGCCGACGCCGACGGTGACGGTGACGCCGACGGTGACGGTGACGGTGACGGCGACGGTGGCTCCGGCGGATCCCTGCTCGAATGGTCCGACACCCGGGGCATCCACAAGGACCCGATCCACCGTGATGTCCTCGGACCCAAGGGCCATGTGCCCGAGGAGTTCGTACGGATCGGCCCGGCCGCCGCCGGGACGGTGGCCCGCGTCCGGACCGAACTGCTCCTGGACGACGCCTTCGACGGACATCTGGCGATCGGGGCCGCGGCGGCGAAGACGGTACGGCTCGACGGCGTCCTCGTCGCGCTGGACGACGGCGGCCATCTCGCCCTGGGGCCGGTACGGCTCGCGCCCGGCAGCCATCTCCTCGAACTGGACCTGACGCCCGATCAGGACGTCGATCTGCGCGCGCACGTGGCGCTCGTACGCGATCCGGAGCGTTACCGCCGCCCCGAGTGGATCCTCGCGCCCGGTGGCCGTGCCTCCATGGCGACGACCCTGACCGTGGCGGACCTTCCCGGCCGGGCGATCGTCCAGATCGCGGCGCGGGGGCGCTGTGTCCTGCGGGTCAACGATCATGTGGTCGGCATACAGGGCGGATTCGACCCGTACGCCGAACACACCGTGCCGCGCGTACGACGGCACGACATCGCGTCGGCCCTGCGGATGGGCGCCAACGAGCTGGTGGTGGAGACGGATGACGGCGAGGACCCCGCCGTCCTGGTGGACGCGGCCCTCTACAACATTCATGGCCGGTGCGTGACGACCGTGCACAGCGACGGCACATGGCGGGCCGAGCGCGCCGGTGAGCCGGTGCCGGTCGTGGTGCGCCGGGAGCAGGTGGGGGACCCGGCCGCGCTGTATCTGCGCCGTCGGCCGCATCCGCTCCCCGGCGCCGCCTGGCTGGACCCGGACGCCGACGACGGCACGGTCGTACCAGTCGGCTTCGCGGTCCCGGGAGCACGGCCGGGGGTGGAGTGGTTCCGGTGCGAACTCCCTCCGGGGACACGCCGGTTGACGGTCGACACCCATGGCGCGACGGCCGTGTTCATCGACGGTCGCGAACACGCCGTGACATCCGCCGACGGCAGCGGACCGGGCAGCGGCGGTATGGCCGGCGCACATACCGTGACCGTCGAGCTGCCGGCCGACGGCCCCTCCGGCACACGGACCGCCGACCTCCGCGTGGAGACCCGCCCCGGCCACCAGGGCGGCGCCGCGCTGGCGGGCCCCGTACGCTGCGCGGTCGGCCCCGGGCGGATCCGCACCGGGGACTGGGAGTCACGCGGTCTCGCCGAGTACAGCGGTGGTGTGCGCTACAGCCGCGTGATGACCCTGCCCGCCGACGTCGGGACCGGACCGGTCTCCCTCGACCTGGGGCGGGTGCGCGGCACGGCGGAGGTACGGGTCGACGGCGTCGCGGCCGGGGTGCGGGTGTGCTCCCCGTACGTCTTCGATGTGACGGGACTGGCCGGGCCCGGGGATCGTACGGTCGAGATCACCGTGTTCGGTACGCTCGCGCCGTACCTGGACGCCACGAGCCCGACCCACTTCGTCTTCCCCGGGCAGCGCGTCACCGGCCTGATGGGCCCCGTGCGGCTGACCATCGGCCCGCCCGGACCCACCCCGTGAACGTGCGCCCCACCCTGCGGACGTCCGCGCGGGCCGCGCCGCTCAGTGGCCGGCGGTCGGCCCCCGCCAGCGGGTACGCGCGCTCCCGACCCGGAACAGATAGTCGGCGTAGGCCTGTTCGTAGAACGCCACGCCTGCCGGATCCGGGTCCACCACCGCGTCGGGCGCGGTCCACGCCGCCACGTCCAGGCTCTGTCCCAGCTCCGCCCGCCGGGCGTCGACGGCGGCCAGCACGGCGCCGCGCGCGCCCGGTTCCGGCCCCCGTGCCACCCGCAGCGGGCGGCCGAGGACATCCGCGAACAGTTGCAGCCAGGCGATGCTGCGCGCACCGCCACCGCACACGGCCAGCCGGCCGGTGAGCCCCGCGGCCTCCAGACAGTGCCGCGCCGCGAACGCGATCGCCTCGCACATGCCCCGTACCAGATCCTCGCGCGAGGCCCGCAGATCGAGACCGGTGAACTCCGCGCGCGCGGTGGGGTCGACGAACGGCGCGCGTTCGCCGGACGGCGACAGATAGGGCAGCGCGGCGACTCCCCGGGCGCCGCGCGGGGTCGCGTCCAGAATGCCGGAGACCTGGTCGTGGGTGGTGCCGGTGAGATCGAGCACCCAGTCGAGCGCGACCGTACCGGTCATCGCGGGCAGCGCCCGCATATGGCGGTCGGGCCGGGCCAGCGCGAGATGGAACCCCACGGGGTCGTCTTCGAACGCGACCCGCTCGACCACGACTTGGCACGCCAGGGTGGTACCGACGATCAGGAGCCCGTCGCCGGGCTCGGTCACACCCGCGCCGATCGCGCTCGCGGGAAGGTCGTAGGGACCGGAGGTGACGGGGGTGCCGCGCGACAGGCCGGGGGTGCGGCCATGGGCCTCCCCGTACGGCAGGGTCGACGCGATGGGCGGCAGCAGCCCCGCGCGATGCTCCACCCCGAGGGCCGCGAGCGCCTCGGGGGAGTAGGTGCGGGTGCGCGGATCGAGGAAAGGAACGGACGCGTCGGAGAGATCGGTGGCGCGCTCGCCGGTGAGACGCAGCTGTACGACGTCCTTGCAGCACGCGGCGGTCGTGGCGGCGTCCAGGGAAGCCGGCTCGTTACGGTCGAGCCACGCCAGCAGCGGCCCGGGGGAGCCGGGGAAGAGCACGTTTCCCGTACGCCGGTACATCTGTTCCGCGGTGCCGTCGTCCATCCATCCGGCGACGAGATCACCGGCCCTGCCGTCCATCCACGACAGCGCGGGGCGTACGGCGTGCCCCTCGGCGTCGACCAGCCACAGGCCGTCGCCCTGACCGGTGATCGCGACCAGGGCGGGCGCGCGTCCGCCGGTCACCGAGCCGAGGACGTCGGTGGCGGCGAGGACCACCTCTTCGACGTCCTGCTCGACACCGTCCCCCTGGCCGCCGAGCGAGATCGGCTTCGATTCCACCCGAAGTGCCGTGCCGTCCTCGGCGAAGGCCGCGGCTTTGACGATCGAGGTTCCCATGTCCAGTCCGACGAACACCCTGTCTCCTCCGGTCGATGCGGCGTACGTGACGAGCGTTCCCGTGACGTCATGCCACGTCACGTCAGGTCATGTCGCGTTCATGTGACGTCAGATACAGCGATGTCAGATAACGCGATGGGCGAGCGGTTCCCCGCGCAGGAACCGCCCTACCTCCGCGGCGGCGATACGCGCCGCGTTGTGCGCGACCGAGATGTTCGCCCCGGCCAGATGGGGTGTCATGACCAGGCGGGGAGCCGTACGCAGCCGGGAGTCCGCGGGCGGCGGCTCCACGGCGAACACATCGAGCCCCGCCGCCGCGAGCCGGCCCGACTCCAGGGCGTCACAGAGCGCGTCCTCGTCCAGGAGCGCGCCACGCGCGCAGTTGACCACGACCGCGCCCTCGGGCAGCAGGGCGAGTTCGCGGGCGCCGAGCAGCCCGCGCGTCTCGGGCGTGAGCCGCGCGTGAAGTGAGACGACATCGGAGCGGCGCAGCAGTTCGTCCAGGTCGGCGACGGGGGTGCCCGACTCGCGCAGCGTGTCCGGGTCGGCGTACGGATCGTAGAGACAGACCCGCGCACCGAGGGCGGTGAGCGCGCGGGCCACCCGGCTGCCGACCGCGCCGCAGCCGATCAGCCCGACGGTCGCCCCGTCCAGACCGGGACCGCAGTTGTCGTACGTGTAGAACTCGCCCGCCCAGCGGCCCGCCGCGAGCGCCGCCGAGGTCTCCGGGATACGGCGCATCGTGGCCAGCAGCAACCCGACGGTGTACTCGGCGGTGGCCGCCGCGTTGCGTCCGGGGGTGTTGCACACCTGGACGCCGCGCTCCTTCGCCGCATCGAGGTTGACGTTGACCGGGCCGCCCCTGCCGACGACCACCAGCCGCAGATCGGGCGAGCCGTCGAGCACCTTGCGGGTCACCGGAGCCATCTGCGTGACACACACCCGCGCCCCGCGCAGCGCGGTGAGGAGGGTGTCCTCGTCGCCGGACGCCTCGTCGACCTCGGAGACCGGCCCGAAGGGCGTCAGCGGCCAGGGGAGACGCAGTTGGTCGATGGTGTGGTCCGTGCCGATCTCGGCCGTCAGCTCCCGGGTGAACAGATCGGGGGCGACGAAGTGGTCGCCGGCGGCGAGGATTCTCATCGTTGAGGTCTCCTTGACGGTCAGGGCAGGACTGGGCTGGGGGGACTGGGCCCGGGGCCTGGGCTCAGGTCTCGGCGACCTCGTAGCGGACACCGCTCTCATCGAGGGAGCGCAGTACGTCGGGCGGGGTGCGGTCGTCGATCAATATCAGGTCGAAGGTCGAGAGCGGGGTCAGCCGGTGCAGCGCGGTGCGGCCGAGCTTGGAGTGGTCGATCATCAGCACATTGCGGCCCGCGGCCTTGAGCATCGCGCGCTTGACGGCGACGATGCGCTGTTCCTGGTGAAAGGCGAAGTCGCCGTAGACGGACGAGGTGGATACGAAACACATGTCGACCCGCAGCGCCTCGACGGCCTCCACACAGGGCACCCCGAGGAACGAGTCGTGCAGAGGGTCGTAGTCGCCGCCCAGGGCCATCAGATGGAGTCCGCGTTCACCGGCGAGCAGATTCAGCGCTTCCCGGAAGTTGGTGACGACGGTCAGCGGTTCGATACGGGGGAGGAGCCTGGCCAGTTCCAGCACGGTGGTCGAGTCGTCGATCATCACCGACATACCGGGGTCGATCAGCGTCGCGGCCTTGGCCGCGAGCGCCTCCTTCTCCGGACGCATGGACTTCTTGCGGTAGGCGACATTGCTCTCGAACACCCCGGAGGGCTGCGCGGTGACACCCCCGCGGAATTTCCGCAGGACGCCCTCGTTTTCGAGCTCGTCGATATCGCGGTAGATCGTCATCACGCTCACGCCGAACCGCTCCGCCAGGTCCGACGCCGATGCCGAGCCCTCGGTGAGCACATGATCGGAGATCTCCCGGCGGCGCTCCATGGGGCTCCGCTGGCTCTTGTCCTGTGACATTCCTCGGTCCTGTTCACCTCATGAATAACATGAAGCCCTGAGGTTATAACATAGATTATTGAGGTACCGTTCGGCAGTGTTCACCACGGTCGATGGCCTGGTCAACCCGTCCGACGTCGCGTCAACCTGTTCCTTAGCAGGTGAGACACGGAGTCCGGGCCCGCAGAGCTGTGCCGACGCCCCCGATGGAATCCGCATCCACGGTGTGAAATGCATCGTGAGATCAACATTCGCGAGAACACCGGACGACGACGAGAAGGCGGGAACCTGTGACGGACACACGCCACCAGGACGTGTGGATGGGAGTCGACCTGGGGACGCAGAGCGTACGCGCTCTGGCTGTCACCGACGATGGGCGGGTACTCGCCCGCGGCTCCGCCCCACTCACCGGTCACCGCGAGGGGGACCGCCATGAGCAACTGCCCGCCGACTGGTGGCAGGGCGCCGGTGATGCCATCCGCCAGACGCTGAGCGCCCTGTCCGCTTCCGCTCGCCCCTCCGTTTCCGCTTCCGGCGCGCCCGCGCGGGGGCGTGCGCGCGTACGGGGAGTCGCGGTGTGCGGTACGTCGGGCACCGTCCTGCTGACCGACGCGCGCGGGGTGCCCCTGACCCCCGCGCTGATGTACGACGACGGCCGGGCCGGGGCCGAGGCGCGGTACGCGCAGGAGACCGGCGCCGAGGTGTGGGACGCGCTCGGGCTCCGTATCCAGCCGAGCTGGGCGCTGGCCAAACTGCTCTGGCTCACCGGCGGAGGCGGGGGCGGGGGCGCGCGCGGGAGCGTGAAGATCTCCGACGGCACCGGCGCCCTCCGGGGTGCCCGCGTCTGCCACCAGCCGGACTTCATCACCACACGCCTGGTCGGGCGGCCCGTACCGACCGACTCCAGCCACGCCCTCAAGACCGGCTACGACCTCCACACCCGCTCCTGGCCCACCGCTCTCCACGACCGGCTCGGCCTGTCCGGCCTCGACTTCCCCGCCGTGGTGGCTCCCGGCACCCCGCTCGGTACGGTGTGCGCCGAGGCGGCGGCCGACACCGGACTGGCCGAAGGCACCCCGGTCATCGCGGGCATGACGGACGGCTGCGCGGCCCAACTCGGCTCGGGCGCCTGGGAGGTGGGCCGGTGGAACACCGTCCTGGGCACCACACTCGTCCTCAAGGGCGTCACCGCCACCCCGCTCCGTGACCCCGCTGGTGTCCTCTACAACCACCGCTCCCCGGACGGGCACTGGCTCCCCGGCGGGGCTTCCAGCGTCGGCGCCGGCGCCCTGAGCCACGCGTTCCCCGGAGCCGATCTCGCGCGCCTCGACCGCCTCGCCGCGGACCGGGAGCCGGCGAGCGTCGTCGCGTACCCCCTGGTCTCCCGCGGCGAACGCTTCCCGTTCCTCGCCGCGGACGCCGAGGCCTTCACGCTCGGCCGCCCCGCCGACGACGCCGATCACTACGCGGCGCTGCTCCAGGGCGTCGCGCTCGCCGAGCGGCTCTGTCTGGCGTACGTACGTTTCCTGGGGGCCCCGATCGACGGACCGGTCACCTTCACCGGCGGTGCCACCCGCAGCGGTTACTGGAACCAGCTGCGCGCGGATGTCCTGGGCCGGCCCGCCGCCCTCCCCGAACAGGCGGACTCCGCCCTCGGCATGGCGGTGCTCGCCGCCCACGCGGTGACCGGTGACGACGCGGCCCGCCGTATGGTCCGCATCCGTACGATTCTGGAACCGCGACCGGAGGCCGGCCGGCGCTTCGACGGGCCCTTCGTGACCCTGGTCGACGCCCTCGAACGGCGCGGCTGGCTGCCCTCGGACACGGCCACCTACGCACGGGAGCACGGATGACGACCAGCACCACCCTCTTTCTCGCCCGCCACGGCGAGACCGTCTGGCACGACGAGAACCGCTACACCGGTATCAGCGACATCGATCTGACCCCGCGCGGCCTGGTGCAGGCCGAGGCGCTCGGTGTGTGGGCCGCGGGCGCCGGACTCGACGCGATCGTGACCTCTCCCCTCTCCCGCGCCCGGCGCACGGCGGAACCCGCGGTCCGGCTGACGGGGCTGGAGGCGGTCGTCGAACCGGATCTGCTCGAAGTCGACTTCGGGATCGCCGAGGGCCGGACCATCGCCGAACTCGAAGCGACCCATCCCCGCGAGGTGGCGGCGTTCCGCGGCGACCCGGCCGCCCACCCGCTGCCGGACGGCGAGGACCCGGCGGCCGCGGCGGCCCGCGGCGCCGAGGCCCTGCTCCGTCTCGCCGACACCCACCGGGGGGAGCGCGTGCTGACGGTCGCGCACAACACGCTGTTCCGGCTGGTCCTGTGCCGTCTGCTGGGCATCCCCGGGAGCGAGTACCGGCGCGTGTTCCCGGCGATGCGCAACTGCGCGATCACCGAGCTGCGCGTGCCCGTGTCACCGGCCGACCGACCACGGCAGGTCGCCCTGATCTCGTACAACGTGCCGACCCACTGACCCGCCCCACCGTCCCGGCCCGTGGACGCGATCGTTCCCCGGCGCGGCCCGCCCGCGCATTCCTGACGCGGGCCGCGCCGTTGTCCTTGGACAACGAAGTGTCATACGGGGGTTATCCGCCCTATGGCGGTATGGCTTTCCCGAGGTGTGAAACGCCTGATAGCACGGTGGCTCATAGGGAGGCGCGTCGCGAAGATCGATGTGGCCGAACACCGCAACGCCGCATTTGAAGGAGCCTCCCATGCGCAGCTCTCGTCTCGTTGCCGCCTCTCTGGTCGGGGTCGTCGTCTCCGGTCTTGCCGTCTCGACCGCGGTCCCGGCTTCGGCCGTGTCCGCCTCGCACGCCGCGCCGGCGCCGTCTGTGTCATCGAGCCCTGAGAAGGGCCTGACGCTCACGCTTCCCGCGCCACGCGGCCGTTACGCCACGGGCGAGTCGACGTTACGGCTCGTCGACGACAAGCGCGCGGACCCGTGGGTGCCCAGCCGGCCCTACCGCGAGCTGATGGTCAGCGTCTTCTACCCGGCGGTGCACACCGGCGGTCGGCCGGTCACGAACCAGTTTCCGGCGGCGGTGGCCGCGGCGGTCGGTCAGGCGGTCGAGGAGAACGACGAGCTGCCCGCCGGTCTGGTGGATTGGGCCGCGACCCAGACGCACTCGGTGAAGGACGCCGCGATGGCGCCGGGCCGTTTCCCGGTCGTCCTGTACTCGCCCGGCGCCGGGGACGCGCGGGGCTGGAACGTGTCGCTGGTCGAGGACCTCGCTTCGCGCGGCTTCGTGGTGGTCACCGTCGACCACACCGGGGATGCGCCGGCGGTGCAGTTCCCGGACGGCCACGTGGTCGGCAACGGGCCGCTGCTGGCGGCCTGGGCCCAGGCGTTCCAGAACGGCACGACACTGGCGTTCTTCACGAAGCTGATGGACGCGCGCATGGCCGACACCGAGCTGGTGCTGGACCGGCTGACAAGCCTGCCGGACCGGCTGACCGACGGCATGGACCTGAACCGGATCGGCATGTTCGGGCACTCCGCCGGCGGGTTCACGGCGGCGAACATGATGTACAGCGATCCGCGGATCAAGGCCGGCATCAACATGGACGGCACCATGGAGTACACCGTCGTGCCCGACGGCACCAACCTGAGCGAGGTCGCGCTGCACGGGCTGGACCGGCCGTTTCTGCTGATGGGCAGCAGCTCCGCGGACGGCGGGAGCGACGTGCACCGGGAGCCGTCGTGGGCTTCGTTCTGGCAGCACCAGCGCGGCTGGAAGGCCGACGTCACGCTGGACGACTCCGTGCACGCGTCGTTCACCGACGCCAAGGCGCTGCTGCCGCAGCTGGCCGGCCGGGTGCCGGCCGCGACGCTGGCCGCGGCGGTCGGGACGGTCGACCCGCACCGGGCGGTGGCGGCGAACCGGGCGCTGGTGGCCTCGTTCTTCGACCGGTTCCTGAAGGGCCGCGACGACCACCTGCTGGACGGCGGTACGTCGCAGTACCCGATCACCTTCGTACGGTAGCCCGCGACCCCTTCTGGGGCGGGTCGGACCTGGGGCCTGTCTTCAACGTCCCGCCTGGCCTGCGGGCGGACGGCGCTACTTTGAAGACAGGCCCCAGGAATCTCCTGGTGCTGTCAAACGCCTCGATCGGATGACAGCGGACAGCCGTACCCGCGCATGACCGAGCGGCAGTCATGTACTAGAGTTATCTCGACATCGAGATATCTGCCGAAGGCGTACCGCGGCCGCCAGTCAGTAAGGGTTACCTAACTAAGCCTTACCTTAGCGGATCGGTGAGGAGTCGTGGCGGCAGCATGACGGTAGTACGCGCACATTGATGAAGGAGACTGTCGTGTCGGCGAACAGCTTCGACGCCCGCAGCACGCTGCGCGTGGGCGACGAGTCGTACGAGATCTTCAGGCTGGACAAGGTCGAGGGCTCCGGGCGCCTCCCTTACAGCCTGAAGGTGCTGCTGGAGAACCTGCTCCGCACCGAGGACGGCGCGAACATCACCGCCGACCACATCCGCTCCATCGGCTCCTGGGACTCGCAGGCGCAGCCGAGCCAGGAGATCCAGTTCACCCCGGCCCGTGTGATCATGCAGGACTTCACCGGTGTGCCGTGTGTCGTGGACCTCGCCACCATGCGTGAGGCCGTGAAGGAGCTGGGCGGCGATCCGGCGAAGATCAACCCGCTGGCCCCGGCCGAGCTGGTCATCGATCACTCGGTCATCGCCGACAAGTTCGGCACGCCGGATTCCTTCGCGCAGAACGTGGAGCTGGAGTACGGCCGCAACAAGGAGCGCTACCAGTTCCTGCGCTGGGGCCAGACAGCCTTCGACGAGTTCAAGGTCGTCCCGCCGGGCACCGGCATCGTCCACCAGGTCAACATCGAACACCTGGCCCGTACGGTCATGGTCCGGGGCGGCCAGGCGTACCCCGACACCCTTGTCGGCACCGACTCGCACACCACCATGGTCAACGGCCTCGGTGTGCTGGGCTGGGGCGTCGGCGGTATCGAGGCCGAGGCCGCGATGCTGGGCCAGCCCGTCTCCATGCTCATCCCGCGCGTCGTCGGCTTCAAGCTGACCGGCGAGCTGCCGGCCGGCACCACCGCCACCGACCTGGTCCTGACGATCACCGAGATGCTGCGCAAGCACGGCGTCGTCGGCAAGTTCGTCGAGTTCCACGGTGAGGGCGTCGCCGCCACCTCCCTCGCGAACCGCGCCACCATCGGCAACATGTCTCCGGAGTTCGGTTCGACCGCCGCGATCTTCCCGATCGACGACGAGACGCTGAAGTACCTGCGCCTGACCGGCCGCAGCGACCAGCAGGTCGCCCTCGTCGAGGCGTACGCCAAGGAGCAGGGCCTCTGGCTCGACCCGGCCGCCGAGCCCGACTTCTCCGAGAAGCTGGAGCTGGACCTCGCCACGGTCGTCCCGTCCATCGCGGGCCCGAAGCGCCCCCAGGACCGCATCATCCTGGCCGAGGCCAAGGAGAAGTTCGCCGAGGACGTACGCAACTACGTCTCCGAGGACGAGGAGGCGGGCAAGGAGTCCTTCCCGGCCTCCGACGCCCCGGCCTCCGCCAACGGCGTGCCGACCCGGCCGACCCTGGTCACGGCCCCCGACGGTACGACGTACGAGATCGACCACGGCGCCGTCACCGTCGCCGCGATCACCTCCTGCACCAACACCTCGAACCCGTACGTCATGGTCGCCGCCGCGCTGGTGGCCAAGAAGGCGGTCGAGAAGGGCCTGTCCCGCAAGCCGTGGGTCAAGACCACGCTCGCCCCGGGCTCGAAGGTCGTCACCGACTACTTCGACAAGGCGGGTCTCACCCCGTACCTCGACAAGGTCGGCTTCAACCTGGTCGGTTACGGCTGCACCACCTGCATCGGCAACTCGGGCCCGCTGCCCGAGGAGGTCTCCAAGGCCGTCAACGAGCACGACCTCGCGGTCACCTCGGTGCTCTCCGGCAACCGCAACTTCGAGGGCCGGATCAACCCGGACGTCAAGATGAACTACCTGGCGTCGCCGCCGCTGGTCGTCGCGTACGCCCTGGCCGGCTCCATGAAGGTGGACATCACCAAGGACGCCCTGGGCATCGACCAGGACGGCAAGCCGGTCTTCCTCGAAGACATCTGGCCCACCGAGGCCGAGGTCAACGACGTCGTGGCCAACGCCATCGGCGAGGACATGTTCAACAAGTCCTACGCGGACGTCTTCGCGGGCGACGCGCAGTGGCAGGCGCTGCCGATCCCGACCGGCAACACCTTCGAGTGGGACCCGCGGTCCACCTACGTCCGTAAGCCCCCGTACTTCGAGGGCATGACGATGGAGACCTCCCCGGTCGAGGACATCTCCGGCGCCCGTGTGCTGGCGAAGCTCGGCGACTCGGTCACCACCGACCACATCTCCCCGGCCGGTGCGATCAAGGCCGACACCCCGGCCGGCACGTACCTCACGGAGCACGGCGTCGAGCGCCGCGACTTCAACTCGTACGGTTCCCGCCGCGGCAACCACGAGGTCATGATCCGCGGCACGTTCGCCAACATCCGGCTGCGCAACCAGATCGCCCCGGGCACGGAGGGCGGCTTCACCCGCGACTTCACCGTCGAGGGCGCCCCGGTCTCCTTCATCTACGACGCCTCCCAGAACTACCAGGCCGCCGGCACCCCGCTGGTCGTCCTGGCGGGCAAGGAGTACGGCTCGGGCTCGTCCCGCGACTGGGCCGCCAAGGGCACCGCGCTGCTCGGTGTGAAGGCCGTCATCGCCGAGTCGTACGAGCGCATCCACCGCTCGAACCTGATCGGCATGGGCGTGCTGCCGCTCCAGTACCCGGAGGGCGCCTCGGCGCAGGCCCTGGGCCTGACCGGCGAGGAGACCTTCTCCTTCACCGGTGTGACGGAGCTGAACAACGGCACCACCCCGCGCACGGTCAAGGTGACGACGGACACCGGCGTCGAGTTCGACGCGGTCGTCCGTATCGACACCCCGGGTGAGGCGGACTACTACCGCAACGGCGGCATCATGCAGTACGTGCTGCGCAGCCTGATCCGCAAGTAAGCGGTCACAGCGGCCAGTTGAGGGCTGTGCCTCGTACATACGCGTACGGGGCACAGCCCTCGCGGCGTTTGTCGGCAAGAATCCGCCGCCATGAGACGCCCCGGGCGGGGGAGGCGATCAGCGGGCTCTGTGCGCGGCGCGGGGGCGGTCGGCACCGGCGGGTTCGATGCGACGGGACTGGACGTGCTCGTAGACCATCGCGGTCTGTACGTCCGCGACCTCGCGGCGTTCGGTGAGGCGGTCGATGACGAAGGCGTACACCCCGTTGATGTCCGGGACGGCGATGTGGACGAGGAAGTCGTGGGCGCCGGAGGTGGACTTGCCGTGGGCCGGATGTTCCATCCTGGTCGCCGACGCGGGCACCCTCCACGCCCTGCGAGCCAAGGCCGCGGCCAAGGACGACGTGCTGATCGTCGGTATGCCCGAACCCGCGCAGACCTCACGCGCCTACGACGAATACCTCGACCGGCCGGCCGGCACCGCGAACGAGGATCTGGCCTACCGCGCGATCAGCCTCGTCGGTCCCCGCAACAAAATCGACAGGCTCGTCGGCAAGCTCAGCCTGCTCCGCTGACCCGCGTCGGCACGCCCCCGGCGGGACCCGCCGGTGCGGAAGCCGACCGTACCGGCACTTTGACAGTCCGGGAGCGGGCCTGAGATCACTTCCTGGACCTGAGCGGTTCCGGACGCGCTCACCGGGTGCC
The DNA here is from genome assembly GCF_044766385.1 of Streptomyces sp. NPDC102274. NCBI lineage: Bacteria > Bacillati > Actinomycetota > Actinomycetes > Kitasatosporales > Streptomycetaceae > Streptomyces > Streptomyces sp. NPDC102274. The sequence continues at coordinate 139,590 of NZ_JBIWLW010000015.1, read as the reverse complement.
GCCGCGCACCCCGGCGCGCGGAACGCCACTGCGCACCCGCGCACCACTCGGCACACTGAGGAAGACACTCCCCGTGACAGTAACCGCCTGCTCCGACGCCGAGATGAAGCTCCGCGTCGCCGACCGCGACCGGCAGTTCTCCGCGCTTTTCGCGGAGTACTTCCGGAGCCTGGAACAGACCCTTGACGCGCCCGCGTTCAGCCGGTTCGCACCCGAGGCCAGGGCACTCGTACAGTCCCTGTCCCTGCGTGGAGGCAAGCGCATGCGGGTCGCGCTGCTCCACGAGGCGGCAGGACTGGTGACCGACCAACCCGTCGCGGGGCTGGACGAAGCCGCCCTCAGCGTCGAGCTGCTGCAGACCCACGCCCTGATACTCGACGACATCATCGACGACAGCCCGACTCGTCGCGGCGGCCCCTCGACCTACTACTCGTACCGCGCGAAGCTGCCCGACCACCCCCGGGCCGCCCTCGGCCTGGCCCTGCTCGCCGGGGGCCTGGCGCTGAATCTGTCCCAGCAGGTGCTCATGGACGCTCCGGTCGCGCCCGGCACCCGGCACGACATGATCGCCATTCAACTGGAGGGCGCCCGCGCCGCGCTCACCGGTCAGATCGCCGACATAGAGCGCGATTTCATCCGGCATCCCGACGAAGAGGTGCTGCACAGCGTCGCCGACTACAAATCCGCACGGTACTCGGCGCTCGCCCCCCTGCAACTGGGGCTTGTGACCGCCGGGGAGCCGCCCGCCCGCTTCCACGCGGAGCTGTACCGTTACGCCCGTTCGATCGGCATTTCCGAGCAGATGCGGGACGACTACCAGGACCTCTACGGCGACGCGGCGACCATGGGCAAGCCGACCGGCACCGACATCCGCGACGGTCGTCGCAACTACACCGTACGGTGCATCCTTACCGTCGCGACCGATGCCGAACGAACCCTCGTCGAGTCGGTTCTCGGGCGGCCGGACTGCACCGAGGCGGAGATCGCCTCGGTCGCGGACATCGGGCGGCGGCACGATGTACCGGGGAAACTGGGCGAACACATGCGGCGCTTCGCGCACCAGGCGGCGGCGGAGGCCGCGAGCTGGCGGCACCGGTGGCGGCCGGAAGCCGTCGCTTTCTTCGAACGGCTTCCCGTGTGGAGCCTGGAGCGGACGATCTGACCCGCAGGAACAACGTGGAGCGGTGGAGCGACAGTCGCAGCACGACTGTGCGCATGAGACACCCGCACGAGCAGACGTGTGCCCACTGGACATGGTTGGGGCGCTGGGCGATGCCTATCGTCGAATCCGTCCAAGTGCTGTGCCCTGAAAGCGAGACCAACCCCTCCGGCGAGGCTCGTTCCAGGAATCCGTCACCGCTGTCACGTGATTGGCGCAAGAGAACTGATGCTCGCTCGGCGATTTCATGCTCCGGTTGTCATACCCATGGACTCGGAGGTGTCTGTACTCCGGGACGCGGTGGTCGACGTGGACGCCACCGGTCGCGTTGCCTACTGCGGACCCGCGGCTGACGCTCCCGGGACGGGGCAGGTGGCCGAGACCCGGCTCACGGGCATACTGATGCCGGGCCTCGTCAACTCCCATGCCCACAGCGCCATGACCGTACTGCGGGGAATGGGCGGTGACCTGCCCCTGGGTTCCTGGCTCAACGATGTCATCTGGCCCGCGGAAGCACGCATGCGTCCCTCGGACGCCGGCGCGGGAATGCGGCTCGGCTGCATCGAGATGCTGCAGTCCGGCATCACCACGAGCGCCGAGATGTACTTCCACCCGGAAGAACTGGTCGCAGCGGCTCTGGAAGTGGGCAGTCGCGTCCTGATCGCCCCGGCCTATCTGGACGTTCCCGGAGCCCGCTGGCGGGACGCGCTGGCCTCGATCGACAAGTGGATCGACTCCGACGGCTTGCGGTTCGGCCCGGCCGACCTGGTGGAGATCTGCTACGGCCCGCACTCCGCCTACATGCTGCCGAGAGAGGCGCTGGAGGCAACGGCGGAGTCCGCCAGGGCCCGTGGCGCCCTGGTGCACATCCATGTCGCCGAATCCCGGGCCGAGGACCAGGACGTGCGTTCCGCGTACGGATCGGTTCCCGAACTGCTGGACAAGACCGGTCTGCTGGACGGGCGACTGCTCGCCGCTCACGCGGTCCATCTCTCCCCGCGGGACATCCAGCTTTTCTCACGAGCGGGCATCGGTGTGGCCCACTGCCCCGGCTCCAACGCGAAACTCGCTTCGGGGACGGCGCGGCTCACGGAACTGCGCACCGCCGCTGTCCCGGTGGGCCTCGGGACGGACGGGCCGGCGAGCAACGACGATCTGGACCTGTGGGAAGAGATGCGGCTGGCAGCGATGTTCGCCCGCCTGTCCGACGAGGACGCCATGGCTCTCACTGCCAGGGACACCCTGCTGATGGCGACCCGGGAGGGCGCGGCGGCCCTGGGCCGCCGCGACATCGGCACGTTGGAACCCGGGAAGTGGGCGGACATGGTTCACATCGGCGTCGACGGACCGCAGTTCTCGGCGGGCCTCGACGTTCCCGATACACGGCTGCTGTCGACGCTGGTGTGGGCCGCGGGATCGCGTGCGGTGTCCGACGTATGGGTCGGCGGGGAACGCGTCCTCGCCCAGTGCGAGCCCGTGCGCACCGACCGGGCAGCCGCCCAGCACGCCGCCGCCGCAGCGGCGCGGCATGTGACCGCGGCGTAGCCGGATCCCGGGTGCTCCCGCGCCGGTCCGGACGGCGTCAGGCGATCATTTCGCTCGCACCGGCGTGGGCGATGACCTGCGGCAGGCTTCCGGCCGCGAGCATTTCGCCGATGCGCAGACGCTGGAGTTTTCCGCCGGGAGTGCGCAACAGGGCACCGGGCGCGACCAGGGTCACGTCGACGGTCGCACCGTTCAGCCGACGGGCTGCGGCTGAACGGATCCGGCGCACGACGTGCCGACGCGCGGAGGCGGGGCTGTCCGTTTCCGCCACCACACCGATGCGCTCCCGAAGGTTCGCCCCGGGCTCGGGCGGCAGCGTCACGGCGGCCACGTTCTCGTTGAGGACCCCCGGGAGGTGGCGTACCGCGTTCTCGACATCCTGCGGATAGTAATTCGTCCCCGCGGAGATGAGGATCTCTTTGGTACGGCCCGTCACATACAGGCAGCCCTGGGAGAGGTAGCCCAGATCGCCGGTCGGGAGCCAGCCCTCGTCCGAGACGGCGGCCGTGTCCTCGCCGTAGTAGGAGGCCATCACCGACGGACCGCGTACGTCGATGTCACCCACGGATCGGTCCGGCAAAGGAGTGCCACGCCGGGTGACGCGCACCTCCACCTCCGGCACGGTGGGGCCGCAGTTGACGATGGGGCGCGCCCGGTCGTCGGAAGGGTCGACGGTCACCACTCGACGGCCGGGCCGCAGGCTGTCACTGTCGACCCAGTCGACCTCCATCTCCGTGTCGGACGCGGCACAGGTGACGGCGAGCGTGGCTTCCGTCAATCCGTAACAAGGGGTCGTGGCCGTGCTGGTGAGGTGAGCCGGCCGGAAGTGCTCCGAGAATCGGCGTACGGAACCCGGGTCGATCGGTTCGGATCCGTTGAGAACGGTCGTGACGGCGGACAGGTCGTACGCGGCCACTTCCTCTCGCGGAATCGCGGAGGTCAGGTAGGTGAAGAACGCGTTGGGCCCGCCCAGGAGGCTCGCCCGGCATTCCTCGACCTTTCGCAGCCAGCCTTCCGGATACTTGAAGAATTCGTCGGTGGGGGAGATGTACAGGTCGTGCCCGCATTCGAACGCCGACAAGGTGAACAGCAGTCCCATGTTGTGGAACAGCGGGAGACTGTGGCACATGATGTCCTGGGGCCGGGCCCGGGCGCCCGCGACCGCGACCCGCAGACCGGCGACGATGTTCCGGTGGGTCAGGCCGACGCCCCGCGGCGCGGACGTGCTTCCGGAGGTGTACTGGATCCAGGCCAGGTCGTTCTCGCCGACCGCGGGGACCTGGGGGAGCGGGGCCGTAGGAGGATCGTCGTCTTCTCGTACGCCGGGGTGCGCGGGGAGGACGAGGACGTGCGGGACGACCTGTTCCGTTTCGGCGAGCAGTGTCGCCTGCCGTTCGTCCGTCACGACGAAGTCGAGGAGGCCGCTGGGCAGGACGCCGTGTACCTGGTGGCCGTTCGGCACGGCGGCGGGCGGTGCGGGAGGCAGCGTAGTGATGACCGCGCCGCAGTAGGTGAGGGCCCCGAAGGCTTTCAGGAAGTCGATGTTCCGATCGGCCATGACCGCTGCGCGTGTGCCTGCCGTGACCCCTGCGGCGTGGAGGTGGTGTGCCAGCGCACGGGCGTCGTCCCTGAACTGTGCGAATGTGATTTCCTCGGGGGCGGCCGTCTGCCGGGGGGAGAAGAACTGGATCTTCTTCTCGGAGAATTCAAGCGCCGCCCTGTCCAGCACATCGACAACGGTGTGCCGGTCTTTCGGGCCATTCATGTCGAAATCCCCGCAATGTGTCGTCGGACGGTTGTGATGCAACGGAGAAAGGTCTCAACGTGCGCGCTGGTTCATCGCGATCTCGCGAGCGATGTCGGCGACGGAATCCAGATGGAGCGCCGTGAAGATGGGAATGACGATCTCAAACTTCCGCTCGATGAGAGCGATCATTCTGATGAGATTGATCGATTCAATATTCGGCAGGTCCGAAATCTTTGAATCGGCCTTGATGCTGTGCGGCGGAACCCTGAAGACTTCTGCCAGGATGCGGGTCAATTCCTCTTGGACGGCCGACTCTTTCTGTGGATTCAGCATTGATCTCATGCTCCATGGCGGAAGGCGGTTTATCGAATCCGGCCACTTCAGGTGGCACTCTCTGCCCTGGCGTGCACATTCTTCACACCGAGTGCGCGGCAGATTTTGAGGGCGGCCAGCAGCTCCGGTCGTCGATTGGAATAGTCAGGACCGAGGACCTCCGTCACGAAGTGCAACCGCTGTCGCACGGTGTTCTCGTGCACTCCCAATTCCGATGCGGTCGCCGTGCGTGAACCGGAGGACAGCAGAACGAAGAGTGTCTTCCTGATCGTCTCCGCGCGAGCGGACGTCTCGGCGAGTTCACCGAGCTCGCCGATGGCGAAGGCCGCCGCGTTCGACGGGTCCTGCAGAAGAACCGCTTCCAGGGCCAGGTCCCGGTGGCGGAGCACCGGTTGCTCGTCCTGCAGCACACTGCGCAGCTCCTCGGTCCGGACCGCCTGGAGGTGGGTGCGTCGAAACCCGGACAGGCCCCCGTGCGGACTGCCCATGGTGGCCCGCACCCCGGATTCGCCGAGCGCGGTGGTGATGGCGGCGACGGAACGGTCCGCGTTGTGGCCGCAGTTGAACCAGGCTGCCCACCGGTGCGGGTCCAGCATCATGGTGAGCAGGTCGCCCGCCCGTGCGGCGAGTTGTGTCTTGCGCAGGGCCTGCTTCGCCTGTTCGCTGTCGGCCACGTCGAGGACGAGCCCGACGTGGCTTCCGGAGAGCCGGTAGGACAGCGTGGCCTCAAGATCGGAGAGCCGGCCCAGCGGCCGTCTGTGCACGATGTCCATGATGAGTTCGTGCCGCTGCAGAGCACCGCTGGTGTGCAGCCTTGCCGTTGTTTCTTCGTGGGCCCTGGAGCCGCGCCTGAGCCCCAGTTCGGTGAGGTCGAAGGAAATCTTGGTGACCGTTCCGACGACGCCGCCGGGGTTCTTTTGGGAATCGTCCCGGTCCAGGCTCGCCCATTCCTGGTCCGCCCACATGTCCAACATCTCCCGCATGCCGACCCAGTAGGAATCCCGGACCGTGGAAACCGGAAATCCGCATTCGGCGATCCACCGGCCGCACCGGGCCGGCGATTCCGGGTCCGGGCGCTCGATGGTGATGCGGTTGTTGAACGTGGCGGCCACCGTGACGATGTTGTTCCGGACGAACTTCCCCATGACTGCGATGAATCGCAGGTCATTGCGCCGGGAAGGGAAGACCTCGACCACGATTCTGTTCGCGATGGCTCCGGCCATCTCGTCGAGCCATGCCGTCGGTGACGAGGGCGCGGAGGCTGCTGGTTCGCCGCGACCGGCGGCATTCATCGGTGGTGGTTCCTCATGTTCGTGGCCGGGACATGTTCGTGGCCGGGACGGCTTGGACCGGTGTGCGAGGGCATAGTCGTGTCGGGTTCCTCGGCTTCCAGAAGGTCTCAAAGAACTGGCAATTTCATCAAGCAATCATCACGGGATGTTCACGACAGTAACATCGGAATATTTAGCTTCACTCTAAAGGTTGGTTTTCTGTCTGGTCAACGTCGACGGGGATACGGCCTCATCGGCATGCGGGAACGGCTTCCGCTCCTTGGCGGCTCGCTCACGGCGAAGGCGGCGGACGGCCGCTGGGCCGTCACCGCGCGGGTCGCGGGGCGGTTCGAGGGACGAGTCCTGACCGCCGACCGGCCGGAGCCGCCGGGTGGGACGGATTCCGCACGGCGGCCGCCGGCCCGGACCCGGCGTCGGTGCGGCCCGGCCCGCGCCCGGGAACAGGCGCCGGTGCTACCCGGAGGTGCCGCTCTCCCGGCCGAGCTTGTCCTCGATGTCCTCGCGCAGTGCCTTCTTGGAGATCTTGCCCACATTCGACAGGGGGAGCGCGGGCAACACCTCCACCCGCTCCGGCAGTTTGTACTTGGCGAGCCCCTTCGACAGCAGGAACTCACCGAGTGTCCGTACGGTCGGCGGGGTGGCCCCGGGCTCCAGGACGAGGTAGACGCATGCCTTCTCGCCGAGCACCTTGTCGGGCATGGCCACCAGGGCCGCGTTGGAGACGTCCGGGTGACGCAGGATCAGTTCCTCGACCTCCTCCGCGTGGATCTTCTCGACGCCCCGGTTGATCACATCCTTGATCCGGCCCTCGATCGAGTAGCAGGCCGAGCCGGCGACGGTGTGGCGGCGTGCCAGGTCGCCGGTGCGGTAGAAGCCGTCGGAGGTGAAGGCGTGCGCATTGTGCTGCTCGGCACGGTAGTAGCCGCGGATGGTGTACGGCCCGCGCACACACAGTTCGCCGATCTCCCCGGGGGCGACTTCGGTGTTCTCGCCGGGCCGCAGGATCCGGATCTCGTCGGCGGGGGAGAGGGGCTCCCCCACGGTGTGGTGGCGCACCTCCTCAGCCGCGTGGGCCGGCGTCACGAAGAACATGCCCTCCGCCATGCCGAACTTCTGGCGCACCGTGATCCCCAGTACGTCACGCAGCCGCCCGGCCACTTCCTCCGCCAGCTTCTGGCCGCCGACGATGAAGTCCTTCAGCGAGGACAGATCGGACGATGTGCTGCGCGGGTGCTCCAGCAGGCGGATCGCCAGGGCGGGAGGCACCAGGGGCAGGGCTTCGGGGCGGTGGGCCTCGATCAGGTCGAGCAGGGTGCCGATATCGGCGGAGGGGGCCAGGACCAGCGTGGCGCCGCTGAGCAGAGCGGGCTGGAGTGCGACGGAGATTCCGGCGTTGTGCATGATCGGGAGGGGGTAGAGGATCACCGTCCCGGGCCGCCAGTCCAATGTCTCCGCCCAAGCCCGGGAGTTGTAGGTGTATTCCTCGTGCAGCCGGGGAGCGATCTTGGGCAGCCCGGTGGTTCCCCCGGAGAGCTGGAAGGCGGCGATCTGGCGGGGATCGCCCGTGCGGTACGGCAGTGTGGCGGGGGACGCCGAGGCTCCTGAGGCGAGCAGGTCCTCGTAGCCCGCTCCGAGCCCGTCCGCGGGGCCGCGGGCGACCACGATGTCCTGGATGACAGCGTCGGCCCTGAGCGTGCGGGCGATGTCGGGCAGTCGGCCGTGTCCGAAGTCGGCCTGCGTGATCAGGCCGCGGGCTCCGATGTGCTCGGCGAGGACGCGGATCTCCCGGACGCCGTGCTGCGGAAGCGTGCACACCGGCCGGATCCCTGCCAGCAGACACCCCAGGTAGGAGACGACGGTCTCGGCGACGTTGCCCATCTGGAACATCACGGCGTCACCGGGCCGCAGGCCGGTCGACTCCAGCAGTCCCGCGGCGAACCGCTGGGACGCGGTGAACAGGTCGTGGTACGTCCAGGAGCCTTCCGGGGTGATCAGAGCCGTCCGGTCGGCGTGGGTGGCCGCCGCGGACATCAGTTCGGCCGGCAGCGTACGTCCACTCCAGTAGCCGGCTTCCCGGTACCGGGCCTCCGCCTCCTTCGGATACCGGACCAGGCCGTTGCCGACGTCGTCCTCGACGTTCCCGCGCGCCGTTGTCTTTGCCATGGTCCGCAATGTAACGACACCTGCCCCAAAGGTCTACCCTTTGTGTCGAATAATTGACGGTCATGTCACACCCGCGGTGCCGCGCTGGTGCTCTGCGTGACTCGCCGGCGTGCCGCAATCCGGCTCACGGTCGAGTCGACTTAGGTGTCGATATTTTGACGTTTGAGTTGACAAGCGGGTCGGCCGCGTTCATCGTGGACATGCACTCCCCGTGGGATCGCCGAACGCGACCTGTCACGGGGTTCTGAGAATCGACCAGGAGAGCTTCATGCCCAGCACCCTGTTCGCGCCCACCGGCGCGTGGAACGGCAAGATCTACAGCAATGGCTGGAAGGAGCCGGGGCTCGGTGGCGAGCCGGTCACCGACAAGGCCACGGGCGCTGTCCTGGGCCAGATCGGAATCGCCTCGGAAGCCGATGTCGCCGCCGCTGCCGCTGCCGCCCATGAGGCGCAGCGAGCCTGGGCGCAGGTGCCCGCCCCCAAGCGGGGTGACGTGCTGCGGACGTTCTCGGAGCTTGTCCTTGAGTACACCGACGAAATCGCCGTACAGCTCATCCGCGAGACCGGCGCCAACCGGGTCAAGGGCGTGTGGGAGGCCCAGATGGCCTCGCGCGAGATCCTTGAGGCGGCCGCGCTCGGCAGCCTGCCCCAGGGCATCCTGGCCGCGAGTGCCGAGGAGGGACGGCAGAGCGTCGCCCGCCGGACCCCGATCGGTGTCGTCGGCATCATCACCCCGTGGAACTCGCCGCTCCTGCTGGCCGCCCGTGCGGTCGCCCCGGCGCTCGTCATGGGCAATGCGGTCATCCTCAAGCCCGACATCCAGTCGCCGATCTCCGGCGGTGTCCTCTTCGCCGAGCTGCTGAAGGAAGCCGGTCTGCCCGAGGGGCTCCTGCACGTCCTGCCCGGCGCGGTCGCGACAGGGCAGGCCCTCGTGAAGGACCCCGCCGTCCACATGATCAGCTTCACCGGCTCCACCCGGGCGGGCCGCGAGATCGGCTCCGTGGCGGGTGGTCTGCTCAAGCGTGTCTCGCTCGAACTGGGCGGCAACAACCCGTACATCGTCCTGGACGACGCGGACATCGAGCGGGCCGCCGGCGCGGGTGCCTGGGGATCGTTCTTCCACCAGGGCCAGATCTGCCTCACCTCGGGGCGCCACCTGGTCCACGAGAGCATCGCGGAGGCCTACACCGAGGCCCTGGTCCGCAAGGCCAGGACGCTGGTGATCGGCGACCCGCTGACCGAGGGGGTCACCCTGGGCCCGATCGTCAACGAGCGCCAGGCGGCGCGTGCCGAGCAGATCGTGAGCGACTCGATCGCTCAGGGTGCCCGAGCTCTCACCGGGGCGTCCCGCGACGGCCTCTTCTACGAGCCCACCGTTCTCACGGGTGTGACCCCGGGCATGCCGGTCTTCGACGACGAGATCTTCGGCCCGGTCGCCCCCATCACCACCTTCAGCACGGACGAGGAGGCGGTGGCCCTCGCCAACGGGACGAGCTACGGCCTCTCCGCGGCCGTCGTCTCCCCGAACCTGGTTCGCGCCCAGCGGATCGCCGACAAGCTGCACGCAGGTGTGATCCACATCAACGACCAGACCGTCCTCCACGAGGTGTACGGCCCGATCGGCGGTGTGGGCGACTCCGGCAACGGCTTCAATCACAGCACCCTCACCAACGCCGACCAGTTCAGCGAGTGGCAGTGGGTCACGACCCGCACCGAGGTTCCCGAGTACTCCTTCTGAGATCTGTCGGCCTGTCGATTCGACAGGCTGCCCGTGAGGGACCGAAGGGTTCCTCGCGACCGAACCCGTTGACCGCTCAGGTCCTGTCCGGTGTGTCGTCTCCGGAGCCGCCCCCCTGCGGGCGGCTCCGGAACGGGAGAGACCCACGCGCCGTGCGTACGCACCGCGGGGTCGGGGCGGCCGGGCCATCGGTGCCGGGCCGACCGTATCCGGGTAGGGAGCCATCACCGTGCGTGCGGCTCCGTCCGAACATTTCAACAGGGCGCTCGCCCTGGCGGGCCGCCCCACCACCGGGAGATCACCATGGCCGCCGTGGAACCGGCGTTGGCCCAGCCGCCCAAACCTCTGCTCGTCAGGCCGCTGTTCGCCGTCAAACCCGTATGGCTGCCCGGACAGGCGGCGGTGGCCGGCGCCACCGTCACCATCACGCTGGCCGGAGTATGGAGCGTGTCCGACGCCGGCTCGGCGGTCATGTCGCTGGCCGGGGCCATGACGGTCCTGTTCGCGCGCGGAGAGCCCTATGTCCACCGGGCACGCACGGTGACCGGATTCGCCCTGCTCGTCATGGCCATGTCCGCAGGGGCGCTGTGGCTCGCCGACTCACGATGGACACTGCTCGCTCTGCTGACGGTCATGGCCGGGCTGGCGGCGGCGGCCACCGAGATCATGCGCACCCCCGTGCCCGGACCCGCGCTGCTGCTCGTGCCCACGACCATCGTGGTGGGCGTTCCACTGACGCACACGAGTGAACTGTGGCACCGCGTCGCCATGATGGCCATCGGCGCCGCGGTCGCCCTGGTGGTGACCCTCGCGCCCTGGCTGCTGTCCCGGCAGGGGCCTGAGCACCGGGCCGTCCTCGCGGCCTACCGCGCCATCGCGGACGCCGCCCGGAGCACCGCGACGGCACGGTTCGCCGTGGACCGCTCCGCCGCGTGGACCGCCGTGGCGCGCGCCCAGCGCGCTCTTGCGCTGGCACGCGGAGTACCGGGCCGCAACACCGAGAACGTGGGCCGGCTCTGTGCTCTCGGCGATCACGCGCCCAGGGTGCTGCACACCCTCGAACTCGTGGCCCTTCAGGAAGGAGCCGAGCTTCCGGCCCGGGTCCTCGAACGCACGCGGGCGCTGCCCGCCGTCGTCGCACGCCTCGCCGCCGGCCAGGCGGTGGCCGTCCACCCCGTGGAACACCCGGCTTCCGCCGGCCCGGTGGTACGGGCCCTCGAACACGAGCTGGCGGATGTGCCGCGTGTCGCGGAGCGCACGGACGTACGGCAGGCGGGGCAGGCCGACCCCGGCCGTGTCGGCAGTCCCCGTCTGCTGCGGCCACTGTGCCGGCGCGAATGGGCCCTGGTCGTCCGCGTCACCGTGCTGACCCTGGTCACCGGTGCCGTCACGATCCTGATCGGGCTGGACCGCTGGTACTGGGCTCCGGTCTGTGCCGTGGCCACACTGTCGGGATCCCACACCTGGATGACGTGGTACCGGGCCGCACAGCGCGGCCTGGCCACGGTGGTCGGGGGAGTGGTCGGTGTGGTGCTCCTCCAGCCGCGGCTGCCTTTCCCCGCGGTGATCGTGATCGTGGGCGCCCTCTTCTTCCTCGCCGAGCTGTCCTTCCCCCGCAACTACGGCCTGGCCATGATCTTCGTCACCCCGATGGTGCTCCTGACGATCCACAGCGCCGGCCCCGTGCCCCTCAACGCCGCGGCCCTGTCCTGGGACCGCATCGCCACCACCCTCGTCGGCTGTGTGTGCGGTGTACTCGGAGTGCTCCTGCTGCTGTCCTCCCCCAGCACCCGCCTCCTCGCCGAGCGCATCGGTCGGTCCCTGGAACTCCAACGGGCCCTCGTCGCCGACGCCCCCGCACACTCCGCCGCCCGGCACGACACGCAGCTGTGCGCACTGATCCGCACCGACCTCGCCGAACTGCACCTGCTCGCCACCGACGCGCTCGGCGAGGCACGCGGCAACCGACGGGCACGCGCCCTGTGGCCGGTGGCCCTGTCCGTGAGCCGGACGGGATACGTTCTGCTCGCCCTCTCCGCGCTCGCGCCCGAGAGCTGGGCGCGGTCCGGCCGTGACGGCCGGCGGCACGACGTCGGGGAAACAGCGGATGCCATAGCGCGGGAGCTGGCGTCGCCGCGCCCACAGTTCCCAGCGATCCTGGACCGGGAACTGCGACTGCTCCGCTCGGTCGCCCTGGCGGACGGACCGGGCAACGGGTCGTGCCGGTACGAGGTTTGCTGAGCCAGGGACCCCCGGCTGCCCGTGTCCTGAACCCCGCGCGTACACGCGGGGTTCAGGACACGGGCAGCCGGCGTCGCTCAGACGTCATGGTGTTCCGCGGGCGTCGACGTGGCGGGCAGGCCGGGCAGGCGGGGCAGGCCGTGGTCCGGGAGGCTGGGACGGGCGGTCCAGCTCGCCAGCAGGCTGAGGGCCTCGGCGGACGGTGAGTCCTCGGGGGCCGCGTAGAGGATCAGCTTCTGGTCCTGGTCGCCGTGGACCTGGAGGGCCTCGTACTCGACCTCGATCACTCCCACATCGGGATGTCTGATCCGCATGACACCGTTGAGGCAGGCGGAGACGTGGTGCTCGGCCCACATACGGCGGAACTCATGGCTCTTGACCGCCAGTTCGCCCACCAGATCGCTCACCAGCCGGTCGTCGGGGCTCGCTCCGGCCTCGGCGCGCAGCACGGCGGCCATGTCCGCCGCATTGCTCTCCCAGTCCACGTACCGGCGGCGCGCCTCCGGAGCCAGGAAGATCCACTTGGCGAGGTTCCGGTCCCTGGCCGGGACCGTGTCCATGTCGAACAGGAAGGACCGGGCCAGCCGGTTCATGGCCAGGATCTGCAGTCCCCGGCCGAGCACGAGAGCGGGTGAGTTGAACTCCTCCAGCATGCGGTGGATCGCGGGCCGTAGGCGAGGGACCGTGCTGGGGCCGGCATGAGCCGCGGGCCTGGCGTGCTGGGTGGCCAGGGCGAAGAAGTAGGCGCGCTCCGTCGTGTTCAGCCGCAGTACGTCCGCGATGGCGACCAGGATGGGCTCCGAGACGTGTCGTGCCCTGCCCTGTTCGAGACGCGCGTAGTAGTCGACGCTCACACCGGCGAGCTGGGCTATCTCCTCACGGCGCAGACCGGGAACGCGACGAGACCGCGACTGGTCGAGGAGCTTGTCCGCGGGGGTGAGACCCGCCTCCTCCGGCTTCAGCCGTGCCCGTCTGGCCCGGAGGAAGTCACGGAGCTCGTCGTTTGTGTCCATGGTTTCCATGGTCGCCCATCACCGGGCGAACAGGAGTGGCCAGGGTGGCACTGCGAGACCCAGGTACGGGCTGTGGCCGCTCGACGGCGAGCCGTGCGGGGCCCGCACACACAGCGGCCTCCGCGGGCGACGTGGGTGGGTACGTCGTACGCGGAGGCTGTGGGCGGTGAGGAGTATCGCCTGGCCGACCGGAGTCCGTCCGCTCGGCCGATGGGGCCGGGGTGCGGCGGTGTGCCGGCCGGCTCAGTGGCTCAGGGCCTGCCGGTAGATGTGCTCGGCGGTCATGATCGTGGTCAGATTGGTGGCGGTGGAGGGCACTTCGGGGAAGATCGAGGCGTCGATGACGCGCAGGTTCTCGACCCCGTACACGGCTCCGTGTCCGTCCACGACGGCCCACTGGTCGTCGGGGCCGCCCATGGGGGCGGTGGATGTGGGGTGGTGGTAGGTGGCGAGGTTCTCACGGATGGCCTTGCTGAGGTCCGCGTCGGACTGAACGGCCTCGCCCGGCATCATCTCGCCGGCCGAGACGGCGGCGAAGGCCGCGTCCCGGGCGATCTCCCGGCTGAGCTTGACGCCCTCCAGCAAGCGCTTGCGGTCACGGGGTGTCGCGAGGAAGTTGTAGTCGATGAGCGGGGCGTCCTTCGGGTCGGCGCTGCGCAGCTTCACCGAGCCGATGGACTCCGGTCGCACCACGGCGATGGCGAGCACGATGGCTCCGCCCGTCGGGCTGTAGCTCGGGTCGATCAGGTGGGTGGCGGAGATGTGCAGGTCGAGTTCGTCGGGGTGGGCGAGTGAGGAGCCGGTCCAGACGATCGCACCGCCGGCCGGTGTCATCTCCTTCACCTCGGGCTTGAGGGCGTACGCGTTGTAGTAGAAGGGGTGGTCCTGGAACCGCCGGCCCACGGGAAGGTCGGAGACGACCTCGATGCCGTGGTGGGCCAGGTCGCCCGCCACACCGATGCCGGAACGCATCAGGATGGCGGCACTTCCGTAGGTACCCGCGGACAGGATGATCTCGCCGCCCTCGTACAGGGTCCCGTCGACCGTGAGCACACCGGTGGCCGAGCGGCCCGCGAACCGCAGCTTGTCGACCTCGGCCCCGCCCAGGATGGTGAGGTTCGGGCGGCGGCGGACGTCGTCGGTGAGGTAGGCCAGGGCGCTGTTCTGGCGGACTCCGTCGACGATGTTGAACGGGTAGGGCGCGACGCCGTTCTGCTTGTCGGCGTTCGGGTCGGTCAGGCGGGGGAATCCCAGACGGTCCGAGGCATCGATGAACGCCTTGAGGGACGGGGTGAGTTCGTCGAACGTCTGCTGGTGGATCGGGAACGGGCCGGTGCGGCCGTGGAAGGCGTCCTCGCCGGCGGTGGTCCGCTCCAGGCGGCGATAGGTCTTCAGGACCTCGTCGAACGACCAGTTGGTCACACCGCGGGCGGTCCAGTGGGCGAAGTCGCCGGCGCGGGCGCGCAGTGCCACCGCCGCGTTGATCGCCGAACTGCCGCCGAGCACCTTGCCGCGCAGCGCGCCTATCTCGGCATCGGTCACACCCGCCTTGGCCAGGTAGCCCCAGTCGTGCTGTGCGTCACCGCCGACGCGCGCCGAGTCGAGCAGGACATCGGGGTACTGACCGCGCTCGTAGGCATGTCCGGCTTCGAGCAGCAGGACCGAGCGCGACGGGTCCGTGGACAGCCGGTTGGCGAGCACCGCGCCGGCCGAACCTCCGCCGACGACGATCACGTCGAACCGCCTGTAGTTCGCCTCGTTGCTCATCTCTGTTCCTTCAAGATCGTGTGCCGTCGTCGTAGCGGCGGCGTGGCTGGGGGAAATGTCGTGGTGAAGGGGGTCCCCGGTCGTCCGGGGTGCTGTGGTGGCGTTCCGGTCCGACGGCCGGCGTTCTGCCCGGTCTCTGCTGTGCCACCACGAGAATCGGTGCAGCGGAGGGGGTGGCGGTGTCATGGTGCGCGTCCTTTTCCCGTTCGGCGCCCGGTTCGGTGCCGTTGACACCACTAAAGACCTCGTCGCGTTCCGCGGGACGCGCGGAGCGGGCACGGCTCTGCCTAGGACTGCCAGTGCGACCTTCGCCGTTCGCACCCGCTCCGCGTCTGCCGGCCCGGCGCATACGACGCGGTGTTCGCGATGCCTCATGACGGCGGCTACCGGCTACCGGCTACCGGCTCTCGCCGATCGGGCTCCCAGGCCGTCGGGAATCAGACATACGCCCGGGCAGGAGCAGTGTGCTTGCGACATTGGATCACTCGGCGCACGCTGCCTAGGCTCTGGTCCGTGGGGTCGGACCACCGGGGTGCGTCAGTGCTGCGGTTCGTCGACCTCGCGGAAATCAGGCGCAGACCGATGAATGCTGCCTCGGCCACTACTCTGACGGTCTTGCACGGGACGAACGATGTTCACGCAAGGAGAAAACTGTGGCTGCACCGGCGCTGGCAGTCATCGCAAGTGACGTGATGACGCGTGATGGCGCTCTTTCTTATTTCCGGGCCGGCAGCCGGGTCAAACTTCTCCCGCCCGCTCTGCACGGTGACGCCGATGTGGCCGTGATGTTCGTCGGGCAGGTGACCGAGGAAACCCTGATGTCGATGCAGCGTTTGACATCCACGGCCTCGAATCGTGATCTGCGCATCGTGCTGGTCGCGGAAGGCATCAGCGAGTCGAAACTACTGCGTGCCGTACGATACGGTCTGGTCGGCTTCGTATCCCGGTCGGACAGCGGTGGTATGGGGCAGGTGCTGCAGGCGATACTGAGCAGCCAAGAAGGTCGGGCCGAGTTGCCGCACATGCTGGTGAAATCCTTGATCGATCAGGTCAGGGATATTCAGGGCAGTGTGCTCGATCCACTCGGTCTCAACCTGTCAGGACTCAAGGACCGCGAGGTCGAGGTCCTCAGACTCCTCGCCGACGGACTGGACACGAGCGAAGTCGCGGACAAGCTGAACTATTCCGAACGCACCATCAAGAGCATTGTCGGGGCAATGACCCTGCGGTTGGGGTTGCGTAACCGCAGTCATGCCATTGCCTACGCAATACGCTCCGGCGCCTTCTGAGGCGAACATCTCCGGTACGGGCATCTTGCCGACCCGGGCCTCGTGGGCCGGAGAAAGCGTACCTCCGGCGAAGGTCATTGCCCGGCCGTGTGAGTCCGGGCAATGACTTTCGCCAAGCGGGCCGATCTCGGGGGAAGATCGACCGCGTTGAACGATAAGGAGCATACAACTGCCTGGGGCGGCCGGTCGACCTTGTTGCACCAGGAGGCAATGGGGTTGCATGAAAGGGCAGTTCGCGGCCGAGTCGTTCATTGGCCGTACCTGGCGCCGCCGGTGTATTCACCGGAAAGCCACCGGGATATTCCGCCGCACCGGCACGGCATTACGCTCCCGGCCGTCAGGGGACGTACTCGCGTGGTCCAGGGCCGGGGGCGGCCACCGTCCGGGGGGGCCGGCCCGGGAAGCCGGAACATAGGGCAGAGTCCACCGTCCAAAGGGGCAGCGCTGGGCGTCGGCGGTGGTTTCGTTCAAGGAACCGCCCGCGCCCGCTCGTATGGTCGGGAAGTGTTTCCTCCCGTCCTCATGAACGACAGTGTCCTGGCCCGCGCCGTAGCCCCCACTCGAACTGCGCCGGTACCCGTATCAGGCGCCCGGGTCCGGCGACCCACCGGTGACCACTTGAGGAGGATCGACGCGTGCCACGCCAGCTGCTGACGGTCGGCCCCGGATCCGCGGACGACTCCCCCACCATCGCCGAGGCCCTGGCCAGGACGCGCAGTGGTGCCGTGATCCGTGTCCGGCCGGGAAAGTACGCCGAGAACCTCGTCATCACGACCCCGGTCACCATCGTCGCGGAGCAGGGCCGTGGCACCGTGGAGATCGCCCCGCACCGCGGCAGCGCCTTGGTGCTCAAGTCCGACGCGGTGATGCTCACCGACCTGACACTGCGCGGCCGGGACACGGACCTGCCCGTGGTCGACGCGCCGCGCGGACAGGTGGCCATGGACGGCTGCGAGATCACCGGAGCCGCCTGGACGGCACTGATCGCACGGGCCAACGGCTCGCTGGCCCTGCGGGACTGCCGGATCAGCAACCCGGGCGGCGCGGGGGTGGTGGCCACCTCGGCGGCGGAGAGTTCCCTGGAGTCCTGCACCATCGAGCACCTCGGCACCACCGGGGTGGTGATCGGGGATCACGGCCGGATCACGGTGCGCGGATGCACCATCCGGGACGCACGCGGCAACGGCGTACTCGCCAACGGGCAGGCGCAGGGATCCGTCGAGGACTGCGACGTCTCCTCCACCGACAAGCCGGCCATCGCGCTGGAGGGCCACAGCACCACCCGGGTGACGCGCACCGTCGTACACGACACCAGCACCGGTGTGTATCTCACCAGCCAGTCCCGCACCACACTTGAGGACGTGCGGGTCACCGGCACATCGGGCCCCGGCATCGTGCTGAGCGACGGCACCGATCCCCTGTTGCGCCGCTGCCGCACCACACGCACCCGCGGCCATGGGCTGCTGATCACCAACCGGGCGCGGGGCACTCTCGAAGACTGCCGGCTGGAGGCCGCACAGGCACCCGCGCTCCGCGTGGCGGGGTTGGCTTCGCCGGTCCTGGTCGGACTGACGGTCCGCGACACCGCCGAGACCGCCGTGCTGCTGGAGGAGGAATCAGCGGCGGAGCTGGACCGGCTGAAGATCGTGGACGCGCTCGGGACAGGTGTCTCCATACGCTCCGGCGCCAATCCACTGCTGCGTCGGGCCCATGTCGGCCGGTCGCGCGGCGATGGCGTGGAGGTCGTCATGGAGGGGAGGGGCCGACTGGAGGACTGCGAGATCGACCGGGCAGGCGGCGTCGGCGTCCGGGTCGAGGACGGCGGCAGCGTCTACATCGGCGGCGGCACCATCGGCTCGTCCGGCGGGGCCGGGCTCTCGATCGGTACCGAGGGCATCGTGACCATACGGGACTGCGTGATCCAGGAACCCGGGGCGCCCGGCATCTCTGTGGCGGAGAAAGGCGAACTGACCGCCACCCGCGTTCAGGTGCGCGGCAGTGCGGGGCACGGCGTGCTGGTCGCCGACGGCGGCCGGGGATCCCTCAATGCCTGCGAGGTCATCGGCGGTGCGAAGGACGGTTTCCGGATCGAGAGCACCGAGCCGGTGGCCGTGGTCAACTGCGTCGCCCGGGACAACGCCGGCCGTGGGCTGATCCAGACCAAGCAGAGTGATCGGGTGGCCGTGGAGGGCCTGACGAGCACCGGCAACGGCAAACGGGACGCGTGGGGCGCCGGCGATGCGGAGGGTACCGATCCCGCCGCGGCAGCCACGGACGGCGGCGAACATCTGGCTCGTGAGGACGGACCGCTCGCCGCACTCGATTCACTCATCGGCCTGCAGAACGTCAAGCACCAGGTCCGCACACTGATCAACCTCACCCAGCTGACCCAACGCCGGACCCGGCTGGGCATGTCGGCGCCACCGATGGGCCGTCATCTGATCTTCGCGGGCCCGCCCGGCACGGGCAAGACCACCGTGGCGCGGCTGTACGGCACCATCCTCGCCGAACTCGGCACGCTGCGCTCGGGCCATCTGGTCGAAGTCTCCCGGGCCGACCTGGTGGCGCAGGTCATAGGCGGAACCGCCATCAAGACCACCGAGACCTTCAACCGCGCCTTGGGCGGTGTGCTGTTCATCGACGAGGCGTACACCCTGCTGTCCGACGGCCGCGGGTCAGGCGCCGACTTCGGACGGGAAGCGGTGGACACCCTGCTCAAACTGATGGAGGACCACCGCGACGACGTGGTCGTGGTGGCCGCCGGTTACTCCGCCGAGATGGAGTCCTTCCTCTCCTCCAACCCCGGCCTCGCCTCCCGCTTCTCCCGCACCGTGAAGTTCGAGAACTACTCGGTGCCCGAGCTGGTGGCCATCATGGAGAACATGTGTGCCGCGCACCAGTACACGCTGGACGAGACCAGCAGGAAGGCCCTCACCGTGCACTTCGAGCGCATGCCGAAGGACGCCTCCTTCGGCAACGGCCGTGCCGCCAGGCAGGTGTTCGAGGAGATGGTGGACCGGCAGGCGTTCCGGCTGGCCAC
Organism: Streptomyces sp. NPDC102274; assembly: GCF_044766385.1. NCBI lineage: Bacteria > Bacillati > Actinomycetota > Actinomycetes > Kitasatosporales > Streptomycetaceae > Streptomyces > Streptomyces sp. NPDC102274. Next base: position 120,263 of record NZ_JBIWLW010000015.1, on the reverse strand, counting down.
CCAGACGGACGTGTCCCAGCACGACCTCACGTTGCTGCTGCCCGAGGACGTCGGCGAGGAGGCGGCCGCCGCGGCGTCCGGGGCCGCGGGAGCGGAACATGAGAGCAGCGGGCCGCTGGCCCGCCTCGGTGACATGGTGGGCCTGGACGCCGTCAAGCGGGACGTCACCGACCTGGTCAACCTGCTGTCGACGGCCCGGCAGCGGGAGATGGCCGGGCTCCCCGCGCCTCGCATCAGCCACCACCTGGTCTTCACCGGCCCGCCCGGTACGGGCAAGACCACGGTCGCCAGGCTCTACGGCGAACTGCTGGTCTCGCTGGGCGTCCTGCCGCGCGGACAGCTCGTCGAGGTGGCCCGCGCCGATCTCGTCGGCCGCTACATCGGCCACACGGCGCAGCTCACCCGCGAGGTGTTCGAACGCGCCCTGGGCGGCGTGCTGTTCATCGACGAGGCATACACGCTCACGCCGGCCGGCTCCTCATCGGGCTCGGACTTCGGCCAGGAGGCAGTGGACACCTTGCTGAAGCTGATGGAGGACCACCGCGACGACGTGGTGGTCATCGTCGCCGGTTACACCGAGGAGATGGAACGTTTCCTGTCCTCCAACCCCGGTCTGTCGTCCCGTTTCTCCCGGCGGGTGGAGTTCGCCAACTACTCCTCGGACCAGCTGGTCACCATCGTCCGCCGGCACGCGGCCTCGGTCGGCTACGACTGCGGACCCGGCACCGGCCAACTGCTGCGGGAGTACTTCGACTCGCTGCCGCGGGACCGCTCGTTCGGCAACGCGCGACTGGCCCGCCAGGCCCTGGAGGGAATGATGACCCGTCAGGCCGGTCGGCTCAGCGTCGTGAAGAGTCCCGGCATCGGGGATCTGCGGACGCTGCTCCCGGAGGATGTCGCGCTGCGCGCGGCGGTCGGCGAGTGACCGGACTGCCGGGTTTTCACGAGCCGCAGGGCGACAGCGTGCCCAGGACACAGGTCACCGGCCGGACAGGACCTAGACGCGCCCTGACCGTCCTGCTTCCGCTGCTGCTGGCCACGGGGACGCCGCTGAGCGTGGGCGTACCCGCCTCGGCGGCCGAGCCCGGCGCCGTACGACTGCCCGTGATGCCATCCCGGTTGGCCGCGGGAGCCTCCTGCACATCGGCGTCGCACGAGGTGGCGACGGCGACACCGTGGGAACAGCGGAGCCTGGAACTGCCCAAGGTCTGGCCGTCCGGCAGCGGCGCCGGGGTGAAAGTGGCGGTGGTGGACACCGGGGTGTCACAACAGGCGCGGGCGCTGGCCGGCCGTGTCACGGCAGTGGGCGGCGCGACAGCGGATCAGGACTGTGTGGGGCACGGCAGTTTCGTCGCGGGGCTGATCGCCGCGGCGCCCGTCAAGGGCGTCCACTTCGCCGGTGTGGCCCAGCAGGCGGCCATCCTGGCCGTCAGGGGAACCGACGACCGCGGTGTCGCGACGGACACCACGGTCGCGGGCGGCATCCGGGCCGCCGTGGATGCCGGGGCCCGGATCATCGAGGTCTCCCCGGCCCTGGCGGACCGCTCCCGCACACTGACCGCGGCGGTCTCCTACGCCGCCGGCCACGACGCGCTGATCGTGGCCGCGGCGGTGCCCGACGCCACCACGACGACCATGTCCACCGACACACCGCCCCGGAGCTACTGGCCCGCCGACGAGGCGGGCGTCCTGTCCGTCGTCGCCGTCGACGCCGAGGGACAGGCCCCGCAGGGCTCGCCGGCCCCCCGGCACGCCGATCTCGCGGCACCCGGCGCGGGTGTGATCGGTATCGGCCCCGGCGGCACCGGCCACTTCATCGGTTCCGGGGCGTCCCTCGCCGCCGGCTATGTCGCGGGCATGGCCGCCCTGGTGAGAGCCGCGGACCCCGAGCTGACCGCTGCCGAGACCGCGAACCGGCTGACCACCACCGCCTACCCGGCCGATGTGCCACGGCTCGACCCGTACGCCGCGCTCACCTCGGTGCCCGACACCGCCACGCACGGCGAGAAGCCCGCCGAGGAAGCGGTCCGGCTGCCCGAGCAGCACACCGATGCCGGGACCACGCGGCGTGCCCTGCTGGTGGCCGGTGGGGGCGGTGCCCTGCTCCTGCTGGTGGTCTGGGCCTCCGCCGTCGTCCCGCGCGGCCGGGCCCGCGGCTGGCGTGCGGCCGCGCGGAACCGCCCCACCGGGACGAGCTGAGCGACACCCACCATCCCGCGGTGCCGTCGGGCGAAGCGGCCCCTCCCACCGGAACGAACCCGCAGCGGAAGGGCGGGGCCGCGGACCCCCTCATCGGACCGGCCGTATCGGAGCACCGCGTTCGTTCGGTACCGGACGCCGCCTACCCGTACCGGACGCCGCCTACCCGCCGACGGGGGCGTCCACCAGGGGCGTCTGGATCAGCGTGGCCTGCCGCCTGACGATGTGCTGCGCCCGGCCCGGCGGCAGGTTGCGCGGCTTGATGTTGCCGAACACATAACCCTCGGACGGCGGGCAGGACAGCAGCAGACCCGGCGTGTTCACCTCGTCCAGACGCCGCAGCAACTGGTCGTTCAGCCCCCGGCCGGAGCCGTTGGCGGAGCGCACCACCACCATGTGCAGGCCGACCTCGTGCCCGAGAGCCAGATAGTCGAACAGCGGGGCGAAGGGATGGTCGAAGGCGTTGCTGCCGACGACCATGTCGTAGTCGTCGACCAGGATGAACAGCCGCGGTCCCGACCACCAGTCCGCTCGCCGCATCCTGGCCGGCGCGACGTCCTGGCCGGGCAGCCGGGTCTTCAGCGCCCGCGCGGAGCCTCCCACCAGCTCACGCAGCGCGTCCAGCGACACCGCGTGTCCCAGCCGGTAGTCCTCGGGAACCGTCTCGACCAGTTCGCGCCGGTAGTCCACCACCAGGATGCGGGCCTCGGCGGAGGTGTAGCGAGCGGTGATCGCCGATACGGCGAGCCGCAACAGGTTGGTCTTGCCGCTCTCGGAATCGCCGACCGCGATCAGATGCGGCGTCCTGCTGAGATCGTGCCAGACCGGGGAGAGCGTTTCCTCGTCGAGGCCGATGGGGAACCGCAGCCCGTCCGCCAGCTCCGGCGCCGGCAGTTCGGAGACCGGCAGCCGGTGCGGCAGCATCCGGACCGGCGGGGCGACAGGCCCCCGCCACTCCCCGGCCACCCGCTCGACCAGGGCGGCCACGCCCTCGCTGAGGTCCTCCGTGCTCTCCTGGCCGTCGATGCGGGGTAGCGCCGAAAGGAAGTGCAGCTCGCCCTCGACGGTCAGGCCGCGGCCCGGACTGCGGGGCACGGAGGCCGCCTTGCGGATGTCCACGACCGAGTCCATCGTGTCACCGAGCCGCAGCTCCAGCCGGGTGGCCACCTGGTCGCGCACCTGCGCGGACAGTTCGAGCCAGCGGGCCGTGGCGACGACCAGGTGGATACCGTAGTTGAGGCCGCGCGCCGCCATCTGGTTGAACGTCGGCAGGAGGGCGTCGAAGTCCTGACGCAGCGTCGCCCAGCCGTCCACCACGAGGAAGACGTCCCCGTACGGTTCGTCGGCGAACTCACCGGCTGCCCGGCGCCTGCGATAGGAGGCCATCGAGTCGATGGTGTGGTCCAGGAAGAACTGCTCCCGCTGATTGAGGATCCCGGTGACCTCGGCCACCGTACGGTTGATCCGTTCGGTGTCCAGCCGGGACGCCACCCCGCCGACGTGCGGGAGCCCGGCCAGCGCCGGGAGCGTGCCGCCGCCGAAGTCGAGGCAGTAGAACTGCACCTCACGCGGTGTATGGGTGAGGGCCAGCGCGGTGATCAGGGTGCGCAGCACCGTCGACTTACCGCTCTGTGAGCCACCCACGACGCCCACGTGGCCGCCGCTCGCCGACAGGTCGACGACCAGCGGGTCACGCCGCTGCTCGAACGGCTTGTCCACCACGCCGACCGGTACGCGCAGGCTGCCGACTCCGGGCCACCTCGCCGCGGTCAGTCCACGCTCCGGGTGCTGGGTCAGACCCGGCAGAAGTTCGTCGAGGGCGGGCGGCAGGTCCAACGGCGGCAGCCACACCTGGTGGGCCGGCGGCCCCGCGTCGCGCAGCCGGTCCAGGGCCACCGACATCAGTGAGTCGGCCTTCTCGTCCTCTGCGGTGTCCGGCTCGGGATCCGGCTCATGGGCGGGCGCCCGGGGCACCACCCAGCCCGCCGTCCACGGCACCACCTGGCTGGCCACCCTGGCCTGCGCCACCGCACCACGCCGGCGCCGGTAGTCTCCCGAGACATACGCGGCCCGGAACCGGGTGAGGGCGTCCACACCACTCTTCAGGAAGCCGCTGCCGGGCTGGGACGGCAGCTGGTAGGCGTCGGGCACCCCGAGAACCCCTCGGCTCTCCATGGCGGAGAAGGTACGCAGTCCGACGCGGTACGACAGATGGCTCTCCAGCTGGTGCATGCGCCCCTCGTCCAGACGCTGCGAGGCGAGCAGGAGATGCACGCCCAGAGAGCGGCCGAGCCGGCCGATCATCACGAACAGATCCATGAACTCGCGGTGCGCGGCGAGCAGTTCGCTGAACTCGTCCACCACGACGAACAGGCTCGGCAGCGGCGCCAGCGGGGTGCCGGCCGCGCGCGCCTTCTCGTATTCGAGCGCCGAGGTGTAGTTGCCGGCCGCCCGCAGCAATTCCTGACGCCGGATCAGTTCGCCGTGCAGAGCGTCCTGCATCCGCTCCACCAGCGCCGTCTCCTCCGCCAGATTGGTGATCACCGCCGAGGTGTGCGGCAGCTCGTCGAGACCGAGGAAGGTGGCACCGCCCTTGAAGTCCACCAGGACGAAATTCAGCGTCTCGGAGGAATTGGTCAGCGCGAGGCCCAGTACCAGGGTGCGCAGCAGCTCGCTCTTGCCCGATCCGGTCGCCCCGATCAGCATGCCGTGCGGACCCATGCCGCCCTCGGCGGACTCCTTGATGTCCAGGTCCACCGGCATCCCGTCGGCGCCCACCGCGACCGGGACGCGCAGTCGGGCGGCCCCGGTGCCGCGCCTCCACAGCACCGCGGGATCATGCCGGTACAGGTCGGAGATGCCGAGCAGGGCCGTCAGCTCGACGTCGGTGGCCAGCGGCTCGGCCGCGTCGGCCGTAAGGCTCATCCGGTACGGCGCCACCATCCTGGCCAGCGCCTCGGCGGCGGTGGGGCCGATCGCGTCGGGGCGGCCCAGCCGGGTCGTCTGCTCCTTGCGACTGCGGTCGGTCTGTACCAACTGGACGGCGTCCGGCCGTACATCGAGCCGGAGAGTGATGCGTCCCGGCCGCCAGCGCAGGGCCCCGGCCAGATCGACGACGACCGCGTTGCGGAATCCCGGGCCGTCCAGCCGGTGCCCCGACGGCACCGTGACGCCATCCAGCACGATCACCGTGAACGGCTCGTCCCTGCCCGGCGACGCCTCCGGGTCGAAGACCGGCCGCTCGCCGAACTCCGTGCCCAGCAGTTCCTCCAGGCCGTTGAAGGCCGACGCCACCATGCGGGCCGGGCCCGCTCCGTCCTGCTCCTGCGGATGCAGGTTGTGCGGCAGCCACTTCGTCCACTCCCACTCGTCGCGGTGCTCGTCCGCGACGCACAGCGCGATCCACACCTCCTCCGGCGGGTGGAAGAGCGCGAGCTGGCACAGTGCGGCGCGGACCAGGTTCCGGGCCGCCGTCTCGTCGCCCCGCAACAGCACCCGGGCCCAGGACCGCAGATACAGCGCGATCGGCTGGTCGGGCACGACGCTGTAGGCCCGCAGGAATCGCCGCAGCGCGTGCGAGGACAGCGGATCGAGGTCTTCGACCGGCTTGGTGGACAGTGTGGACAAGGGCAGCGCCAGCTGCTGATCACCGACGGCTATCCGTACTTCGGTGAAGTCCTCGTCCTTGACCCGGCGCTCCCACAACCGGGTGGTGCGCACGATCGAACGCAGGGCCTTCGGCTCCGGATGACGCCAGGCCAGTGCCTGCTGCTGCTCGATCACGGCCCGGTGCACCCGCCCCCGGGTCTGCGACAAGTAGCGCAGATAATCCCGGCGTTCGCCGCGCAGCCGCTGCTTGCGTTCTTCGCGCTTGCGCATCACCTGGCCGATCAGCATGGCGCCGGAAGCCAGGATCATCATGCCGAGTGCCATGTATGTGAAAACACCGGCCGAACCCGGCCGGAGAAACATCAGCATCATCGACGTGGACATCATGGCCATGGGCAGGTACGTCCACACCGCCGAGTTGTCCGGCACCGTCTCGGGCAGCGTCGGTGGCTCCTGGAGGCTCAATTCCCCTTCGGGCATGTCCGGGCCGCGACGGCGGGTCGGTCGACGGAACAGGACGACGCTCAACGAACCGGCTCCTCATGGCAGTGCTGTGCCGGGGCTGGGCCCCGCTGATGGACAGGCCCGAGGCCGCTCACACCGGCCTCGTCACCTGTGTAGTCTGCGGCCACCTCCACCCCCACTCAGATCCCTGCCGGATGCGATGACTTTCCGTGCCGGATCCCATGACCTTTCGGGAAGCGTGAATATCCACGATGGCTGACAACTCGGTGGCTGGCCTGTGCCGCCTCACCGTGCGGGCCCGCACCAAAACACTTGACCTGGCCGTGCCGGCCGATGTGCCGGTGGCCGATCTGCTGCCCACCCTGCTGCGTTACGCGGGCGAAGATCTGGAGGAGAGCGGTCTGGAGCACGGCGGCTGGGTGCTGCAACGCCTCGGTGACCGCCCGCTGGACGACGAAGGCACCCTGGAGGCACTGGATCTGAAGGACGGCGAGGTGCTCTATCTGCGGCCGCAGACCGAGACACTGCCCGAGGTACGGCTCGACGACCTGGTCGACGGGATCGCCAACGTCACCAGGGAAAGGCTGCACGGATGGAGCCCCGAGGCGGGCCGCCGCCTGCTGCGCGGCCTGGTCGTGACCGTGGTGCTGGCCGTCATGTTTTTGCTGGCCTGGCGGGGCGGCCCGGCCACCACCCGCGCGGCGACGGCCGGCGTGGCGGGGATACTGCTGCTGGCCGGCGCCGCCTCGGCGAGCCGAGCGGTCGGAGACGCCGGGGCAGGTGCCACGCTGGGGTTCATGGGCGCGCCCTGCCTGGCGCTGGCCGGCTGGCTCCTGCCGGGCGGTGAGGTGTCCGGGCCACATGCCTACCACGTGCTCGGAGACAGGCTGCTGGCCGCCGGAGCGGCCGGGGCCGGAGGCGCGGCGCTGGCGCTGGCCGCAGTGGCCGTCTACGCACCGGTCTTCGTCGCCACCGCCCTGGTGGCGATCGCCGCCACCGCCGCGGGGGCGCTGATGGTTGTCTTCGACATCCCTGTGGACGGCGCCGCCGCCATCGTGGCAGCGCTGGTGGTCCTCTTCGGCGGCTTCGTACCGGTTCTGTCGTTCCGGCTGGCGGGCATGCGGATGCCCGCCCTGCCGACCAACCCCCGGCAGCTCCAGGAGGACATCGACCCCTACGACAGCCGGGACGTCGCGACCCGCACCGAGCTGGCGAGCGGCTGGATGACGGGCCTGTACGGGGCGGCCGGGGCCCTCTGCGCCGGGTGCATGGTCGCCCTGGCCCGGCGGCCGGACCTGCCGGAATCGCTGACCGTGGCGGTGCTGTCGCTGCTTCTGCTGCTGCACGGACGCGGCATGGTCAACGTCTGGCAGCGGCTGACCCTGGTGGTTCCGGGAGTCTGGGGTCCGCTCCTGATGGTCGTCAGCGCCGCGGTGACACTCACGCCGGACGACCGGCGGATGCTCGTGGTCGGACTGCTGGCGCTGGCCGCTGTGCTCGCCATCGGATCCTGGACGGTTCCCGGGCGTCGCCTCGCGCCCCACTGGGGCCGCGCGGCCGAATTGCTGCATACCCTCCTGGCCATCGGCCTGCTGCCGCTGACCCTGTGGGTGCTCGGCGTCTTCGGTGCGCTCAGGGCCATCAACGGCTGACTCGGAACGACAAGCAGGCAGGCGGCTATGCAGTCCAAACACGACCAAGTACAGGCGCACACCTTCGTCATGGGCCGGCTCACCTCCGGCATGCTCCTGGGCGATCCGGACGCTCCGGAGAGCCCCCTGGCACGGACCACTCGCGGAGCCGTGATCGGCATCGTCGTCGGGGTGCTGATCGCGGTCGGAGCCGTGGTGTACGGGGTGATCTCGCCCGGAGGCAAGGACTCCTGGCGTTCCGCGGAAAGCCTGATCGTCAACCAGGACACCGGGGCCCGCTATCTGTACATCGGTGGTCGGCTCAGGCCCGTGCGCAACTATGCCTCGGCCCTGCTGATCGGCGGCGCCGACCTCAAGACCGCCGCTGTGCACACCGGTTCGCTGCGCGGCACCCCCGTCGGCACACCGGTCGGTGTTCCCGGCGCTCCGGACTCGGTGCCCTCCGCCGGCGATCTGGACGGCGGGCCCTGGCAGGTGTGCTCCACCGTCCGGCACCAGGAGACGGCCGGCGGGAGCACCGTCGACACCGCGGCCACCACGCTGGTCGTGGGCTTCTCGCCGGACGGCGACGGGCTGGGCGCCGACCAGGGGCTGCTGGTCGTGGGACCGGACAAGAAGACGTATCTGGTGTGGCAGGGAAGCCGGCTGAGGCTGGACACCGCCTCGGGTGCGGCCGCCTCCCTGGGCTATGGCTCGGTGACCCCGCGTCCGGTGTCGGCGGCGTATCTCGACGCCCTGGTCTCCGGGCCCGAACTGGTCCCGCCCGGCGTGCCCGGCCGGGGTACCGCGGGACCCGCGCTGGAGGGCCGGAACAGCGTGGTGGGCCAGGTGTTCCAGGTCCGGGTTCCGGGTTCCGACGCGCAGTACTACCTGCTGAAGCGCGAGGGCCTGGTGCCGCTCACGGAGACCGGGGCCGCCCTGGCGCTGGGCGATCCGGAGACCCGGCGGCTGGCCTACCACGATGCCGCGCCCAAGGCCGCGGTCATCGGCGCCGCCGCGCTGAAGGAGCGCCAGGCGGCCGGCGCGGCGGGGCGGTCCCCGGCCGTCCAGGGGCTGCCGGACTCCCCGCCCAAGGCGGCCGACGTACCCGATGGTGTGTCCGCCTGCGCCGGGGTGGAACCGGGACACGGTCACACCAGGGTGACCTCGGTCCTGGTGCCGGTGAGCGCGCTGGCACCCGTCACCCAGGCCCCGTCCGAGGAGGTGACGGCGGCCTGCGCGCGAGTGGAATCGACGGTCGTCAGGCCGGGCCACGGCGCGTTGGTGCGGGCGCTCGCCTCGGGCGGTACAGCGGTGGGCGATACGACCTATTTCGTGGGGGACACCGGGGTGAAGTTCCGTGTCCCTTCGGGCACAGCTCTCAAGGCGTTGGGCTACAGCGAGGACGACGTGGAATCACTTCCCTCGCCGATGCTCGCGATGCTGCCGTCGGGCCCGGACCTGAGTCCGGACGCGGCGGCCGGCGGCCGGCCGACGATCACCTCGCCGACCTGCGGAAAGAAGTGAGGCGGACCGATCACCGAGCCGGCTCTCGGCGCCATGGAAGAGACACCGGGTGATGCTGCGCACCCGGCAGTGCGATTCCCGACGGTTCTTTGCGGGCCCGATTCCGGCGGCTTTAGGGTCGCGGTGCCGGAATGAGTGGTCGACCCGCCGTTGTCCTTCCGACAGGAGACGAGAGCTGCGATGCCCGACAACCTGACCGACGGTTACACCTACGTCGAGTACACCCGCGTGGGGAACGCATAGGCCGCTGAGCGGGTGACTCGGGCAGGCGGCGGACGCAGATCAGGAGGACACCCATGGCTCCGACCCACCTGGCACAACAGGAGTTCCACAGCCACGGAATGAACCTCCTGAGCTCCTGCCCCTCGCACAGCGGTTCCGGCAGCCGTACCGGAAGGCGCTGAGTCGAGCATGTCTCTACAGCCCTCGGACGAACTGAGGAAGCTTTTCTACTTCCTCGTAGGCCAGATGTTCCCTGGCATGGACGAGGACAAGGGCTACGACAGCCATTATCCCTTCAAGATGGTGGGGCAATGGGCGAGTGAATTTGGCGACGCTATCCGGGAGATAATCATCTTTGTCGGCCGGGCGCTGCCGACCGGAGTGGCCCAAGATTTCATCCGGGCCATGAAAACGTTCGTAAATGACAACGGGACCGATCATTTGAGGGAGCTTTCGAAGCAGGCTCATGCGGTCTCTGACGGTCGCATCCGGACCTCGATGAACATCATTGAGGCCAAATGGCAGATGATCGCCGAGCTGATCAGGTTGCTGATTGAACTCACCGTGATCATGGCGCTGTCATTTTTCTCCGGCGGTACATCGGTGGGGGACACGGCGACTGCCAAAGCCCGTAGCAAGGTGACGCTTCTCGTGGTTCTGAACACCCTGCTGGAGCGCACTCATTTGATGCCCACCTTGACCGAGGCGTTCGAAGAGGCGTTCATGACCTTCGCGGTCCGGCTGGCCATGATCACCGGCGGTCCGCAGGGCCGCCGCCCCAAGGGGTTCGACTGGAAGCAGATTGGCATGGACGGCGCCTTCGGCGCTCTGACGTCCATTATCCACACCAATCTCCACGGCGGATCCACGGCGATCGGCAATTTTTTCAAGAACGGATTCCCGAAGGATAATTTTCCGAAGGGCATGACGAATGGTGTGAATCCGGCGAGGCGGAACAACCTCGTCGGATCCGGCGCCGACGGTTCACACGGCCCGAACGTGAAAAATTCACACGTCGGACCGAATGGGCCGAGCGCCGGGCCATCACGTTTCTCGCCTGAGAACATCGTGGGCAAGGTGGGCCGTAACATCCATGGTGCCGTTAACGAGGGCTTTGCGGAAATCATGGCCCAGGTGGTGCTGCTCGGGCCCGCCAGCTTCGACGGCGGCTTCGGCTTCTTGAGCAGCTTGGGCGGCTCGGTACTGAGCAGCGCATTCGAAAACTCGGCCATGGGAGCCGCGAGTAAATTCGGGGAGTTCGGGAAATCCCTCAGGAACCCCGATCCATCCGCAGCGGGGAAGAACACAGAGCCGTCGGGGAACACGTCCGATGACGGGGCCAAGGGTCCTGGTGGCGTTGTCCGGCAGAGCACCGGAGCACACCCGGACCGCACGGCAACCGGAACCACCGCACCGCCCGCCACGGATACCGGCCTGCCTGGCATCGATGAGGAGCAGGGCGACACGACGGCCATCGACACCACCGGCGTCGGCCTTCCCGCCGTCCACACCCCGCACATCCCTTCACCCGGCATCAGTACGACGTCGGTGAGGACCACTGGGCCGACCGGCGAATCCGACGACGGGCTCGACTCCCGTTCGCCCGAATTCCTCGGCTCCCAGGAGCCGTTGCCCTCACCCGCCGGACAACCCACCGGGCATCTGCCCGCCGGACACGGCGGCAGCGGTGCGCCCCGGACCATGGGGAGCGAACCGCACCAGGCTTCCCGGTGGAGCGCATCCGGTCAGGAGGACGGCCGGCACCAGTCCCGCACGGATGCACTCTCCGACAACGGGCAGCCGGCCGACGGCCCCACTGCCGGCCCGGAGCGGACGTCCTCGGTCACGCCACAGCCGACCACCGCTCAGCCGCATGCGGGCAACCTCGCGGACACCGACTCCTCCCGTCCCGGCCCGGCAGACCGTATCGGTAGGCGGCCTGCCCGGGAACAGGGCGCGGATCAGGAGAATCAGTGGCACGAGACCAGCGGCCCGCCGGCCGCTTCGGACCCCGCCGTCCCGGTCGGCACGACCGATCCGTCCTCGGTCACCGCACCGCCGGTGACGTCCGCCCGCACGGCGGACCACGTCGGCAGTGACGGCGTACGCAACGGAGCCGGCACGTGGGCTCCGCCCGCCGGCCGGACAGAGCGCACATCCGTGCCGCGGCACCTGGACCCCGCCACCGCATCCGATCAGCCCTCCGTCTCCGACACCGTGGGGGACAGGACGACAGGGCAGGACGACGGCGTGCTTTCCGCGCCCACCCCCTTCACCACCGTCGGGACCTCCGCACCGACTTCAACACCGGCGCCCCGCACCGTCACCCATGACGCCGACGATCCGTCCGACACCGACAGCCACGTGTTCCCCGATGCCGACGATCTCAGCGACACGGACACCCTGGCCGACGCCGACGCCGACGCCGACGCCGACGCCGACGCCGACGCCGACGCCGACGCCGACGCCGACGCCGACGCCGACGTTCGCACCGAGTCCGACGTGACCCTGGTCGGAGACACCACCGACACCGACACCCAGGGCAAGAAGGACGGGAAGAAGCCCAGCGCCAAGTCCCCGCGCACCAAGGACGACATCGCGGCGTGGATTGACAGTCTCCCCGCCGAGTATGACGCCGCCCACGTCACTCCCGAATATCAGCGCATCCGGGTCTACCCCGTCTTGAGTACGGGACCCGATCCGCTCACCGCCGGGGGGACCGACACCGCAACTCCGGTGCCGTCGCCCAGCACGCCGGCCGAAACCCCCGCCGAGAGGCCTCAGCCGGTGCCGTCGGTTCCGGGCGGTGATCCGGGTGTGGGTGGTTCTGTGCCGTCTGATTCGGTGCGGGGGGATGGTGCGGGGCGGTTGCGGGTGCCGTCGGTGGTGGGTTCGGTGGTGGGTTCTGGGCTGGATCCGGCGAGTGTGTCTCGTGCGGAACTGAGGGTTTTCGGTGGTGGGTTGGTTGGTTTTGACTACGGGTCTTCGGGCGGGGGGGAACCGGGTCCGGGGCTGCCCGTGCTGCCTGATGTTGTCGGTGTCTTTGAGGTGCGGGGCGGTGTGGTGGGGCGGGGGGAGGATCGAGGGCCCTGGTTTGAGGAGGGGCGGCCGCTTCCGTTCTTCGTTGCGGCCAAGGGCGACTTTGACCATGTCGTGGTTGAGGTCGGGGGCGGGTCGAGGAGGTTGAGTCCGGGGGAGTTCGCTGATCTGTTGGCGAAGGATTTCGTGCGGGTGCGGGTTGATCCGGGTGTCCCGGTGGTGTTGGTTGTGGGGCATGGCGGGGATCGGGGTCTGGATCTGCCGCGTGTGGTGGCGGCGAGGCTCGGACGTGAGGTGTGGTCCTTCAGCAGCGACGTGAGGCTGAAGGATGTCCAAGGAGGGGCGCAGGTCGTTGCGTATGTGCGTCACTTTGATAAAGAGCGGTCGAACGGGTCGTGGATTCGGAGTCTTCCGGGGGACCTTGGGGCAGTTGGTGCCGTGCGTGGTGGGGGCGTTCCGTCACTCGATGTGATCAAGACGGTCCGCGGCGAGACGATCTGGGACACCGACGTGGTTTCCCATACGGTCGTCGGCCGGACTGGCCGGCCGGTGGGCCGGATGGCGTTCCTTCCCTCCGAACTAGGTCTAAGGCAGAGTCAGTTTGACCCATCCGGCACTGTCTACCGCGAGGGGGTAAACCACCCTGAGGTCGCCGACACGATTGTCCTTAATGGGAAAGAGCGTGAGGTGCCGTGGGCGGCGGATGTCATGGACGGCCGGGCGCCGTATTTCATGGCTTTGCATGGTGACATTGGTTCTGTGTCGTTGCCGGTGGGTGAAGGGCCCGTTGATGTGTCGGGGCGGGAGTTGGGGGGTTTCCTGCGGCGTCGGCCGAGTGTGTCCCGGCTGGCGTCGGGTGTTCCCATCGTGCTGGCGTCCTGTGACGGGGGAACGACGCGTGATGAGGGTGGGCGTTCGGTGGCTCAGGATGTCGCTGATGTGACCGGTCGTGTCGTGTATGCGGCGAACGCGACTGTCGCCGGGGTACATGGTGTGGGGCCCGCGCGGGATGGCGAGCCGGGTGAATGGCTCCGGTTCAATCCCGATCCCGGGACACCCACTTCCCTGGCGTCGCCGGAGGTGCCGGTCCCGGAGTGGCGTCATTCCGTTGATTCGAGGCAGGGTCAGCCGTTGCCGGTGGGTCCGGGTGCTGGGCCGTTGCCGGTGGTTTCGGTTCCGGGGCGGCCTGTTCGGCGTGTAGGTGATTCTGTGTGGTCTGCGTCGGTGCGGGGCGTGTCTGGGGGGCGGGGTTTCGGTCTTCCTGGTGGGGCTGTGGGGGCGGCGGGGGTGTCGGAGGATGGTGGTTCTGCGGAGTCTGTGCGGGTGTCGTCGTCGTCGGGTGCGGTGCGTGGTGTGGATGTTGTTCCCGAGGATGAGTTTGTTGGTGGGGAGGTGTTGGCGGAGCTTGGGCCGGGCTTTAGTGATGTGACGCGTGGGGAGTTGGTTCGGGCGTCGGGTATCGCGGCGCGTTATCTCGGTTCCCGGACGGTTATTGGTAGGGAGTCCGGGGCGGAGGAGGTTCGGTCTGGGCAGCGTGCTGATCTGCGGGAGGTCGTGCGCGCTCTGCGTGAGGGTTATGCGGGTCGTGAGGCTGGGGTGGAGGCGGCTGAGGCGCGGGCTCGCGGGCTCGCAGAGGAGCGGGGGCCGGCTGGGTCTGGTGGTGACGGGCGGGCGTCGGCACCGGGGACGGACCTGCCGGGCGGTGCCGGGGGTCCGCTCTCGGGGCGGCTCGATCCACAGGCCGCTGTCCCCTGGCTGTCCAACTCGGACCGGCAGGCGGACACGGGCGCCGAACGGCCGACCGACGCGAACAGCGTGCTGCCGAGAGAGACGCCCGACCCCTCCTGGCGCCGCCCCGAGCAGTCGAGCACCGAAACGCCGGAGCTGTCCTACACCATTTCCCACGGTGCACTCACCACCAGCGACGGCAGAGTATTGGACGTACTCGACGGCCCGGAGCAGTCCTTCCCCGATGCGCTCGTCGCCATGCTCGGGTCGGAGGCCCCACAGTTGAGGGGGCTCTCCCGCATGCCCGGCGAGACCATGGCCGACGCTCTGCGACGTACTCTGGCCACCGAAGTCGATGCTGCCGTCCTGGTCACGGACGGCCCACTTGTCGCCGCTGATGTCAGGCTCCCTCTTGATGCATTCGACGTGCCCGGCATCACGCTCGGCGTCGAGCACCGCGCGCACGCCGCGCTGATGCCGGACGGTCTACTGCCTCTCACAGAGGCCGGCCTGACTAAGGCGCAACAAATGGCCGTGTTGTTGTTCCGGCCGTCGAAGCACTGGGACGCCACGGTTACGCAGGTAGCGGCTACGGTGGCGGCCAGGACCCTGACCGTCAGTCTGGATCTCGTCGACCTCCACGACGGCACCGTGACCCGCTTCCGAGCCGTAGGCGGTCCGCCGCCGCTGGTGCTGGGGATCGACGGCGACAAAACCCGCGTCACGGTGGTCAGGACCGATGACGCAGTGCCGCGGAGCGGTGGGCTCGGCCAGGCGAAGGATGACCGGACCCCGCAGCCGGCCGACGGCGCCCAGCCCGACGGCGCCCAGCCCGACGGCGCCCAGCCCGTCGACGCCTCGCCCGTCGATGTCGCGTCCGATGGCGCCCAGCCTGCCCATGTCCAGCCTGTCGATGTCCAGTCCGACGGCGCCCAGTCTGCCGATGCTCAGCCTGTCGGCGTCTCGCCCACCGGCGCCCTGCCTGCCGATACCCAGCCCGGCGAAGCTGGTGCCCTGGCTGGGGATGAGGGGCCGGTGGCGGCACCGCCTGCTCCCGTGGTCCATGGCTCGCAGCATCCGTGGTATCTCAATCGTGGGGCCCTCGGCGAGATGACCGTGAGGCGTGGTCCGCAGCGGATCGAGAACTCGGAGGGGTTGCTGAGTTCGATCGCGGACGCTGTTCCGGTGCCGGAGTTGCGTGATGACATCCGCGCGGCTCTCCGGAGCATGTTGGAGATCTCCGATCCGAAGGAGTGGAAGGAGCTTTTGCTGAAGGGCCGGTTGCTGGTCAGCCGGGGACGGCTGTTGTGGCTTCGGCCGGTCCTGCGCGACGTGCGTCCCGAGCCGGAGACGGGGCTGCCGGAGCAGCCGGTGCGTGAGTACGAGGTCGGTTTCGCCTCGGCCAAGGCCGCCGGCACGACGGAACGGAGCCGGACCTACGGGTGGGACTCCAGGCTGTTCAGCGCGTTCAACGTTGCCTCCGCCGCGGCGTCGTCGGCGGTTCCCGGCTTGCCGATCATTGGTGCCTCGGTGTCGAGGGAGAGCGCTGTCGCGTGGGGCCGCAGCGTCATCAGTGGGCGCAAGCTGTTCGTCGACAGCTCCAGCCGGTTCGACGCGGACCTGGGCTTCAGGTTGTTCGTGGATGGTTTTGAGCACCTTTCTGACGTGACTGTGCCCGCGGCTGTGGGGGTGTCCGTTCCCACCGCGTATACCGGGAGCCGTACGGGCCCGCCCGTCGACCTGGTTGGATCCGGGCCGGGTGAGGACGCACCCGATGCCCCGACTGCCCCGCCTCGGTTGGTGCTCAACGCGATCGACCTGGCTCCGGTGGTCGCTGGACTGCAGCGGGAACTGCTGTCGGTCGGGCTGGATGCCGGGGCGGTCGCCGACATCGTCCGCCAGACGCAGGTTCTGCTCAACGAGCAGACCGCGCGGAACCGCAGCCAGTGGTGGCTGACCAGCGGTGATGTCGGGATGCGTATAACAGCGGGTGCGTTGACGGTGCGGCGGGGGCCGTCCGCTTTGCGTGCGGTCCGGGCCGGGATGGACACGGTGTTGCGGAGCAGTGCGTTGGATGCCGGTCTGCGGCCGGCCGACGTCGAGGAGATCAGCCGCACAGTGCAGGCGGCCGTTGAGAAGGTCCACACGAGTCATGGGTTCCCGGGTGTCCGGGGACTGCGTGACAGGGTAGGAGGCAGTCTGGAGGCCGAGTTGGGGGCCCACGGGCTTGACCCGGAGGTGGTTACCCGGATCAGCGAGGCGGTCTGGGCCACGGGTGGTGAGGCCGCCCGGCGAAGGCCGGTACCGCTCGGCTTCGCGTTCTCCGGCTATCCCACGGTCCGGATGAGGATCGTTTCCGAGCGGATGGTCGGAGTCAGTGCCGGGGTGAAGGTCCGCGAGGATCTGGGGGCCGGTCTGTCCGCAGCCGTCTCCCGGGAGGTGGTGAGTTCGGCCGTCTACGGCGTCGGCTTCAACATGTTCGGTCTGACCGACGGCTTCGGAAGCGACGTCACCGACACGGAGGGCGCCGGTCCCACGGTCGGGCAAAGTGACCAGCAATCCAAGGGCAGCAAGGGAGTCGCCCCGTTCCTCGGTCTGACGTACCAGCCGTCCCGGTCCACGGGGATGTCGCTGATGACCCAGGCGGTCAACCACTATGTGGCCACTGGGGAGGAGACACACGCCAGATACGACGCCGGGGTGGCCGTGGAGCTGGGCCTCAAGTCCACCAGTCACCCGGGACTGAGGACGGTGAGGGGCCTGGTCGTCGGCGAGGTGGGCGTACCCATGGGGTCCGACGGGCGGCGGGGCGCGCGGCAGTTTGAGCGGTCGGTGGGCATGGTAGCCCGCCCGCCGCAGCCCGACCCGCAGCGCGCGCAGGTGGGGCCGGTGGAGGACCAGTCCCACGTCCGCAGGCTGCTGCGTCTCGCCGGGATGGCGCCGAAGCGCGGAGCGGTCAGGCCACAGGGCCTGGACGACGCGTTTTTGCCCCAGCACGACGAGCCGGTGCACCTGGCGGCCCGCAGAGGGCCGGGCTTCGCGGTCCTTTTGGCGCTTCCCGGGGCCGAACAGGTCGAGGAGCACTTCAGGACGGCGCTCAGGGACATGGCGGTGCGATCCGGAGCGGCGCGCGTCGACCTGTCGTCGCTCGACCGCGAGCTCAGCGTGTTCTTCGGTGCTCCAGCCTTGGTGGGCGACCTGGCGCAACTGATCCACGGTTACAGCCATGACGTGACACTGTCCGGCACGAAGCACCGGCTGTCCATTCAGATACATCTACGGAAGCGGCTGGAGGGCTACGGCGACACCGACTCGATGACGTTGAACGCGCGTACGGCGGTCGGCCAGGCCTTCGCCAGTCACCGCGGCACGCGCTGGAAGGCGAATGCGGCCATCGGCGGCGGTGCCCGTGTGTCTGTGGGTGAGGAGGTGCGCCTGCAGGCCGGTGGCGTCCGCCTTCATGGCGGCTTCGGGCGGGGAACCGCACAGGAGCTGTCCGGTGTCAACAAGTCCTACGCCCGCATGGAGACGCACGGCCCGGTCAATATTCACGTTTACGAGGTGGTTTGGGAGGCCGGGATCGACGGCGAGAAGTCGTACCTCGGCGAGGCGGGAGAGACGACCGCCCAGATCGCGGTGTCACGTGAGCATGTGCCGGTGACCCCGGTGACCCAGGACGAGGTGGACGCCCTTCGAAGCGGCGCCACGAGCAGGGGGCCCCGGCCCCCGGTACCGTCGCTCGACTTCCACGCGGTCGGCACCTCCGGGCTGTATCCGGCGTTCGCCTCCATGCCGCGTCTGACCAGGCTGACCGCGGAACTCTATGCCGAGGTCAACGGCCTGCCGCAGGACTGGCTCGGGAACCCGGCGCAGTGGCCGTCCGAACTGGTCCACATGACCAGCCCACGAGCTCTCGACGCGCACTTCGCCGAGCTGGTCGGCCCCGCCGGATGGGAACTGCCGCTGCCCGCCCGGCACGGGCGCAAGCAGAATCTGCGGCTGCGCTTGAGCGTCCCGCGGCCCGAGCGGCAGCCGCAGCTTGCCGAAAACGTGGAGATCGAGCACTACCTCCAGGCGAAGAGCTCCTTGGGTGTCGACCTCTCCAGGAACTGGGGCGTCGGGCTGTCGGGCGGCATGGGCCCCCAGGTCCGGCTGGGTGACGAGAACGGCGGTGGGCTGACCGGCCGGGTCACGGTGCTCGGGGAGGCGGAGTTCGGCCGCTCGTGGTCCCGCGGCGGGGGCGCCGAGTTCGGTAGCGTGGAGATCAGCCGGTCCACGTATGCGGGGGCGTGGCGCGTCCTGCTGGACGCGACCGTCGAGGCGACGGCGGTCGCCCGACAGGGCAACGACCGCCGGGAGGCCGTCGGCTCCTCGACCACAGTCGGCGCCCTGGAACTGCTCGCCGCGGGGCGGAAGGCCGAGGATTTGGGGTTGGTGCCGCCACCGGCCGTGGATCCGGTTCCCCGCACCTACCTGGACTCGGGCCTCCTTGCCGGCGCCGCGCACCCCGAAGTACTCAGGGCCGACGGCGTCCTGCTGAGCGTCATGGACCGGCTGCGCCGACGGGGGATCCTGAACGGCGCTGCGGAATCGCGTCCCGACCTGCTGGTGCGGCAGTTGAGGGCGTTCCTGTCATCGGAGAACCTGCAGACCGAGTTCACCGGCCTGGTGGGTGGCAAGGACCGGTGGCGGGTGTTCCCGCTGCCGCGTTTCGGCGGCGGCACTCACTACCTGGTGGTCCGGGTCACTGTCAGCCAGGTGGAGCCCGCGCACAGCTACCGGCACCGGGACGAGGTCAGGCTCACCCTGCGCGGCGAGGGCCTGACCAGCGACAGTCATGAGCGGTCCGTGTCGACCTACGGCGGCGCCGGCTTCGTCATGCGCGGCCGGGTGGGCACCGGCGCGGGCTTCGGCGGTGTCGGCCTCAGCGCCGGCTACCGCACCGGCAAAGAGCAGGGCAGTGAGAACAGCCGGACGGTCCTGGACATCCACCGGGGTAGTACCAAGGAGACCTCGGAGGAGTTCGAACACCGGATCAGGTTCCGCATCGAGTTGGGCCTGACCTCGGAACTGCCCGAGATTCTTGAGGTCGCCGCCCGGGGCCTGCGCAGGACGGTCACGGGCGTGGGGGCGCTGCTTGGGAGGGAGGCCGACGCGGCGCGGCTGTGGTACGCGAAGAAGCGGTGGGACTGGTACGACGACGGCACGCGCAACGAGGAGGACCAGCCCCGGGGCACGGTGCGGCTGCTGGTCCCGACCCATCTGACGACCGAAGCCTCCAGCGCCTCCGTGGCCGCCGTCGCACCCGCTGCCTTCGGCACCGCCCCCCGATGGGAGACCGGCCCCACCCCGGTGAGACCGCTGCCCGCCGAGTTCGTCAGGAACCTGCACCCCTGGGACGTCCCGGCGGCCGCCGCGGTCCAGCGGTGGGCCAAGCTCGCCGCCGTTGCCTCCCGGATCGCCCCCGACCTCGGCGGGGAACGCGCCTGGGAGGTGCCCGGCGTCGACTTCACCACGCCGGCCGGGAGACAGTACGACCTGTACTCCTCCGGAAATGTGCTGCGGCCCCGGATCCACCGGCTGCTGGAGCACACCTACACGGTTCCGGTCGGCGACCGCGAGGTCACGGTCGGCTTCGAGCTCACCAAGGCACGCGTCCTCGCGAAGGGGGCGACCTTCAAGGCGCGGCGCTACCAGCAGTACGACGATGCCCTCAAGACGTCCAGCGGGCGCTTCAACGGCTGGGAGTTCGAACTCGGCCCGGAGGCGGGCGGCAGCGCCGGCGAGCACCGGGAGAACCACCTGGTCGAGCGGTTTCCCGCCGAGTTCGGGACCGAGAAGGGTGCCGAGCGCAGTGGGGAGGTCAGCCAGGTCGACGAGAAGAACCAGGAGTCCACGCGCAAGTTCGACTACTTCAGCTTCGACGTCGACGTGGTCGTCCGGGGCCCCGCCCGGACCCTGCGGGTGCCAGTACCGGGCGGACTGGTCGGCATGCTGCCCCTGAACGCCGACGGCACGCCGGCCGATGGGCTGGCGGAGTTGCTGCCGGACCTGTTCGGCCCGGCCGCCGTAGAGCACTCCGACAACTGGCGGAACCTGGAACGCGCACCCCGGTTCGACCTGGCCGCGGCGATGGAGCAGGTGGCCAACGAGCCCGGGATCTCCGCGGACCGACTGCACCAGTCGGTGGCCGGCCAGGTCAAGGCCGGGGCCGACGGCCCGCCCGAAGCGGTCGTGTTCGGCCTGAACCGCGTGCGGACCGACCGGGCCGTGCTGCGCTGGGCGGTGCGCACCATGCTCGCCGACCTGGCCGACGCACGGGTCATGGACCCGAACCTGGCGGCACCCGCTGTCCTGATGAAGTATCAGGAAATGGTTGCCGGAAACCTGCCCGTACGACCGCGGCCGGAAGACGCCCAGGACCATGAGGGCTTCGTGTCAGCCGTCGTCCGCGAGGTCGAGGAGGTGCGTCGCCTGCTCCTGTCGGATCAGGGATACGTCCCGCCACCGGTCCAACTCCCGGAGATCGTCTCCTTCGCCGCGCTGTCGTTCGACGACCTGCTCCGGAACATCGCGCTTGAGCTCAACGTGCCGGTCCGGGCCGACATCACCGACTCGGACGGGCGGGTCCACAGCCGCTGGGCCGGCCCCGTCGGCGGGGTGCACGCGTCCGATCCGCTCGACCGGGACGCCCCCGGCAGGAGCCGCCCGACCAGCGCACAGGTCCAGAACGCAGGACTGCTCAGCGCTGCGGGGCGCGACGACGCGGACCGGCCGGGCCTCGATGAGGCGGATCGGGATGACGGAGCTGTCACTGCCGCGTTCCTTCCCCGGCACACCGAGGACACCGGCGCCGCCACCGCCACGGACGCCGAGGAGATCGCCGCTGCCGTCACGGCGGACACCCCGGTTGGCCGGCCGTCACACGTGACAGCACTGGAGGACGACACTCGGCAAGGCGGCGAAGCCGTCTTTCACGCTCATGAGTCTGCCGTCGGCACCGGCCCGGACACCGGCCCGGACATTTCCGCCCGGGCGGGAGCCGGTCGTCACAGCGAGCTCGCGGCACTTGTCGCAGACATCCGAGCGCGGCACGGCATCCCGGCGGACGCCGTGCGACACGTGCAGACGGTGAACGAATGCGTCACCCTGCTGGAGACCTTCCGCGCCCGTCTCTACCCCGCCCGGGCCATTCCTCGGACTGGTGCCGGCCGCCCGCCTACCGCTGCTTCGATCCGGCACCACCGGACCTTGGATGACGCGGTTCTCGGTACGGGGCGCGTCGAGGAGAGCTTCGGGCCGGGTGCCGATTGGCACCGGTTCGGCTCGTGGATCGATCTTGCCGCCGTAGTGCGGCACGCCGGTGATCGGGCCACAGCGTTCGTTCTCGTTCAACGCCGCACAGGGCTCGGGCACGCGTACGCGCTTCACCATGCGGACGGAGGAGAGGTGATGACGGTCAACCTGTCCGCGCCTGAGGGGAGAGCGCTGACCGGTGCCCTCCCAACGGAGTCTCCGGCCTATGCCCGTGCCGTCGTCCTCGACGCATCGGGGAGACTTCTGCCGGACAGCGAACTGCGGGAGATCAGCCCTCCCTCTCTCCGTCTGCAGTCGCTCACGGATCCGCCGAGCGACCATCGGTACGGAGCCAACGCATTCGAGCTCGAAACCTCCGTCACGGTCAACATGAAAAATGCTAGAGGGAGCGTCGTCCTGGCGACGACACCGCACTATGAGCTGGTCACGGACATGTGGCGGGATAAACCCATCATCGAAATCGTGAGCAAACCCTTCAGTGCGCTGCGAGGAGAAGTCGGATGGAATTCTCAGCAGGCAACCGTAGAGGCAGTGATATCGGTCTACGAGGCCTTGCGGCGGTCCCGCTCCGGTACCTCCCTGAGTAGCCTCGCCGGCAAATTCCCCGACATGGAGTTCACGCAGGTCGGCCGGACCGTATCGATCGGGGAGGAGGAATTCCGTGGCCGCATGTCCCTTCAGTTCACCGTTGGGGTGCCCCCCACGCAGCTAATCGGCTTGGCGCGCTTCCTGAACAGCCAGGAACGTATCCTCATCCCCAATCATCAGGCCGACCGTCACCGGCGTAGCGCGGAATCATTCGCAAAATCGACCAGGAGCGATTTCGAGACCGAGGAAAGGGGCTCCTCCCGGGAAGCTGACATGGCGGAAGGCTGGGCGTGGTTGGTGTACGTACAGACGGCGGCGCTGGCCCATCAGCAGCTGACGGGCGCGGATGTCACTCCCAAGCACTACGCCAGCCTCGTGTCCCGGACCAGTCTTTCGGCACAACGCCGCATGCTGCCCGAAAGTGTGCGCAGATTCTTCACGGAACACCGCAGCAGCTTGGAGGAGCGCTTCAACCAAAAGTTCACGGAGGACAATCCCAAAATAAGGTGGCCGGTATCTTACCTGGACGGGCCGGTCGACGTATTGAGCCACGTCATCACGGACTCGGGGAAATATGATGGCCTCCCCATCAGCAGCTATCTGCGCGCCGCCCTTGAGCAGGTCGATCCGAGCGCGGATGTGGACCAGTCCCTTCTCGAACTGCACACCTACATGGAGCAGGCTGACGACAACTTCGGCGAGCGCAGTTCGCAAGAGGCCCTGGGGCTTTACGAGCTGCGCTTGTTCGGCCGTCCCGGCGAAATGCCGACGGTACCCACTTTGCGGCAGTACATTTCGGAGCTCGGGGTCATGACTTCGCAACTCGACGAGAACATGCAGAGGACTTTGCCGGGTCCGCACCACCGGTTCGGCGCATCCGCGGCGATGGTGACGTTCGAGAGGAAGAAGCACGATGAACTCGACGACACACAGCGTCGGAGCGTACAGGAACTTGTCGATCGGGCGATCGGCGAGATCCATCGCCAACTCGCCCAAAAGGGCACCGGGGTGGTGATCTACGTAGAAGGTGGCGGTGGCGGCAGGAGTGCGGCGGAGCACGGCTTGACGCGGGCTCAGACCGTCTCGGCGGAGATCACCCGCATACTTGACGTCCAGTTCGGTCCTCAACTGCGAAACCTGGTCCGTGTTCTTCCGAGAAGTCGAGGGAAGGAGTGGTCCTCGATTCCTGATCATCTTCTCGTGGAGATGCCGACGATCAACCCGCTGGACCATCAGTCGGTCATCATATGGACGGCCGTGCAGGCAGGGGTCGACAACGTGTGAGGACACCTGTGCCGTCTCGGTGTCCTGGGGCGTGTCTTCAAAGTAGCGCCGTCCGCCCGAGGGGCGGGCAGCGGCGGTGCGCGGGTGGAACGCCTTCTTGCCGGTGAACGCGGCGAAGGTCTTCGGCGATCCCGGCGTCGGAGATCCAGCGTTCGTCGTCCCGTGAACACCCCGGACGCGGTCGCTGAGGGGCGAGGAGGAGGCCGCGCGCCGCGGTCGGAGTGACAGAGACGGTATGTCCCCTTTCGTGGCGGGCTACGGGGCCGAGTCTCGCGCCACTTCGGGCAGGGCTCTCCAGGGACCGGCCTTATGGGCGCCGGGCCCCGCGCACAATGGCGGAGCGTGCTCTCCTCTTCTCCTCTCCGTTGGCGGTGCTGCCCTGGGGCAGGACCCAAGTCCCGGATTCCGCACCTGGTGACCAGCTGGTGACCCCGTACCGACCAGGGAGTTGGGCCGAGAGAGGACGGGATACCGACCCGCTCCGCGACACCACGGCGGCGGGGACGAACGGTTGGTTCCACCCGACGGGTCGGAATCCGGCAGTTCGTCAGTCCAGTGGCTCCGGGTTCGCGGGGCCGGAGTGAGTGACCGACCGACCGGGAGGCAGACATGGCAGGTATGGGTCAGCAGTCAAATGAGCAGGCGACGCGGAATGGTATTCAGGCGCTGGAGTCGGCGTTCAGCGGGATCCTGAAGTCGCGTCAGGATGTGGACGGTACGCGGGCCACTCTGTCGCGGGGTTACCAGGGCAGCGACGGTGCGATGTACGGGCAGTTGCTACAGCAGTGGGACCAGCAGGTCAATGTCATCCTGAAGAACCTGGAGGACATGATCGGCAAGCTGAACACAAGCCTGGTGGAGCACAACAAGTCGCAGGGTTCGTCGAACGAGTCGATCAACCAGGCGTTCAGCGCCTCCGACGCGGCGTTCCAGACGCTGACCGGTTCCTGACCGGTCGCCACGCGTCGCCCCTGAAAAATTCCCCTCACCGTTGTCCTTCCGATCGGAGACGAGAACTGCGATGCCCGACAATCTGACCGACGGTTACATCTACGTCGAGTACAACCACATGGAGAACGCTGCTGACGACATGGTTCAGCAGACCAGGGCGATAGCGAACACATTGTCGTCGCTGGAGGCCGAGCTGGGTGAGCTGAAGAAGACGTGGTACGGCTCGGATGCCGAGGTGTACACGCAGAAGCAGGCGGCGTGGGATCAGGCCGTGGCGAACATGGAGCGGTTGCTCACCTCGCATGCGGCCCTGTTGTCGGACATCTCCGGCAACTACAAGTACAGCGAGAACTCGCTGTCCCAGATGTGGTCCGAAGTGAGCATCGGCCGCTGAGCCGGTGACTCGGGCAGGCAGCGGACGCAGATCAGGAGGACACCCATGGCTCTGACCCAGCTTGATGCGAAGGCTCTGAAATCGTTCATAGAGAACGACCTCACGGATTTCCTCCGAGACCTGGACTCCATCCGTAAGGACGACCCTTCCGGAGTGCTGGCCCTCTACAGCATCCTGTCCGGCCGGAGCACTCCCGAGACCCTGGGCGAGAACCTCGTTCTCGGCATCGGCCTCATGGCCGGCAACGACAACGTGTACGGCCAGAGCCTGATCTCGAAGATCAGTGACGCGGGGAAGGCGATTGACGAAGTCTTCGTCGCGCAGAAGAAGTTGTTCAAGGACATCGAGAACGATCTGCAAGAAACGATCGACAAGCTTCTGAAGGACCAAGGCGGCAGCCTTGCGTCCATCGACGGGGCAAAGCTGCTGGATATCTTCACGGACGTGGACCAGGACCTGAGCGGAGACGGCTCCGGCGGCGGAGGCGGTTCGAACGATGATTCGAGCAACTCGAATAGCAAGTAGAAGCGTCCCCAGCCGGACAGGGCCTGGTTCCCGGGCCTTTCCGCAGCCCTCGTTCGCCTCCTGAGCCTTGTGGAGTACCTGCCATGCCGGACAGCGTCGGTTCCGATGACTACTGGAGCCAGGCCGTCAACCTTTTCACCGGTTATCCGATGCCCGAGCGTGCTCATCTCTTCGAGAAGATCAGTAGCGACGAGGGAATCCCGCTCTTTCGGATGGATATCCGGAAGGAAAAGCTCCGCGCGATCACCGAAGAAGAATTCTCCACGATCAGCGGCTGGGGCAAGAGCAGCGGCGAGGACTACGACCTCGCGTTCTACGGGTCGGATGCGGGCCCGCTTCTGATCAAGGTCAGGATCGTCTTCATCGGGGTGCCGTCCGACGGCAAAGGCAGAGCGCGACTTCACGACGAAGGCGAAATCTCAAGCGGCTCCCCCTTCAAAGGGCCTTCGTCCGGCATCGAGTGGGACTCCAGTGCGATGGCCCAATACATCAGCGGGCCGAAGGTCGCCCTCGACAAGTTTGTCAACTATCACACCACACGAGGCGTGGCATGGAGCGGGGCCACCATCCCCGATTCCGATGCGGTCGATCTCAAGTCGTTCGAGAGGACCGCCCGCGCCTTCGACCGGGCAGCCATGTTCTTCGTCGACCACGGCAAGACGGTCGCCGCCTGGGAGAAGCAGCTCGGCAGCGAGCAGGCCGCGTGGAAGGGCAAGGCCGCCGGTGTCTTCTGGCACCTGATCCATCAGGTCAACAAGAATTACGAAAGTTACGTGGAGCAGCTGGGCGGTGCCAAGTACCGGTCCTCCCACACCACTGTGGACGGATACACGCCGGGGTCCCGATACGGCGACTCACTGGCGCTGGCCCAGCGCCAGCTCTACAACCGGGGCGTCAACCTGCTCAACGCCTGGGACCGCTGGGCCGACAGCGGACTCCACGATCCGCACCGCTGGCTGCTGATGGTGCTGGACGACCTGGGGCGGTGGCTGCTGGGCAACAACGTCCTGCAGGTGGCCGAGAACGGCGCGACGTATGCGGGTTTCCAGCAGTTGCACCCGATTTACGGTGATCTCAGCAAGCTGGAGAACTGGAAGAAGGTCGGTGACGAGGCGGTCAGGTTCTGGAACCAGCATGTGGACAACTGGCTCACTCCCGTTGCCGCTCAGGCGATCTCCACCCTCAAGAGCAACTGGATCGACGACGGGGCGAATTTTGATGAGACGCTGACCACCAAGGACACCTCAACTCTGTCCGCGGCGTACAACAACGAGCAGAACGAGATCGACCGGGACAAGGCGAATGAGGATCAGCAGAACCTCAACGACATCCTGAACAAGAACGGCCGGAACGCGAACGATCTCAACGAGAACCTCAAAGACGGCCTGGGGAACCTGGGGAAGAATCTGAACCAGGGCCTCGGCGGAATCGGTGACGGTCTCAACAACAACCTCAACAACCTGGGGAAGAACCTCGGCGGAGTCGGTGACGGTCTCAACAATCTGGGGAAGAATCTGAACCAGAGTCTCGGTGGGATCGGTGACGGCCTCGACAACGGCCTTACTGATCTCACCGGCGGATCGGGCGGCAGCCTGAACAATCCCGATCTGACACAGGGGGGCCTGGGGAACGACGGGCTTGTGCCGTCCACGCTGTTCAGCTCCGGCGGACCGCTCAACACAGGACTCGGAAATCTCAACGAACCCTGGAACGACGGGAATTCCGGTCCGAACAGCCTGACCAACCCCGACGGAAGCAACACGCGACTGAACTCGGACGGTTCGCTGACCACCCTGTTCCCCGACGGCAGCCAGAGCACGTTCAACCCGTCGACGGGCACGATGACCACGACGTCCTCCGGCGGCAAGAACTCGGTCCTCGACCTCGGCGGCGGACGGAAGCTGACCAACCCCGACGGCAGCACGACGGTGCTGAACAACGACGGTTCGCTCACGACGACGTACCCGGACGGGAGCACCACCACCGTCGACCCCTCCACCGGGTCGGTCCTCACCACCGACCCCGACGGTTCGACCACCCAATCGCTGCTCAACCCGCACGTGGGCACGTTCAGTACCCCGGGCGGCGGGACCGGGGTACTGAACTCCGACGGATCGCTGTCGACCACTTATCCGGACGGCACCAACGAGACGATCAATCCGGCCACCCACACGGTGACGACCACCTCTCCCGACGTCACGGTGCACACCTCGCACCTCGATCCGGGGGGCCGATTCACCAATCCTGACGGCAGCGTCACGACCCTGAACGACGATGGTTCGCTGACGACCAAGTTCCCGGACGGCACCGTCCAGACCGTCACCTCTGACGGCACCCTGCAGACGACCCGGCCTGACGGCACCACCAGCACCACCCAGCTGAACAGCGGCCTCGGCAGCGATCTGACGAGCGGGCTCGGCCTCGACGGTGGTACAGGATATGGCGACTTCTCGCTGCCGGACCTCCAGAACAGCTTCGGCAGCCTCCCCCATGACTCACCGTTGAACACCGAGTCCGGCCTCTTCGGCTCTCCCGGCATATCGGACCAAGGGGGCGGCGATCTCCCCTCGTACGACGAATTCGACGACACCCCCTTCACCGGCGGCACATTGGGCGGTCCCTCCGGTACGGGCGGAGGCGGCACTGACTCCAGTGCCGCGAGTGCCGGCATGCCGCTCAATCCCGGCCTTGCCGGCATGGGTGGGATGGGCGGTATGGGCGGTGGCCCCGGAGGCGGCTCCGGCTCTGCCAACGGTGAACGAGTGCGCACCGTGCACGGGGACAGCGACGGCGCGGACCTGCGCAAGCGGCGCAAGCCCCTGGGCGGCCAGGACGAGGAGGAGGAAGAAGAAGACGACGTGATCGTCGGCCCCCGCCCGATGGCCACCACCGGAACCGGGATATCCCCCGCGCCCGGCGAGAGCACTCAGCAGGGCAGGTCCACCGAGAGTGCGAAGCGGCCCAGGGCGAGCTATGTGGTGAAGAAGGACGAGGATGTCTGGGGCAGTGACAGCAACGGCGCACCGGCGGCGATCGGCTGATGAGCGGATCCGGAGAGCGCGGGGACGCCGAGGCGATCAGTCCGTCGTTGTCGATCGGCGAGAAACTGGCCGAGGCGATGGCGGAGCTGGAGGCGATCCAGGCGGGGGTGGCCGAAGCCGAGAAGGAACTGCGCGAGGCATCCGTCACGGTGCGGTCGAAGGACCGTGCGGTGGAAGTCACCGTCGGCCCGCAGGGCGAACTGGTCACGTTGCGGTTCCTCGACAACAAGTACCGCACCATGGCCGCGTCCGAGCTTGCGGCCAGCGTGCTGGAGTCGGTCGGGCAGGCCAAGACACAGATGGCCCGCCGCGTGATGGAGGTCTTCAAACCGTTCACCGAGCCCAGCACGACGGTAACCGGGTTGACTGGTGTCGATGTCGACTGGGAGAAGATTCTCGGCCCGGACGTACTGGAGGATCCACAAACGGTGACGCGTCGCAGGCGCGGCCGGCGGCAGCACGACTAGGGCAAGCAGACGCGGAGGAACAAGGACCCCATGGTCGGCAATTCATATTTCGCGGATCCGGATCGAATCGCCAAAGGCATCCAGCTAATCAAAGAACTGGAGGGGAGTGTCTATGAAATAGAGGGAAGAACTGGGTCCCTACTCAGTGCTTCTCGTGACTGGGCAGGGCCTCCCGAGGACTCATTTTCGAAAGAGCTGGGAAAACAGGCCAGGGAGGAAGACAAGGTAATAGTTGGCACGCTGGGAGCGCTCCGGGAGGCCGTCGTGGGTACCGCCAAGGGGACGTTCGAAGTTTGGAGAAGTATTGGGGATACTCAGGAAAACATCATCGGCTCAATCAACGGTTCCAACGGTGGTGGTACCAAGAAGCACTGAAAAACCAGATGCCCTCTGGAGCGATCCGTGAGGGCATCTGTCATGCGGCGTACCGCGGGCATGCGGCGTACCGGGGCGCCTTCGCGACCGCGGTGCGCAGGCCGATCAGCTGCTCTCTTTCTCCTGTTGGACCGGCTCCTGGAGCGCGTTCAGGAGTGCGTCGCGGTCCACAGTGAAAGCCACCGGTCCGGCCGGGTTGAGATAGAGGTGGCACCCCTCAGGTATCTGTGAGGGAAGCTCGGAGCCCGCTATCAGCCGGTATCGCAGCGCCCCCACCTTGTCCAGATGCGGTTGCGAACTGAATACCGGAATCACGGCCGTTCCGTCCGGTGCGGCTGCCACGACAGGTGAGTCGGCCGAGTCCACCAGCACCGCGACCTGGGCTCGGGTGAGCAGCCGCGGAACGTCCTCCATGGGCCCGTACCCGGTGGCCGCCAGCTGGACGGCGGCATCGAGAGGGTCCTCGGGGTCACTCCAGCCGAGCATCGTGGGCGAGGGACGGTAGTCGGGGTTGTCGGCCCACTCCACCACCTCGCCGTCGCTGTCCGACCGCCACTGCCCCACGATCGCCCAGGCCGGTGGCTCCAAGCCGTCACGCCATGTGGGATCGACGACGCCCAGCCAGTGATCCGGCACGAGCCGGGCCATCTCCCGCACGTCATCGGGGAGTTCGGGAAGTTCGACATCGCCGGGAACTTCACGTTCGGTGTCCGGGACGACGGGCACGGCGCGCAGGCGTGCCACCCATCCACCGAGGCTTTCATCGGCATCGGCATCGGCATCGGCATCGGCACCGCCATCGCCCGCAACGGCAGCATTGTCGTCGGCTGTTGGCCTGCTCTCGGTCGCCGGCACTCGCTGCCCGGAGGTGTCATCCGCCCCCTGATCGCCTACAGGCGCCATCTGATCCTCATCCCTCTTGTGTCACATCGGCCCCGGGCTGTCCCGCCGTTGACGGGCCCCGGCCCCGGCGGCCCTGACCCGCCACCGGGGCCGGGCCGACGGCGGGAGAAGACCGTGGCGGGGCAAGGCCGTGGCCAGCAGGGTCACTCTCCGGTCCACTTCTGGTTGTCCTGCCCGTTGCAGGTCCACAGCTGAAGCCGGGCACCATTGGCCGTGCCGTGGTCCTTCACGTCCACGCACATGTCGGCGCCCGGGTTGACCAGATCGCGTGCCGCGTTCAAGGTGAAACGCTGAGCGGACCTGCCGTTGCAGGCCGACAGCACGATGGCGGTGCCCTTGGCGGTCGAACCCCCGGCCAGGGTCATGCACTTGTCCAGTGTGCGCACCGTACCGTCGGACTTGAACTGCCACTTCTGCCAGTCGACGCCACCGCAGTCCCAGATCTGCAGCGGTGTGCCGTCCGCCCTCCGACCGTCCAGCGCATCGATGCACCGGTGTGACGCGTGGCTCCAGACCCTGTCTCCTGCGACGGTGCCGGAGTCCTTGGACGAGCCGCCGGACGACCCGCCCGATGAGCCGCCCGATGAGCCGCTGGACAAGAGCGTGCCCGGCGAAGTGCCTGTCTTCTCCGGCTTCGTGCTGTCCGAGGCCGTGTTGTCATCCCCGGAGCTCGCGGGCGACGGCTTCACCTCGCCCACGTTCTCCGGTCCCGCACCGTGCCCTTTCGACGTACCGGGGGCCGGCGACGGGCCTTTCGAGCCAGGACGCGGAGAAGGCGAGGCGGAGCCGAAGACACCCGGGGCACCGCCCCCGCCCGTGAGTTCGGTACCCGGTGTCAGGCCCTTCGAGGCGTTGTGGTTCTTGTCGTCGCCCCCGCCGGTCAGCAGAAAGGGAATGGAGACCAGCAGCACACCGGCGATCGCCGCTCCGGCCAGCAGGCTCTTGCGCGGCCGTCCGGGTGCGGCCTCCGTGTCGGTGGCCGTGCGCAGTTCGTCCGAGGTCCCGGCTGTCCGCGCGAGTGCGGCGTGCGCATCGCCCTCGTCGGCGCGGGCGGGGTTCGGGGACGCCGCCGCGGAGGTCTCCGCCGTGGAGCCCTCGCCGACCGCTCGCTTCTCCCCGGCGGCCCCTTCCGCTTCTTCGCCCTCAGCGCTCAACGGCACCTCGGCTTCTGCCGGGTCGTTCGGCCTCCCGCTTCTCAGCGCCGCGCCGGACGGACTCGACACGGGCGGCGTGCGCCAGCTGGAGCGCGCGGCCCGTGCCCACCGGAGGGGGTGCTCCGCCCCGGCTCGGGCGCCGTCGCGTGCGGCGCCGGAGTCAGGACTCCGGGATCCCTCCGGCTCCGCCGTCACGCCCTCTGTCGGTTCGTCGGGACTGCTCGGAGATGGAGCGGCCGTCATGGCGTCCTTCCTGGGGGGTGGTTCCGGTAAGGGGGATGAGACTGTTCTCGGTCGCCGCGGTTTCCCCGGCCTCGCCCCGGTGCCCGCGCTGCCACTCGCGGATGACGCCTCACCCACCGCACGCCGCACGGGAAGCGTCGGATTGACGGCCGGGGACGTTTTCCGGCACACCCGGCCGCAGGCGGTCACCGACCTCCGCGGTGAACCGTGAGGACCATATAGCCGCGGCGCACCGCATGCCGGTCCGGTTGCCCCAAAGGGACGGCAGAGGTGCGCGAGCGGGCAATGGGGGGCATGGCGGGCCGGTCGGTCTCAGCGCGTGCCGCGCGCCACCACTGCCTCGATGAGATGGGGGCCCTTCACCGCATAGGCGTCCTGGAGGGCGGCGGTGAGCTGTTCGGCACTGGTGACACGTCGGGCGGGTACGCCCATGCCCTGGCTGAGGCTGACGAAATCGAGCGCGGGACCGGTGAGGTCGAGCATGCGGGCCGGCACGTCGGTTGCCCGCTCGGCGCCGAAGCGAGGGAGTTCGGCACGGAGGATCTCGTAGGACGCGTTGTTGACGATGACGGTCGTGACGTCGAGTCGTTCCCGTGCCTGGGTCCACAGCGCCTGGATGGTGAACAGCGCGCTTCCGTCCGCTTCGAGGCACAGGATCGGCCTGTCCGGAGCCGCGAGGGCCGCGCCCGTGGCGAGGGGCAGCCCCTGGCCGAGTGCCCCGCCGGTGAGGGTCAGCAGGGTATGACGGGCGGCTGTCGCCATGGCGGGATCGATATGGGCGGTCGAGCTGACGGTTTCCTCGGCGACGATGGTGTTCTCGGGGAGGGTCGCGGCGATGGCGCCGGCCATGGACCCGAGTGACAGCCCCCCATGCCTGGGCGGCAGGTTCAGCGTTCCTTCCCGGGCGGGCAGATCCGCGCGGGACACCAGCCGGGGGCAACGGTCGGCGGCGAGCTCGTCGGCGATGGTCCCAAGCGCCGTGGTGATGTCCTGGCCGGGCTCCGCGAGATCGAGGATGTCGCAGTCGGGCGGCGTCAGTTCGCTCGCTTCTCCGGGATAGGCGAAGAAGCTCACGGGCGGGCGGGCACCGGCCAGGATGAGTCGGCGCGTGCCGGCGAGCTGTCCCTCGACGTACGCGGGGTTGTAGCCCAGGCGCTGGGCGAAGGGGACACCTGCTCCCCGTTCCAGCCGGGCGGGCAGGTTCTCCGTGAAGATCTGTGCCCCCGTCGCCTGGCCGATGCGGTCGGCGGCGCGTATGCCCGCCTCGGAGAGCGCACGTCCGCCCAGCAGGATGGCAGTGGGCTCCCCGGCGTTCAGCCACGTGACCGCCTCGTCGAGAACACCGGGATCGACCTGTTCCGGGTGGTTCGGACGGTGCTGTGAGGAGGGGAGAGCGGCGGCCGGGTTCCACGCCACGTCCGCCAGCACGATCAGGGTGGCCACCTGACCCCCTCGCCGGCGTGTGGCGTCCAGCGCGTCCAGGACATCCGCTGCCACCGACTCGGCGGAGGTGGCGGTGCGAACCCAGCCCGAGACCGTGCGCGCCGCCCCTTCGATGTCCGACTGCAAGGGAGTGTCATGGGCCATGTGACGGGTGGCGTGCGAGCCGACGATGCACAACAACGGAGTGTGTGCGCGGCGCGCGTTGTGCAGATTGGCCAGGCCGTTGCCGAGGCCGGAGCCCATGTGGAGGAGGGCGACGGCGGGGCGGCCGGAGATGCGGGCATACCCGTCGGCCGCTCCGGTCGCCACACCTTCGGCGAGGGCGAGAACGCCGGTCATCTGCGGGAAGTCACCCAGGGCGTGCACGAAGGGCAGCTCGGAAGTCCCTGGATTCATGAAGCAGGTCTCGACACCCGCGTCGACCAGTGTGGCGACGATGGCCCGCGCGCCTGGGATTGCGTTGTCGGACATCGTCACACGGACTCCCTCGGTGCGGTCGCCCTCGGCGTGGCGTACCGCGGAACGGCACAGTGATGCGGATTTTCTTCGCGAGCGGATCTGAACGCTTTGGCGTGACATCCGAAAACGCACGACGGTTGTGCAGGCGCGGGGGAACTGCCAACTCGGCTATTTTATTGGGCTGTTGCGTGCGGTGAGTGTGGGACACCCACTGTTCCGCGTGCGGTGAGTGTGGGAAACCCGGCATGCGCCGGCCGGTGGTCCGCCGCTGTCATCGCCGCTTCCCAGGCCGGTGTCCGGTCGCACCTCTTGCCCATCGCCTGGCGCGTCGATATTCTGACGCAAATGTCGAACCGGGGAGGGGTCCCATGACCAGTGGCGTCGAGCCCGTTACGGCAGGAACGGTCAGCGGAAGTCGTCCGCCCGCGCCCAGCACCCGGGAGGTCCGTGACCGGATGATCCACGTCTGGCGGGAGTGGTCCACGCGGCACCGGCTGCTCGCCGCCATGCTCGGCGGCCTCGTGGCCGTGCACATCTCCAGCCTCGTCGGCTTCTGGATGGGCGGCTTCGGGCTGACCCGCCTCGACTACAACACGGCCAACGGCACGGTGCTCCTGCCCGGAGGCACCCCCACCCAGCAGTTCGTGATCGGCGGCCTGAGCCACTACGCGGATGGCGTCTTCTTCGCGGTCCTCTTCGCTCTCGCCCTGTCCCCGGTCATGCCGCTCCCGGCCACGCGACTGGGAAACATCGGCAAATCGCTGATCCTCGGAACGGTGCTCGCCCTGCTGGCGATCTTCGTGACGGCACCCTTCGTCTTCGGCCCGGCGAGCGGCGTACACGACTCGCTTGCCGGCGTGCACGCCGGGTGGAACTCCATGCTCAGCGTCTTCATCTTCCACTGGCTGTACGGGCTGCACATCGGCCTCATCTACAACCCCTACGACCAGAGCCCGTCACCGGTGTAGCCGAGAGCTTCCTTGAGCGGGGCTCGTTGTGCGATACGCACATACAACGGTGCGCGACCGCCGCATACGTTGGGTGTGTTGAGCAGCACAGAGAGACGGAGAAACCATGGTGTTCCGCAGCCCCTTCTCCGATGTCGAGATCCCCGACGTCGGCGTTCACGAGTATCTGTTCGCGGACATCGACGAGGAGGACCTCGACCGGCCCGCGTTCACCGTGGCGTCCTCCGGCGAGTCGACCAGCTATCGGGAGCTGCTGCTGTGGTCCGGCGAGATCGCCGGGGCACTCATCGCACGAGGGGTCGGCGCGGGAGACGTGGTCGGTGTGCTGAGCCCCAACACCCCCGCGTTCGCCGCCGTGTTCCACGGGATTCTGCGTGCCGGTGCGACCGTGACCACGGTGAACGCCCTGGCCACGGCGGAAGAGATCGCCAAGCAGTTGGTGGACGCGCGCGCAGTGCTCTTCTACGCCTTCGCGCCCCTCGCGGATCGCGCCGCGGAAGCCGCCGCGCGGGCCGGTCTCTCCGACGACGCGGTCCTGCTCCTCGGCGCGGACGACCACCCCGGGGCGCACCCCGCGCCGTCGCCGTCCGGGCCGAAGGCCGACGTGCCCGTCCAGCGGGCCACAGACGTACCCGTCCAGCCGGCCACACATGTCGCGGCGTTGCCCTACAGCTCCGGCACCTCGGGCCGTCCCAAAGGAGTGATGATCACCCACCGGAACCTGGTGGCCAATGTCGCGCAGGTCCAGCCGCTGAGCGCGATGGGGCGCGACGACGTGGTGCTCGCCGTTCTGCCGTTCTTCCACATCTACGGCATGACCATGTTCCTCAACGTGGCACTGCGCAGCCGCAGCAGCGTCGTCACGATGGCGCGCTTCGAACTCCGGGAGTTCCTGGAACACATCCAGCGGTACCGGGTCACATACCTCTTCGTCGTGCCGCCCATGGCGCTGGCACTGGCCCGGCACCCACTGGTCGACGCCTACGACCTGTCGTCCCTGCGGATGATCGTCAGCTCCGCCGCTCCACTGGACCGGACGCTCGGCGAAGCGGTGGAAGCACGGCTCGGGGTGCCGGTGCACCAGGGCTACGGCATGACCGAGCTGAGCCCTGTCAGCCACTGCGTGGTCATCGACCGCGGGATGTCCCTCACGGGAGAGCGCGCCCCGGTAAATGCCAGTGGCTGGGCCGTCCCCAATACCGAGAACAAACTGATCGATCCGGCATCCGGTGCCGAGATCCCCCTTCCGCTCGAAGGGCTGAGCGAGGCGGGCGACTTGTGGGTACGCGGCCCCAATGTGATGGCCGGGTATCTGGGCAATCCCGAAGCCACCGCGGACAGCCTCGACGCGGACGGGTTCCTGCACACCGGTGACCTCGTGCGGGTCGATCCGACCGGCTGCGTCTACATCGTCGACCGGCTCAAGGAGCTCATCAAGTACAAGGGGTACCAGGTGCCGCCCGCCGAACTGGAGGCACTGTTGCTGGCCCACCCCGGCATCGCGGACGTCGCCGTGGTCGGGGTGCCGGACGTGGAGGGCGAGGAGATCCCGAAGGCGTTCGTCGTCCTCCGGCCGGGCCACCCGCTGACCCCCGACGAGGTCATGGAACACGTGAACGCCCAGGTCGCCCCGTACAAGCGCGTCCGGCAGGTCGAGTTCATCGCCGCCGTCCCGAAGTCGGTCACCGGAAAGATCCTCCGCAGGGAACTGCGGGGCGCGGCCCGCTGAAGCGTGTTGCCGAGGACTGTGTCCGGGCAGGCAGCCTGAGCCGGGCTGTCGGCATGTCCGGTGGTGCGGTGAGGGCGCGGGCGCGCATGGCCGCGGCGGCGCGCGGTCACCATCTCCCACAACAGGATTGTCCTCACGGAGTAGACTTGCTTGTCAATTATTCGACACAACTGTTGACAATGGTTGCGAGCAGGTTCATGGTGGGACTTGGCTCGCTCCGCCCTTCGGTGAACACGAAGGGCTGACCGGCGGCCGCGTGTCTGTCGCGGCCAGGGCCGCACACAAACGCCGGACGGAGAGCTCCGTCCGGCGTCGCACAGCGTTCCCGTCATTGATGTCGGGAACCCGATGAAGGGACGCACCGTGAGTACGGATCACAGGGTCGCAGTCGTCACAGGCGCTGCTCAGGGTTTCGGCAGGGCCATCAGCATCGGACTCGCCCGTCGCGGAGTGGACGTGGTGGCCGTCGACCTGTCCGCGTCCGAGGAGACGCTCAAGGAAGTGGAGGCGGCCGGGGCTCGCGGCGTCGGCCTGGAGGCCGACGTGTCCGACCCCGAGACGACCGGGCGACTGGCCGCGCTGCTCGACGCGGAGTTCGGGCGCTGCGACATTCTTGTCAACAACGCTGGTATCTATCCCAACAAGCGGTTCTCGGATGTTGATTACGACCTGTGGCAGCGTGTGCTGCACATCAACCTGGACTCACAGTTCCTCATGGCCAAGGCGGTGGTTCCGCTGATGGCCAGGGGAGGCTGGGGACGCATCATCAACATCACATCCAACTCCGTCGCGCTGCCCGCTCCGGGCCTCAGCCACTACATGGCCAGCAAGATGGGCGTCATCGGATTCACCCGTGGCCTGGCCAATGACGTGGGCGACAGCGGCATCACCGTCAATGCCGTCGGCCCGACCGCATCCCTGACCCCGGGAGGCAAGGCCCACATCGATCCCGAGGTCATCGCGTCACTGTCGACGACGCAGGCGATCAAGCGGCCCGGTGGCCCGGACGACATCGTCGGCACCGTGCTGTTCCTGGCGAGCGAGGACAGTGGCTGGGTCACCGGCCAGACGATCATGGCCGACGGCGGACTCGCCCGCCTCTGACACGGTGACGGCGGTGCTCGAGGAAGGCATCGAGCAGGGTGAGTTCAAGCCTCTCGACGCGCGCGTGGCGGCATTCAGCGTCCTCGGCGTGTGCAACTGGGTGGCCTGGTGGTACCACCCGGGTCCCGACTACGACATCGACGCGGTGGCACGGCAGATCAGCCAGTCCGCCGTCGACATGGTGGCCGCCGGCGACGGGTCACGTGGGCCGGCCGACTCGGCCAGGTCGGCGCTGGCCATGGCGCGTTCCATTCTCGATGTACTCGAACGCCTCCTGCCGGGCGATCAGCCCGCGGCATCCTGAGTCCCGGCGAGTCCGCGTCCGCCCACCGTGATCCGCACCTCCCGTCAACGGGAGGCGGCGGGCGGTGACTTCACGGCCCGTGGGCGTGAGGCACTCTCCGGGACCGTTCAGCTCCGTCCCAGCTCGAACCACACCGACTTGCCCCGCCCGCGCGAAGCCTTGCCCCAGGACGACGCCAGGGCCTCGACGATCAGCAGACCCCGGCCGTGCTCGGCCTCGCAGTCGAACTCCTCGGTGAACGTGATCGGGGCCGGAACGGGCGGCCTGGGGTCCCAGTCGCACACATCGACCCTGATACGGTCCGGGTGCTCGCGCAGCCAGAGATCGACCTCGCTGTCGGCATGGATCAGCGCGTTCGTCACCAGCTCCGTCGTGAGCAGTTCGGCTTCGTCGCTCACCAACGCCCAGCCCCAGTCGTCGAGTTGCCGGCGCACCAAGCGACGCACCGTCCCCAGCGCTTCCAGATCGTGGCGTTTGACCCGCAGGTGCACCACACGGTGCCCGACGGCCCGCTGGGTGCCCGTGTAGACGGCCAGAAGAAGGGCGGCGTCGTCCTCGCGGTACCGCGCGCCGGCCGCGGGGGCGCAGATGCGGTCGGCGATGTCCTCCGGATGTCCCGCTGACGCGGTCAGCATGCCGGAGATCGCCGCCAGGCCCACGGAGTAGTCCGGCGAATGCGAATGGACCAGTCCGTCGGTGAAGAGGGCCAACGCGTCACCCGCCCGCAGTGTTACCTGCGTGGCCTGGTACACCGTGTCCTCCGCGACCACGAGCGGCGGTCCGATGAGGTCCTCAGGGAGGCTGAAGACCTCGTTCTGTGCCATCCGGATCAACGGGCCGGGATGTCCGGCACACGCGATCTCAGCCGTCCCCTGGAAGCGGTCGACCCAGACACAACAGCATGAGACGAACCTCTCCGCCCCCAGTTGCCACAGCAGTGTGTTGGTCCGTGTGAGCACTTCGGCGGGGTCGTGTCCCTCGGCCGCGTACGCCTGCAACGCGGTGCGGACCTGGCCCATGAGGGCGGCGCTTGCGACGTTGTGGCCCTCGGCGTCACCGATCAGGAGACCGACCTTGTCGTCCGGCAGCTTCAGGACGTCGAACCAGTCGCCGCCGGTCCTGTTGCCGGAGGCGGAGAAGTACCGGGCCGTGGTGTCCAGCTCCGCCAGTTCGGCGACATGCCGGGGCAGGAGCCGTCGCTGCAGTTCCTGCGCCGTGGTGTGGGAGATGTCGTAGAGATGGGCTCGTTCCCATGTCGCCGACACCATGCCGGCCATGGTGACCAGCCACGCCCGTTCCTCCGGAGAGAACACGCGAGGATGTGTGAAACCGAGGAGCAGGGCGCCGATGGTCCGTTCACCGCTCACCAGGGGCAACACGACAGCCGACTGGAGACCGCTCGCGAAATCCGCACCCAGTCCGGCCGCTTGCACGCTCTCCTCGGTTTCGTAGAAGCGGCCCCTGCCGGAACACGGAACGTCCAGGCTGGTTTCCCCGGCCTCCAGCACAGGGCGCGACATGGACTGGGGAAAGCCGCTGTGTCCGATCACCCGGACACGGCCTCCCTCGAACGACAGATGAGCCATCTTCTCCGCACCGGTCGGCCGGGCGATGCGGTCCATGACGGCGGCGACGACATCCCTGAGTCCGGTCGCCGCCGACAACGCCGACTCCAACGTGCGCGTCTGGAAGAGCAAGGACGTACCCGCCGCGCCATTCACGTCGTCGCCGCCGGCCAGCACGAAGCGTGGATTGGAGCACCCCTGAAGCGCGGCGAAAAGTCCCCTGTCGTCTGCCAGTTCCGCGGCGACCGCAGTGCAGCGTTCGGTGTCTTCGGCGGTGATCACCGTTTTGTCTTTCGGCAGCGCCCAGACGAATGTGAGGATCCCCGCGGCGAGATCGCCGCGGATGATCGGGGTCGCGGCGACGAGGTAGGGGAAGGGCATGGAGACATCTCGTGGCTCGGCTCCCGGGAAATCCCTCACCACCTGCTGCTTCGTCCGGAAGGCGATCGCCGCGATATAGCGTTCGTCGGACGTCGAGATGTGATCCGGCGTGGTGAACAGCGAGAGGGGCCCACCGACCACGAGGGCGGGGGTCAGCGTGATTTCGCGTTCGTCGACGAGGAACAGAACCGAGTTGTCCGCCCCGAGCCCGTGCACAGCATCACGCATCAGCTCGGCAGCATGGTGGAGGCTGTCCTGAGTGGTGGACGTTCCCTCGGCGTCGACGCCGTGGCCGTCATGCATGGTGCCTGCCATCCCGCATACGGTAAGGAACGAACCACTCATTTTACGACATTTTCCAATAGGTGGGATGAAAATCGAGCTCCCGGGTGGTGTCGCCGGGTGCGGGATGCCGGCGGGCGCTGCCCGGCTTGTGTCGTATGGCGGCCTGGGGGTGCGCGGTTCGTGGCCGTACCGGCGTGGCGGTGGCCGCGTCGAGCTCTCATCGGCCACGCGGAACGCGTGGGTTCCCGCGCGCGGGCCGGGATCGGCCTGATCGGTGGCGTCCATCGCGCGCGCGGAAGGCGGTGACCCGGCGTCTCGGACCGTCGAGGGGAGGCGTCCGAGCGCTGCGCGGCCGTGTCGCGGGGGCGCCACGGTGTCTGGGGTGCCGCGGTGCCGGGGTGGCGGAAATGTTCGACGCGACTATTGAATAATCGACACTCGCGACGATTCTGGATTACCGTATACCCATGACACCTGGCAAGCAACCGCCCGCCCGCCGCCTCACCACCCGGCGAGCGCTGATCATCCGTGAGGTGCTGGACAAAGCCACAGAACTCTTCGGCGAGCAGGGCTATGACAAGACCACCCTGCAGGACATCGCCACCGCCATCGGGATCTCCCGGTCGGCCCTCTACCACTACGTCTCCAGCAAGGAACAGATCCTGGCCACGCTCATGGACGAGCTGAGCGTGGCGCTCAACGAGTCCATTGCGACCGCCCACGAGGGTGCCGACAGTCCCGAGGACAGGCTGCGCACACTGTCGGCGGAGCTCGTCCGGCAGCGCGCGGAACGGCCGGGCCCGTTCCGGCTGCTCAATCAGGCGGGATCCGCGCTCCCGGAATCGGTGCGGGCTCAGCAGGCCGAGGTGCGCGGGACCGTACTGGACGAGCTGTGCTCGGTGATCGAGGAAGGGATGGCCGCCGGGGTCTTCAAACCCCTCGATCCGCGGGTGGCCGCGCTGAGCATCGTCGGCATGTGCAACTGGGTGGCCTGGTGGTTCCACCCGGGCATCGGCCTGGACGTCGAGGCGACCACTCGGCAAGTGGCGCAAGCCGCAGTGGACATAGTCCTCAAGGACGACCAGCGCGATTCGCCGTACGCGTCTCCACGCCATGCCCTCGACGCGGTACGCGCCTGTCTCGACACCCTCGAACAGCTTCTTCCGTGCGCGAGGCGCGTCGCCGTGGCGGCGGACGGAGCCCCCGACCCCTGGTGATGCGCCACTTCCGAGGCGGATCCAGGTGTCGGATCGCGACATTGTGACGGTTCTCCCGGCGCGGGCAGTATCGAAAGAGACCTGCCCGCACCGGGAAATGCCGCCTGTTCGTCACAACCCTGACGTTCGGCGTCACGATCCGGCCGGGAATCTGAGAACCCAGAGGACGACCATGCACACCACGCGAGTCGGCGTACGCGGATACGAGACGGATGCTCTCGGGCATCTCAACGGGACGATCTACCTTCAGTACGCGGAGCACTCGCGCTGGTCGCTGATGCGGTCCGCGGGTATCCGGCAGGAAGACCTGCTGAAGAAGCGCATCGCGCCGGTCAACCTGGAGACGACGATCCGCTACCACCGCGAACTGAAGGCCGGAAGACGAGGTGAGCATCTCCTGCCGGCTCGTCTGGGGAGAAGGGAAGTCCCTGCGGGTCGACCAGAACTTCTATATGGAGGGCGGTGATCTCGCCGCGGAGGTTTCGAGTGTGGGCGGCCTCATCGACCTGAACACACGACGCCTCGTCGAGAACCCGCAGGACCGCTTCCGGGAGCTCGCCAAGAACCCCGAAATACTCGGACTCTGAGGAAAGAGCCCCATCCTTCAGCCGGACGCCGACGCGAGCCGGGCGCATGCCCCCTGCGCCGTCCTGGCGTGGACGGCGCAGGGCGGGTGTCAAGCACTGAAGACACCGGGGGAAGTCCCTGTGCCGGTAGCGGTAACAGCGAGACCGCTGGTGCTGGCGTTGAAAGAAGCCGAGGCAATGTACTTGCCTCCGTGCACGTGGGAGCGTAGGTCACTAACTTCCCCCGAAAGATGGGGTGTTCGCACACCTACTGTGCCGTCACAAGTGACCTGTGAACATTGCTTCCGTCCAAACCCGCGCGTGTCTTCGCAAGCGCGACGTCCGCAAGCGCGATCCCCAGGGCGGCGCAGTCGCCTCTGCCGCGGTGTGGCCCGTGGGCCTCTCGGTCCGGTTGCGCAGGTCAGTCGGGGGGAGTTGCGCTCAGGGCCGAAGGCCGCGCGCGGGAGGGCGGGGGAGTCCGGCTGGGCGCCGACCCCGGAAGCAGTGGAGAACGGACACACACCGGCTCAAGCACAGTGTGAATACGACATTGATTGCCTGACGCTCACCTTCTACGGTTTTAACTCCTGGGGTCAAGTGAGTCGATGCGCGATGGTGCCGTCTCCTGCTTTCCGACCGGTAATCGATAACATTCTGGAGGCCCATGACGCTCCGGTTGGGGCTACGCGACCGCGTCCACGCCGTTGCGTACGAAGTTCTTTCCGGCGTCATGCGAGGATCTGGTCGCACATAACGTCCGATGCAGAGATTTCAGGGCGGCACCCGGCATCGACATTATTCTGTGTGCGAATTTTTGAACAACCACATTGGCCTCGGTCGCGGGCACAGCGCGGTGCGCAAATAGGAATGTGAGAGAGGCAGACAGATATGGCACGACGCGGAATTCTGGGCCGTTCCCCACGCGAGTACAAGACGCCCGAGCCGCACCCCTCGGGGGCCCGGCCGCCGAAGATCCCCGGCGAGCTGGTCCCGAAGCACGTGGCCTGCGTCATGGACGGCAACGGCCGCTGGGCCAAGGAGCGCGGTCTGCCGCGCACCGAGGGGCACAGGGTCGGCGAGGGTGTGGTGCTCGATGTGCTCAAGGGCTGTCTGGAGATGGGCGTCAAGAACCTCTCCTTGTACGCCTTCTCCACCGAGAACTGGAAGCGCACCCCCGACGAGGTCCGCTTCCTGATGAACTTCAA
The DNA here is from genome assembly GCF_044766385.1 of Streptomyces sp. NPDC102274. NCBI lineage: Bacteria > Bacillati > Actinomycetota > Actinomycetes > Kitasatosporales > Streptomycetaceae > Streptomyces > Streptomyces sp. NPDC102274. Next base: position 77,375 of record NZ_JBIWLW010000015.1, on the reverse strand, counting down.
CCGCGATGTCATCCAGCGCCGCCGGGACGAGATGGACGAGATGGGCATCCGGATCCGCTGGGTCGGCCGGATGCCCAAGATGTGGAAGTCGGTCGTCCAGGAGCTCCAGGTCGCCCAGGAGCAGACGCGGGACAACGATGCCATGACGCTCTATTTCTGCGTCAACTACGGCGGTCGCGCGGAGATCGCGGACGCCGCGCAGGCGCTCGCGGTGGATGTGGCGTCGGGGAAGCTCGACCCGGCCAAGGTCGATGAGAAGACCTTCGCCAAGTACCTCTACTACCCCGACATGCCGGACGTGGACCTTTTCCTGCGTCCCAGCGGTGAGCAGCGCACATCCAACTATCTGATCTGGCAGAGCAGTTACGCCGAGATGGTCTTCCAGGACGTGCTGTGGCCGGACTTCGACCGCAGGGACCTGTGGCGGGCCTGTCTCGAATTCGCCTCCAGGGACCGGCGCTTCGGCGGTGCGCTGCCCAACGAGGGGCAGGCGTCCCGCGAGCACGCGCAGGACGGCTCGTCCGCTGGGTTGTGACGCCGGTGGCACGAGTGACCACCGCTCCTTCGGCGTCGAACCACCGGACCACTCATACCCATGTCCTTGCGTCTCCGGCGCGTGGCAGCCCGGCTGCACTCCTCGCCCCGTCTTGAAAGAACTCCTTCCTGTGGATGCACCACACGTATACATCGGCTACCACAACGAACATGGCTTTGTCGCCCGTCCCCACCACAGCCTCTCGTCCCACCTGGCGGACTGGATGCTGACCCGTATCATGTTCGAACAGGTGCCCGACAGTGCGCTCTATCGACTTGTCGAGCCGTGCCAGGACGGCGCACGCCGAAGCCGACAGGCCGTGAGCAACCTGCGCTCTCTCGGCATCGTGGTCCATGCCGATCTGCTGCTCGACCCGCAACTCACCCCCGAACCGCAGCGTCCTGAGTGGCCCACGATGCTGTCACAGCGTCGTCGTTCGTGTGCGGGCGCGGTGCACCGGTGCACGCGGAGAGCTGAGCCTTGACGGCTTCGCGCAGGACACCGTCTCGGTCCGGTTCTTCCTGTCTCACACGCGACCGGAGCGACCGGAGCGACCAGGGCGGTCGGCCCGGGGTGATGTGACTCTTGACATTGTGACATTAGCGTCGAAAAATAGTCGCCGTAGTCAATTAGAGGAGTCAGCCCATGCCCCGACCGACCCGGGTCGGTCTCGTCGTCCCCAGTTCCAATGTGACGGTCGAGACGGAGATGCCGCAGCTGCTGAACCGGCACCCCAGCGCGCGTTTCTCGTTCCACTCCAGCCGCATGCGCATGCACACCGTGTCGCCGGAGCAACTGCGGGCCATGAACGCCCAGCGTGAGCGCTGCATCCTGGAACTCGGCGACGCCGGTGTCGACGCCATCCTGTACGCCTGCCTCGTCGCTGTGATGGTCGGCGGACCGGGCGAGCACGAGCGGGTCGAGGCCGGCATCGCCGAGCAGTTGTCCACGGGTGGTGCCAGTGCCGCCGTACTGAGCAGCGCCGGTGCGCTGGCCGAGGGCCTCAGGGCGCTGCCCGCCCGGCGGATCGCGCTCGTCACCCCGTATGCGCTGCCGCTGGCCAAGCAAGTCGTGGCCTACCTGGAGTCCGAGGGCTTCGAGGTCACCGACTGGCGTGCCCTGGAGGTCGAGGACAACGAGCAGGTCGGCCGGATCGAGCCGGAGCGTGTGCTGGGCGCGGCCCGCGAGCTGGACCTGACCGGTGTCGACGCCCTCGTGATCTCCGCGTGCGTCCAGATGCCTTCCCTCGATCTCGTGCAGCCCGCCGAGGAGGAGTTCGGCATTCCCGTGGTCTCCGCCGCCACGGCCGGCGCCTACACGATCCTGCGAAAGCTCGGCCTGGCCGTGGATCTCCCCGACGCGGGCCGACTGCTCCGGGCGGACGCGCAGCCCGTCGGATGAGCCCTTGCCGAGAAAACGATCAGTCGTTGTCCGAAGAGATCTGAGACGGAGCAGCGCGAACACCGGGTCAGGGGTGTCGACCATGCCGCGTTCCCCACGAAGGACGCGCTGCGCGTGGAAGCACGATGAGCGCCTCCGCCCGCCCGGGCGCCGGTCGGCACACCTCGGCCAGGCCGATCCCCGACGCCACGGTCTCGACCCCGGCGACGTCCGAACGGTGCGGGTGTCTCTTTCCCTGACGCCCTGACGCCCTGACGCCCTGACGCCCTGACGCCCTGACGCCCTGACCCCTGACGCCCTGCCAGGCACTCCGGGCCCACCCGGCACGTGATGACGCACTCGTGCCAGGTGGGCCCGCACCTGCTTCTACTGCCGGGGCGCCAGGAGCCCCCGCAAGCTGTCGAATTCCTCCCGGGACATGGCGGAAGGACGACCCACCGAGGTGCCCGCGTCGACGCCGATGTCCTGGCCGGTCACGAGCCGGCTCGCGTCGCCCGCGAGCCACAGCACCGCCTCGGCGACGTCGTCGGTGCTCACGGGCGTCTCGATCGCCTGGTGGCGCTTCATGACGGAGTCGAACACGACGGCGAGGGCGTCGACGGAACCGTCGGCCGCGGACGGGGCCACGCCGGCTCCCTTGGCGAAAATGCCGGTGGGCACGAAACCGGGCGAGACACTGTTGACCCTGATGCCGTGTTCGCCCAGGTCCATCGCCGCACAGCGGGTGAGATGGAGAACGGCGGCCTTGGCCGTCGAGTAGTCCATCCCGGACCAGCCCGCCGCCTTCCCCGCGAGGCTGGCCATGTTGATGATGCTGCCCGAACGCTGCGTCAGCATCTGCCGCGCCGCGTGCTTCGTGCCGTACATGGCTCCGTGGACGTGCACCGCGAGAGTACGCCGGAACACCTCGCCGTCGAAGTCGCTGACCGAAGCCCTGTTCCCAGGGGTACCGGCGTTGTTGACCATGATGTCGAGCCGTCCGTGGCGCTCGACGGTCCGCGTGACGAGGGCCTCCACGTCCTCCTCCGCCGACACGTCCGCGCGGATGAAGCCGGCCGTACCGCCCAGCGACTCGGCGACCGCCTTGCCCTCGGCCTCTCGCCGCCCGGCGAGGACCACGTGGGCACCCGCGCGTACGAACACGTCCGCGATGCGCGCGCCGATACCGCTGGTGGCCCCCGTGATGATGGCGACCTTCTGGTCCAACGTTTTCATTCTCTTCTGCTCCAGAGAGTGGGACGTACGGATGCGGGCCCCGGGCCGGTGGCGGCGGGAGGCCGGCACGAGGGAGCGGCCGGAGCCGTGCATCGTGCGGTGAAGCGGCCGAAGAGGCCAGGATGGACGGGAACCGGCGGGATCCCGGTGACAATCGGCCCCCGGCAATCGTGCGGCGGAGAGCCGGGGCGCCTCGACGAGTGCCCGTTTCACGTGTTCAGAACAGTGTCAGGCAGAAGATAACAACGTCAACTTCCCTCTGTGGATGATCAAAGGCACGATGGGGAGATGGGAACGACCGCGGCCCGCAGCGACAGGTACCACCACGGAGATTTGCGCAACGCCTTGATCGACGCGGCGACCGCACTGGCGTCCTCGGGCGGCCCCCAGGCAGTCGTCCTGCGCGAGGTCGCACGGCGGGTCGGAGTCTCCCCGACGGCCGCCTATCGCCACTTCGACAGCCATGGCGACCTGCTCCAAGAGGTGAAGACGCGGAGTCTGGACGCCCTCACCGACACCATGGCGACGTCCATCGTCCAGGCGGTGACGGAAACCGATCCGCGGCTCGCGGCGATACAACGGTCGAAAGCGGCAGGGCGCGGCTACCTCATGTTCGCGTTCAACGAGCCCGGACTCTTCCGCACCGCGTTCCACGAGGTGCCGTCATCGGCGGCCCCCTACACACAGCGCACCGGGGCACCGGACAAGAGCGCCTATCGATCGTACGAACTCCTGAGTTCCGCCCTGGACAATCTGGTGGCCGTGGGGTGCATGCCGGCCGAACGGCGGCCGGGCGCGGAGATCGCCGCCTGGTCCGCGGTGCACGGATTCGCCGTGCTGGTGACCGAAGGACCGCTCAGCGCCCTCCATGGTGACGCCCTGATGGACGCGGCGGAGAGCCTGCTCGACCAGATCACCGTGGGCTTGTGCACCCCCGTTCCCGCCGGCTGACCGGCGCGGCGCCGGGCACCGTCACGGGATCCGTCGTGGTGGCCCGCGGAATTATGTCGGAATCCGACACGGCGGCCCTGTCGATCTGTCTCTTCCGGCCGTTGAAGCGTTTTCCCGCGGCGGAATAACCTGCTACGGGAATCATGCCCACGAGATCTGCCGCGGGTCGGTCAGTTGCCTTGCCGAGCGATACTTCCCTCCGTGTGTTGACACTGTCAACCCTTTCGGAGTGGAAGTATGAGTCTCTTTCGGCGACCAGATGTCGGGCTGGTCGGAGTGACGAAGGAGAAGTTTGCTGATGGGCCCTAAAGTCGGCTTCTGGTACCGGTTCGCTGTCATGCTGGGAAAGCCTCCCGTGATCCTTCTTTTCCAGCGGGACTGGCGGGGAGCGAGCAACATACCGGCCGACGGCGGATTCATCGCGGCCGTGAACCATAATTCCTACCTCGACCCGCTCGCCTACGGACAATTCCAGTACAAAGCCCGCCGGCCGCCCAGGTTCCTTGCGAAGGAATCGCTGTTCACAGGGCCGGTGGGTCGCCTGCTGCGCGCCACGGGGCAGATACCGGTGTCGCGCAGCGGGGCGGACGCCATGACCGCTCTGCGTGCGGCGGTCGAGGCGGTCGAGCGCGGTGATGGCGTGGTCTTCTACCCGGAGGGAACGCTCACCCGCGATCCCGGCATGTGGCCCATGAGCGGACGGACGGGCACCGCGCGCGTGGCCCTGATGACGAAATGCCCCGTCATTCCCGTGGCCCAGTGGGGGGCCAATGTGCTGCTGCCGCCCTACGGGAAAATGGGCAGGATATTTCCGCGCACCAGGCACACAGTGCTGGCCGGCCCGCCGGTGGACCTGTCCCGTTTCTACGACAGGGAAATGACCCCCGAAGTCCTCCGGGAAGCCACGGAGGAAATCATGAAGGCCATCACCGGTCTACTGGCGGAGATACGCGGGGAAACGGCCCCGCCGACTCCCCGCGATCGGAACAAGCGTGTGGCCGAGAGCGCCGCCGCGGCAAGCCATGACTGAGGAATTCCCCGTCGTGTGTCGACGGTCGTCGAAGGATGAGAAGATCTCATGAGTTTCCTGCAAATCGTCGGAGCACTCCTGATCATTGTGCTTGTCATCGCACGACAAGTGCAGGGCGAACCCCTGCGGGGGCGGCGGCTCATCGTGCTCCCCGTCGCCCTCACCCTTCTCGGCGCCTATCTGCTGTCCAAGCACGATGAGAAGCCGTCGGCCGCCGATGTGGTGTTCATAGCCGTCGGCGCCGCCGTCGCCGCGGTGATCGGGCTGCTGCAGGGGAGGTCCACCGTCCTGGAGGCACGCGACGGAGTGCTGTGGGCGCGAACGCCGACGAGCGGCCTCTGGCTCTGGCTGGTGCTGATCGTTTCCCGGGTTGTCGTCACGGGCGTCGCCGTCGCCGCGCACGCGCACGTGGCCGGTTCCGCCTCCCCGATCCTGCTCACCCTCGGGATCAACCGGCTCGCGCAGGCGATCGTCGTGGCCCCTCGCGCGCTGAAGTCGGGAGTACCGCTGGCTCCGGAACGGGACGGACGGCCCTTCCTCGGGACTCCGGCCGAGGCACCCCGTACGGATGCCCGAGGCGACATCCATGACCAGGCCGGCAACTACCCGCAGGCATCCGACGCAAGGACGCCGGCGACCCCTCTGCGCAACGCCCGACTGCGGCGCGAGCGCCGGCATGAGCGCCGGGACTACCGGCGGGGCGACGACTAGAGCGTGTTGCAGAAGTCCCGTCTGCACCGCCGGCACGGTCACGGAAAGCCGCATGAGCGGCTCGTTGATTTCCTCCCGGAGTATCTCTGTACGTATTCCGGGCGGTTGGAAGGGGCGCCTGCCGGCGCCCGGGTTTCTTTGAATAGGTAGCTGAACTCGATTGAAGTCGCACTCTTACATACGAAAGAACCTGACGGCCGTGGCAGTGGCCGCGACTGTGGTGGCATCACTCGCCGCGTACGGGGGCACCGCACTCGCGACCTCCCCGGCGCCTGCCGAGCACGTGGCCGATGCGCGAGTCGACATCACCAACCTGGACTCGGTGAAGGAGCGTATCCGGGCCTACTACGGGGACAACACCGACGCCGAGGGCGAGCACCACGCATCCGACGACAGCCAGTGGGCCAACGAGGTCCGCAAGGCCGACACCCGGGCGCTCAGCTATGTGCAGCAGCGCGTCAAGCGGGGAGCCGAGAAGCCGGCGATCGTGCTGGACATCGACGACACGGCGCTCTCCACGTACGACTACGGGGCGAACAACGACTTCGCCTATCACAGCGACGCCGCCCTGGCGCAGGCCATGACCAAGAGCTTCCCCGCGATCGCCGCCACGCGTGATCTGGCGGTCTGGGCACACGATCACGGTGTCGCCGTCTTCTTCGTCACCGGCCGTCCCGAGGTGCTCAGGACCGTCACCGAGACCAACCTCGACGAGGCCGGATACCCGGCGCCCGACGGTCTGTTCACCTCTCCGGACGCGGCTTCGCTGCCCGGCTACCTCCACTGCACCGGGTCCTGCACCACCACGCAGTACAAGGCCGGGACGCGTGCACACCTGGAAGCAAAGGGCTACAACGTGCTGTTGAGCCTCGGGGACCAGGACAGTGATCTGCGCGGCGGGCATACTGACGCCACGTTCAAGCTGCCCAACCCCGGCTACATCATTCCGTAGCGCGAAAGCGGTTCCGGACGGTGTCCGCACCGACCCGGTCCGGCTGATCGGCGCATGCGGTGCGTGGGCCCGACGGAGCACATGGCCGTCGGGTCCACAAGAACAGGGGAACCCGTACGGCCGGCCAGAGGCCCACCGTGAACGTCACCGGTCCGGGCGCCTTTCGTCCGGCGACGACCGTGGCCCTGCGGATGGGTGCCGAGCGGCGCGATGGGTGCCGAGCGGCGCACGACTTCGACTCACCGTGACGTACCAGAACCCCTACCAATCCGACCAAGCACTGCAAGGCTGGGGGACTCTGATGCCACCGAGCACAAAGGGCGAATCGCGAGAGTCGGCATTCTGTGCATGTTCGACAGGCAGGGCGTGCTCCGGTCGTCTACCAGACGGAGTCTCCGCGCAGAACCGTGTCAGCGCCGCCGTCCAGGAAGATGGTCTGCCCGGTCATGTGGCCATTGCTCTCACTCGCCAGCCAGGCCAGCAACTGGGCCGCCGCCTCCGGCTCGTACGGGCCACCGAGCGGCATGGGGCTGCCCGCCTCGATGCGGGCCCGCGTCGCGGGATCCTCGAAGAGTCGTTTGAGGAGTTCGGTGCGGACGAGCCCGGGTGCGACCGCGTTGAGGGGGATGCCGGCCCCTGCCCACTCGGGTCCCGTGGCACGCCTGCGGATCCATCGGGACAGGGCCTGCTTGGTCGTCGCGTAGACCTGTGGGGCGACCGCGGCACGGGTCAGAGCGTCCTCCTCCTTCCCGTTCAGCAGGATGTCGAGCAGTTCCTCGTCGATGGGATGGACCGAGGTGATCGAGGAGACGGCGACCACCCGGGGCGCGGGCGACCCGAGGAGCAGGGGGCGAAGGCCCTCCATGGTGGCGACCGCGCCGTAGTAGTTGATGGCTGCGGTGGCGGGCCCGGCGATGTCGACACCGGCTACGGCCAGTACCGCGTCGATCTGTCCGCCGCTGAGCCGTGTCACCCCCTGGACGAGGGCGGCGCGTCCCTGCGGGGTCGAGAGGTCGGCGATCACATCGGCGTCGCGGAGGTCCGCTCCGATGACCCGATGGCCCTGGGATTCGAGAAGCTGCTTCGTCGCCAGGCCGATGCCGGAGGCGGATCCGGTGACGACGTATGTCCTGAGGGTGCCGCGCGGGGCGGCGACTTTCTTGTTCGTCATGCAAGTAAAAATATGGACGCGAGCGTCGAAAGTCAAAAGTCGCTGGCCACGCCCTGTGCCGCACTGGCTGTGCCCGAATCGGTCCGCAGGCGCCGAGGCGGGTGGTCAGCCGCACGCCTCGATCAGCGTGGTGCGCACCGCTTCGAGCAACGCGTCCGTCGGGGCGGGACCGCAGGCGACGATCCGCAACTGCCCCTCGTACGTGACGATCCCCAGGACTTCCTCGCCCTCGAGCTGCGTCAGGATCATGGGGCCCCACACGGCACGGGGCCGGACCGGTCCGGCCGGGGCGATGTCGAGCACCCCCAGGTTGCTGATCATCACCTCGAAGCTCAGCCCGGCGATCATGAACTCGGCAGCGGTGAAGGCGTCCGCGTCCGAGGTGATGACCTGCTGGAGGATCGTGGACGCCGTGACGACACCGAGGGCCGACCTGATGGCACCGAGTTCCGTGCAGACTCGGCGTGCCTGGTCCCACAGAGCGCTTCCGTCGTGCGGGACCATCCCGGTCGGAGCGGCCAGGAAGTAGTCCACGCACTCACCGACACCGCCGATGTGGCTCCGGATATTGAACGGGGACAGGACACGTACGTACTCCTCCTCCTCGCGCAAGGTGGCGCGCGCCCGGGAGGCGGCCACCACGACGGCCGCGTGCACGGTGGCCTTCTCCGCACGGCAACGTTCGAGCAGGGTGGTGGTGAACGCCGCGTCGAGGGTCAGCGTGCCCACCTGCGGAGGGATCCGGGTGAACGGTCGATTCGTGGCGGGCACGCGCATACGGGGATCCGGAGCGGGGGGTTCCGGCAGGTCGAGCTCCGCCATCGCGGGCAGGGCGCGTGCGATCAGTTCCTCCTGGGAGAGGGGAACGGGCAGCGGCGAGAGTGGCACGCCGTTCAGCGACGCCACCAGATCCTTGAGGACGTACGTGGCCGACATGCCGTCGGCGATGGTGTGGTCGAAGGTCAGCAGAACGGTCGAGGCGCCTTCGTCGCGCAGCAGGACGGCGCGCATCAGCGGGGCGACCGCGCGGTCGAAGGGCCGGGCCAGTTCCTCGGCGCCGGCCGATTGCCAGGCGCGAGGATCCCCATCGGCGACCCTCACGTCGACGGCGGGTACCGAGGGGGCGCGATAGAAACCGAGCCCAGAGCTCGGACGGTCCTCGACATGGACGTTCAGCAGGGGGTGTCGTGCCTGCACGGCGGCGAGCGCGGTGCGCAGATCGGCGGCGGCGAGGGCGGCATCGAACTCCACCGCCACCACGAAGTGGAGGGGAGAGCGCTCCGTGAATCGGTAGTACAGCCGCTCGAAGGCGCCGACCGGTCTCACGGGAGCCGCATCCGCGTACGGCGCAGCGGTGACAGCGGGGCTTACGGCGGGCCGGTTCATGGAGCGGCTCTCTCTTTCGGGAATGCGCCCGCCTGACAGGCAGGCGTGCCGGAGTCGTACGCACGGGATGGCGTGGCACGCATTTGTACGACGGCCATAAGCCTGTCGTCCTGCCCGGGGCCGCGGTATGCCGCTTGGCGCCACTTCGGCGCGGAAACATGTTCACCGGAGACACAGTTGGACAGACGGCGTCTGCGATGCGCGGGACTGGCGGGCGTGTGGGAAGAGCAGGCCGTGGAGAGCATGGGCGGTGATGACCGCCCCGGCGAGGTCGGCATCGTCGACCTGGTCGAGCAAGGGCTGGAAGCCGTCTCGGCCCCGGCGCCGGCAGCGGGCGATTGCAGAGCCCGGCCCCGGTTGCTCGTTACTCGGAAGAGCCGTCAGGCCCTGTCCGGGGGCACCTCCAGAACGAAGAACAGGAAGCCTATTTTGGTCGAGAGGCTGTGGAAGTCGTCGGGGTACAACTCGTGGGCGGCCGGGTCGGGCTGTGGCTCGCTGATGACGGCCAGGCGGAAGCCGGCCGCGGTGAAGGCGTCGGTCATCGCGTGCAGCGGCCTGCGCCAGAAGATCATCGGGGCGGTCTGTCCCACCAGGTCGGTCCATTCGCCGGTGTAGCTGGTGGTCGCGGAATAGTCGGGCCGCGGATCCTGGATCGCGTAGTCCACGAAAGGGTGCTGCACCGACGTGATCAGCCGGCCGCCGGGCCTGAGCACGCGCCGCATCTCGGTCAGCGTCGGCCCCCAGTCCTCCAGGTAGTGCAGCACCAGCGACGCGAGGACATCGTCGAACGCACCGTCGGCGAACGGTAGGGGGTTGCTCAGGTCGGCCACGTGCAGGGCCGCTTCAGCACCCAGCCGCCGCCGCGCCAGCTCCAGCATCCCGGCACTGGAGTCGATGCCGGTGACGAGGGCACCCCGATCGCGTAGCGCGGCGAACAGCGGGCCAGAGCCGCAGCCGGCGTCCAGGAGCCGGCGGCCGGCCACGTCCCCGGCGAGGGACAGCATCGCGGGCCGCTCGTAATAGGCGTTCAGAAGACTGGTCTCGCCGAGGGCCGAGTACGCCTCGGCGAAACTGTCATAGTCGTTCACCCGGGCCGGAGGCGCGGGCTGGGCATGGTTCTCGGGGGTAGGCACGCTGCGGTCTCCGTCTTGTCATCTCGGCACATCGCACGGGCATCGTCGATTCGGTACGCCCCGGTTCCGGCGTCGTCGTCAGCGCTCACCGTTCGTACGGAGGCGGTGTGACCCGCCGCGTCATCCCTGAAGCGGCGGGTCACACCCCCTCCACCGGCACGCCGATTCCAGCCGCGAGCCGGAGCGGACCGTCGGCGGTCTTCGCTCTGCGGTCCGGTCTGGACAGCCCTTCCCAGCCCCAGCGGGGAGTGGGACCGGGGTCGCCCAGGTCGGTGTCCTCGGGGTCGGCGGAGACGTCCCGGGCGATCTTCGTGCCCCAGTCGAAGTACGCCATCACCTGCTGTCGCAGCAGGTCGTCGTCGGGGAGTTCCTTGTCGACGGCCTCCGCCATCAACTCCATCCACCGCAGACGCTGTTCCTCGGTGATGGCCAGCCCGAGGTGGGAGCGGAGCAGGGCCTGATGGCCGCCCAGTTCTTCGGTGAACGCCTCCGGGCCGCCGAAGACCTCGTTCAGCCAGATGGCCACGTGCTCGATATGAGTGCGGGTGAAGTCGGCGAACACCGGTGCCAGCAGCGGGTCGGCCAGGACCCGGTCGTAGAAGGTGTTGCTCACCCGGCGAAGGACCTCAATCCCACCGATGGCCTGGCTCAAAGATCTACTGCGCTCGTTCATGCGGCCCGTCCCCGTCGACAACGTCACGTCGGCCAACCCGACGCGCTCCATGGTCCCACCCCGCCCGGCCGTGCACCCGAACCTCGACTTCGAGCTGATGCCCCGGCTGAAGAACATCGGTTCGGCGGCGAAGCTGTACCGGCCGGCGGCCGGGGAGGACGACAACTGGCCGAGAGGGGTTGCGGGTGGTGGAGAACCGACGCTTCTGACAAATTTTCCTGTCTTGACAAATTTATTTGTCGGTCGGATTCTGGAGTGGTGATGGACGTCGCTGTGATCGCGGAACCCGCCGCGGCCGAGGCATCCCTGGACCCGATCCGGTCCAAGATCCTTGCCGCCCTGGCCGAGCCCGGCTCCCACCCCGGTCGCTGTCGGCGCGCGGGCGCATGCGGAGGCGGCGGGCCTGCCGTCGCCGGACGGCGAGGTGGTCCGGGCCGACGACGAACGGTTCGAGGTCCTCACAGGCGCGCAGCCAGAAATGACACTGTTCGCGTCGATCTGCCACGGAATCCTTACTGAAACGCCCTCCGCCCGACGGCGGAAGGGCCGCCACCAACAACTGGCACGAGACCTCAAGGAACTCTCCATGCGCACTCTGATCAGCACCGCCTTCATCTCCCTCGACGGCGTCGTGGAGGGGCCGGGCGGCGAACCCGGCTACCGCAACTCCGGCTGGACCTTCAAGGACGTCGAGTTCGTCCCCGAGGCGTACGCGCTCAAGGGAAGCGAGCAGGAGGAGTCCACCGCCATCCTCATGGGCCGCACCAGTTACGAGGCCTTCAGCCCGGTCTGGCCCGACATGGCGGAGTTCGCCCACTACAAGACGATGCCCAAGTACGTCGTGTCCACCACCCTGACCGACGACAAGCTCGTCTCCAACTGGGGCGAGACCACGATCCTGCGCTCGCTGGACGAGGTCGCCGCGCTGAAGGAGACCGAGGGGGGCCCGATCATCGTCCACGGCAGCGTCGAGCTGAACCACGCTCTCTCGGACGCCGGCCTGATCGACCGCTACAACCTCCTCGTCTTCCCGCTGCTGCTGGGCGCCGGCAAGCGGCTGTTCAGCACCACGGACAAGGACACCCAGAAGCTGAAGCTCGTCGACCACGAGGTCTACTCCAACGGTATCCAGAAGCAGATCCTCGACGTCGTCCGCTGACCCGTCCCCGGCATCCCGCGCTCCTCCCCTCAGCGCTCGGCCACGCTTCACCGCCGGCTTGGAAACCGGAATCGGGAGGCCATGGCGCGGGACGGCGGAGGATGGCGCGGGACGGCGTGGCACGGCGCGGGAGAGACATATCGCCAACTTGACCGGTCGGCAGAGGCAGTTCACTTCCACCGCCAAGCCACCGCCACCTTTCACCGTCGCGGTGCTGCCCGGAACGAAGCCCTGGCCCTGGACGGCCCGGCCGCCGCGCTGTTCGCCGATGACCCCGAAGCGGCCTTCCGGCAGAGGACGGACGCCCTGGAGCTCCTCTCCGCCTACGACGACCCCGGGGCCGTGGCGACACGTGATCGCATCGAACGTCGGCCGGCGGAAGCCGGATAAGCGTGCCGTTGGGCCCTGCCCGGCCAGAGGGCCTCTGTCCTGATCGCGGCGGCGACGGCGGTCGCGTACGTGCGAACGCGTGGAAGGGGTCACCGGCACGCGTCGGTGACCCCTCCCACGGCTCAGTCCGTCATCGCAGCAGTTCGACCTCCGCCAGGGTCGACGGAGCGTCGCTCACCAGGCGGTACTTCGCGTACGTACCCGGCTCGGCGACCGTGAAGACCCGGGTCTGCCGGTCCCAGTCGAAGGACTGCGCCGCCCTCGTGTCCAGCGTCCGCCAGCTCGTGCCGTCCGCCGAGCCCTGGAGTGTCCAGCCGGTCGGCGCATTCGCCGCCGTGGACGAGGTCAGCGTGTACTGGACCGCCTTCGTCGCGGACGCCACCGGCAGCTCCACGGACTCCACCGGCGCCGAGGTGCCCGAGGAGTTGTCGGAGAGCGGGCCCGACGCGGTCAGGACATCCGTGCGCGGTGACGGGGCCTTGTCGTCCTGCTGGATCGAGACCGGCGCCGCGTTCTTGCCCGTGCCCCAGGACGACGGCTTCGGGCCCATCGCGAACTCCAACTGGCCGCCGCGCGCCAGCACATCGTGCGGGAGCGCCGTCGAGTTCCAGGACGTGCCGTTGACCTTCAGACCCTGGACGTAGATGTTCCTGTCGCTGTTCTTCGGCGCCTTGACGACGAGCGTGCGGCCGTTGTCCAGATGGACGGTCGCCTTGGTGAAGAGCGGCGAGCCGATCGCGTACTCCCCGCTGCCCATCACCAGCGGATAGAAGCCGAGCGCGGAGAAGAGATACCACCCCGACTGCTCGCCGTTGTCCTCGTCACCGTGGTAGCCCTGGCCGATCTCGCTGCCGACGTACAGCCGCCCCAGGACCTCGCGCACCTTCTCCTGGGTCTTCCAGGGCTGCGAGGCCGCGTTGTACATGTACGCGGCGTGGTGGGCGACCTGGTTGGAGTGGCCGTACATACCCATCCGTACGTCACGCGCCTCCGTCATCTCGTGGATGACGCCGCCGTACGAGCCGACGAACTCGGGCCCCGCCGTTTCGGGGGTCGAGAAGTAGGTGTCCAGCTTGTCCCCGAGACCGGAGCGCCCGCCGTAGAGGTTGGCGAGTCCGCGGCTGTCCTGGACCGCCGTGAAGGCGTAGCCCCACGCGTTCGTCTCGGTGTAGTCGTAACCCCACACCCTCGGATCGAACGAGTCGGAGGGGACCCGCCAGTCGCCCTTGAGGTTACGGCCCTGGAAGAAGCCGGCCTTCGAGTCGAAGACCGAGACATAGCTCTGCGCGCGGTTGCGGAAGTAGTCCGACTCCTCCTTGTACCGCTCCTTCTTCGTCTTCTTGTAGAGCGCCTCGCCCATCTTCGACAGGCCGTAGTCGTTGAGGTAGCCCTCCAGCGACCAGGACAGGCCCTCATGGGTCTCCGTGGAGGCATAGCCGAGGAAGGGCGATGTCTCCATGCCCTTGCGGCCCACACCCGAACTGGGCGGCACCACCGTCGCGTTCTTCAGCGCCGCCTCGTACGCCGCCTCCGCGTCGAAGTCGACACCCTTGACGTAGGCGTCGGCGAAGGCCACGTCCGAGCTGGTGCCGGTCATCAGATCCGCGTAGCCGGGGGAGGACCAGCGGGAGATCCAGCCGCCGTCCTTGTACTGCTGGACGAAGCCGTCCACCAGCTCACCCGCTTTATTCGGGGTGAGGAGGGAATACGCGGGCCAGGTCGTGCGGTACGTGTCCCAGAAGCCGTTGTTGACGTACACCTCGCCGTCGACGATCTTCGCGCCGGTGTGCGTCGGGGTGTCGGGCCCGGTCTGCGGTGAGAACGGGCTGGCGTACTGCTGCTTCGGGCGGGACTTCGTACCGGTGTTCTCGAAGCCGGAGTTGGGATACAGATACAGCCGGTAGAGGCTGGAGTAGAGCGTCGTCAGCTGGTCGTGGTCCGCGCCCTCCACCTCCACCCGTCCCAGGATGTCGTCCCAGGCGCTCTGCGCCCGGTCCTCGACCCGCTCGAAGCGGGTGGTGGCGGGGATCTCGTCGGAGAGGTTCTTCTTCGCCTGGTCGAGGCTGATCAGCGAGGTCGCCAGCCGCAGTGTGACGGTACGGTCCTTGCCGGCGTCGAAGCGCAGATAGCCGGTGACGTCCGCGCCCCCGCCGCCGGAGAGCTTGCCGCTCGCGGTGACGGGCGCGTCGAAGACGCCGTGGACGAACAGCCGCGTCGCGCCGGTCGACAGTCCGCTCTTGACATCGGAGAAGCCGGAGAAGGAACGGGTCGCCGGATCGAGGGTGAGGCCACCCGCGTTGGAGATGTTGTCGAACACCATGCTGGCGTTATCACCGGGATAGGTGAACCGCATCATCGCCGCGTGATCGGTCGGGGTCATCTCGGTCTTGAGACCGTTCTCGAATGTCACGCCGTAGTAGTGCGGCTTCGCGATCTCGTTCTCGTGCCGGAAGGGCAGCGCCCGCGCCGTACGGGACGCCTCGGGCGTCTCGGCGGCCACCGACGGCATCAGCTGGAAGGTCTGCCGGTCACCCATCCAGGGGCTCGGCTCATGGCTGGCGCTGAACGCCTGCACGGTCGGCAGATTGTCGGCGTTGTTGGCGCGGCTGTACTCGTAGAGCCAGCTGCTGGAACCGGCGTTGGTCACCGGCGTCCAGAAGTTGAAGCCGTTCGGCACGGCGGTCGCGGGGAAGGTGTTGCCGCGCGAGAAGGAGCCGCTGGAGTTGGTGCCCCGGGTGGTGGAGGCGTAGTCCGACAGATGCGGGAGCCGCTTCTCCGGGGCCTTGGGCGCCAGGCTGATGTCGTCGATCCAGCCCTGGAACTTCGCGGGGCCCGTGCGGGAGTCGTACGCCACCAGGATCCGGTCGACGGTCCTGCCGGCCGCCACGGAGCCGATCCGGGCGTCGACCTGGTTCCACTGGTTGACGTAGAGCCGCTTGGCGTCGCCCTGGCCCTGCGGGGTCAGCAGCCCGCCGCTCGCGTCGGTCGCCTTCAGATCACTCAGATAGGTGCCGTCGGTGAAGGCGAGATCGACCGAGACATTCGTGGCCGGATAGTTCAGATCCGTCTCGGGAAGGGAGGGATAGATCCGGTACGAGAGCGCGGTGTCGCGCCCCACGGCCGTGTCGACGTCGAAGATCTTGTTGTACGAGTACGCGCGCCCCTCCGGCTGGTGCGTACCGGCGTACTTCAGCGCCTTCGTGCCGGTGAATCCGGCGCCGGACTTGGCGGTGGGGGAGCCGGAGGGCCCGCGGTCCACCTGGGTACGCATGTCCTGCGGCGCGGGCGTGCTCGTGTCCCCGTCGGAGAACTGCACGTCGGCCAGCTGGGTCGCGTCCGAGGCGCCGTTGTTGGCCGTGATGTCCAGCCGGAAGTGCTGGTAGGCGGCGGGGGCCTCGACGGCGGCGTCGTAGGACTTGGTCTGGAACCGCTCCGTGAAGGTCTCTCCCTTCCGGGAGTCCAGCTCCTTCCATTCCTTGCCGTCGGTGGAGCCCTGGAGCGTCCAGTCCTTGGGGTCGCGCTCGGCATGGTCGTTCGCCGAGGTCAGCGCGTAGGTGACGACCTTGACCGGCTCGTCGAGATCGAACTCGATCCAGCCGGTGGGCTCGAACGCCAGCCACTTCGTGGCCGACTGGACGTCGATGAGGTTCTCCTTGGTCTCACCGCCGCCGGTGTTCTCGCCGCTCGCGCGCAGCTCCACGACCCGGTCGGTGACATTGCCCGGAATACCGTTGGTGAAGCCTCCATCGACACCGGATGCCCGTTTCTCGCCACCGGGTCCCACTTCTACGGTGTTGCGCCACTGCGGCTGGGGTTCGTCCGCCTCGAAGGAGGAGGCGAATTCTCTTTCCGCCGACTTCGGTTGAGCGGGTTGTGCTATAGCTGCGGACTGCGCTGTTACGACGAGCAGTGAGGCGGCCGCCACCAGGGCGGCCGTATGCCATTGTCTGTGCCGGGGTCCGGTTCTCTGCCGCATACCGAGCCTTTCGTCCTGCTTACCAAGTCGGACAACGTTGTCAAACGAGAAGCGCAGGGTCCAGTAGGGGCCAAGTGTCGTGTGGTGTCAAGGGTGTTGCAGGGATGACATGTTCGAAATGGCTCATTCCGGAGAGACCGAGGTGGTCGAATGAGTACACACCCGGCTCAGATATCCACGAGGTCTCAACTCGGGAAAGACTGCCGTCCAAACCTGCTTTCGATCTTGCCCCGTCGGCGGGAAGTGGACTATACCTGTCGGCGTCCGGCCAAGCGATGCGATCGAGCGTGATCGAGCACGATCAAGCACAGCAATTCCGCACGACCCAGCTACATTTGACCTGCGGTGGCGGGGCCCTTCGCCTCAGAAGAGAAGGACGGGCGACCGGTACACCGCCTGAGTCCTGGAGAAGGCGAGGACTTGAGCATGGGATCCACCTCCGCTCAGAACGGCGAGGGCCTTGGCCGTCGTGATGTGATCAAGCGGTCCGCCGCGATCGGTCTGATCACCGTCCCGACGATGAGCTTCCTGGCCTCGTGCGCCAGCAGCGACAGCGGGAGCGACAATAAGGTCGAGAAGGGCGAGTCGACCGAGAAGAACCCGCTCGGGGTGAACACGAGCGCACCTTTCGACTTCGTCTTGTTCGACGGCGGATTCGGTACGGAGTACGCGACGGACGCCGTCAAGGAGTACGAGAAGGCGTTCCCCGACGCGAAGGTGAAGTTCACCCCGACCCAGAAGATCCAGTCCGAGCTTCAGCCGCGATTCAACGGCGGCACCCCGCCCGACCTGATCGACAACTCGGGTGCCGAGCAGATGGACATGGGTGTTCTCGTCGGCAAGAAGCAGCTCGCCGACCTCACCCCGCTGCTGGACGCCCCCTCCATCGACGACCCGGGCAAGAAGGTCCGCGAGACGCTGCGCCCCGGTGTCGTGGAGATGGGCCAGTTCGACGGCGACCCGGTGTGGATCCTCTACTACGCCTACACCGTCTACGGCGTGTGGTACTCGCAGACCGCGCTGGACAGGCTCGACGCGGAGTACCCCGAGGACTGGGACGCGATGCTGGCCCTCTGCGAGAAGGCCAAGAAGCAGGGCATCGCGGGCTGGACGTACGCCGGCAAGTACCCGTACTACATCCCCTTCTCGCTCTACCCGTTCATCGGCAAGATCGGTGGCCGCGAGGTCCTCGACGCCATTGACAACCTGGAGCCCAACGCCTGGAAGCACCCGGCCGTGAAGTCCGCCTTCGAGGCGTACTTCGAGCTGTTCAAGAAGGGCTACATCCTCCAGGGCACCCCGGGTCTCGACCACATCCAGTCGCAGACCGCCTGGACCGAGGGCAAGGCGCTGTTCCTCCCGAACGGCTCCTGGGTGGAGAACGAGGCGGCGAAGACGACGCCGAAGGACTTCCAGATGAAGGTGGCCGCGCCGTCCAGCCTGGACAGCTCGGACAAGCTCCCGTTCGGCGCGCTCTGGGCGTCCGGCGGCGAGCCCTTCGTCGTACCGGCGAACGCCAAGAACCCCGACGGTGGCATGGAGCAGCTGCGCATCATGCTGAGCGAGGCGTCGTCGAAGAACTTCACGTCCAAGGTGAAGTCGCTGAGCTCCTTCAACGGTGGCACCGACGGCCTCTCCCTCTCCACCGCGCTGCAGGCCGGGGTGGACGCGCTGGCCAAGGCCGGCGCCAATGTGCTCAACCCGCGGCTCCAGGACTGGTACGTGGCCCTCCAGAAGGAGAAGATCGGCGTGGGCGCGCTCGGCGAGATGATGGCCGGACGCCTCACCCCCGCCGAGGCCATCAAGAAGTGCCAGGAGTACGCCGACGCGGCCGCCAAGGACACCTCCATCAAGCACTACAAGCACCAGTAGGAGCGGAAGCGACCGGAGGCCCCGCCGGGGCTTCCGGTTCCGGCCCGGCGTACCGGGCCCCCAAGGCAGCACGGCGATACCCGCCGGAGATTCGGGGTCGGGAGACATGCAGCACGGCAAATACCGGTTCATTGCGGGGTTTCTGGTATTCCCCCTGGCGATATACGCGCTCTTTGTCGTATGGCCATTCATCCAGTCCATCTATTACTCGTTCACGGACTGGACCGGTCTCAGCCCCGACTTCGCGATGGTGGGCTTCGACAACTACACCCGGATGCTCGATGACGACACCTTCTGGAGTTCCCTCCAGCACAGTCTGACCTTCGCGCTTCTGCTGCCCGTGGTGGTCCTCGGCCTCGCGCTGTTCTTCGCCTTCATGCTGAATGTCGGCGGGCGCGGCCGGAAGGGGGCGGCCATCTCGGGGGTCCGCGGATCCTCGTTCTACAAGATCGTCTACTTCTTCCCGCAAGTGCTCTCGATCGCGATCGTCGCCCTGCTCTTCCAGTTCGCGTACAACCCCAACAGCGGCGCGATCAACTCCGCGCTCAGCGCGGTCGGTCTGGACAGTGTGAAGCCGGAGTGGCTGGGCGATCCGAAGCTCGCGCTGTGGTGTGTGATGGCCGTCCTGGTGTGGAGTACGACCGGTTTCTTCGTGGTCCTCTTCTCCGCGGGTATGGCCTCCATCCCGAAGGACTTCTACGAGGCGGCGCTGCTGGACGGCGCGAGCCGCTTCACCACCTTCTTCCGGATCACGCTGCCGCTGCTGTGGGACACCGTGCAGTCCGGCTGGGTCTATATGGGCATCCTCGCCCTGGGCGCGGAGTCCTTCGCGGTGGTCCAGATCATGACGGTGGGACCGGGCGGTCCCGCCGATTCGACCAATGTGCTGACGTTGCTCGTCTACCAGAAGGCGTTCCGTGACGGTCAGGCGGCGTATGCGACCACGATCGGTGTCGCCCTCCTCATCGTCACGCTGGCCTTCGCCGCCATCGTGATGCGGCTGGGTCGACGTGAGCGGCTGGAGTTCTGATGAAGACCACTGAGACCCCTCCCCCCGCCGACACGCCTCCGCCGGCCGACACCGTACGGACCCGGCCCGCCGTGACCAAGACGGCGGCCCCGCCCGACAAGGAGTCGAAGACCGGCGGCGTCCTCAACGTCTTCTCCCACGGCGTGCTCGTCGTCTGGGCCTTCCTGGTCGCGATGCCGCTGCTGTGGGCGGTCATGACGTCCTTCAAGGACGACAAGTCGATCTTCACCTCGCCGTGGTCGCTGCCGGACTCGCTGCGCTTCGAGAACTGGTCGCGCGCCTGGACCCAGGCGCATATGAGCGACTACTTCCTCAACACCGTGCTGGTGGTGGCGGGTTCGCTGCTCGGTACGCTGCTGCTCGGCTCGATGGCCGCGTACGTACTGGCCCGCTTCGAGTTCCCCGGGAACCGGTTCATCTATTACTTGTTCATCGGCGGGATGAGCTTCCCGATCATCCTCGCGCTGGTCCCGTTGTTCTATGTCATGAACAACATGGGCCTGCTGAACACGATCCACGGTCTGATCCTGGTCTACATCGCGTACTCGCTGCCGTTCACGGTCTTCTTCCTGACCTCGTTCTTCAGAACGCTGCCGACCTCGGTGGCGGAAGCGGCGATCATCGACGGGGCCTCGCACACCCGGACCTTCTTCCAGGTGATGCTGCCGATGGCCAAGCCGGGTCTGATCAGCGTCGGCATCTTCAACTTCCTCGGCCAGTGGAACCAGTACCTGCTGCCCACGGTGCTCAACACCGACCCGGACAACAAGGTCCTCTCCCAGGGGCTGGTGCAGCTCGCCGTCAGCCAGGGGTACAAGGGGGACTGGTCCGGTCTCTTCGCCGGCCTGGTGATGGCGATGCTGCCCGTGCTCGCCGCGTACATCATCTTCCAGCGTCAGGTGGTGGCCGGACTGACGGCCGGAGCGCTGAAGTAGTCCGTTCCATCCGGGACAGAGATCCGGACAAACCGCCCGTCGACCCCGGTCGGCGGGCGGTTCGGCGTGTTCCCATCGCTCAAGGTCTTGACGGGGAGGTGCCCCGAGGGCTGAGCTTAGGGTTCACAAGTTGGAGATACGTCGGGGTCTCATAGGCGCGGCCCCGGCCGGCGGCGGCGGTCGTGCCGCCTGCCAAGGGCAGGAGTGGATGAGTCGTGGAGACTCCGGGGTCGCAGTCGTCTCTGCACCGGGCCAACCTCGAACGGGTCGTGCGCGCGGTGCGTATGGCCGGTTCGCTCACCCAGGCGGAGATCGCCAGAAGCACGGGACTGTCGGCGGCCACGGTCTCCAATATCGTCCGTGAGCTGAAGGACGGCGGGACGGTCCAGGTCACGCCCACCTCGGCGGGGGGCCGCCGGGCCCGCAGCGTCTCGCTCAGCGGGGACGCGGGCATTGTCATCGGGGTGGATTTCGGCCATACGCATCTGCGGGTGGCGATCGGCAACCTCGCCCACCAGGTGCTCGCGGAGGAGTCGGAGCCCCTCGACGTGGACGCCTCGTCCGCCCAGGGCTTCGGCCGGGCCGAGGAACTCGTCGAGCGGCTGATCGTCACCACCGGCGTCAGCCGTCAGAAGGTGATCGGAGTCGGCCTCGGCGTCCCCGGGCCGATAGACGTCGAGTCGGGCACGCTCGGCTCCACCTCGATTCTCCCGGGCTGGACCGGCATCAACCCCAGTGACGAACTCGCCGGGCGGCTCGGCGTACCGGTGTACGTCGACAACGACGCCAACCTCGGCGCCCTCGGCGAGCTGGTCTGGGGGAGCGGTCGCGGGGTGCAGGACCTCGCGTACATCAAGGTCGCCAGCGGGGTCGGCGCCGGGCTGGTGATAGCCGGCCAGATCTACCGCGGTCCCGGCGGTACGGCCGGTGAGATCGGGCACATCACGCTCGACGAGTCGGGCCCTGTCTGCCGCTGCGGCAACCGCGGCTGCCTGGAGACCTTCACGGCGGCCCGCTACGTACTGCCGCTGCTCCACTCCAGCCACGGCGCGGACCTCACCCTGGAGCGCGTCGTCCAGCTCGCCAGGGAGGGCGATCCGGGCTGCCGCCGGGTGGTCGCCGACGTCGGCCGGCACATCGGCAGCGGCGTGGCGAATCTGTGCAATCTCCTGAACCCCAGCCGGGTGGTGCTCGGCGGGGATCTGGCGGAGGCTGGAGAACTGGTGCTCGGGCCCATCCGCGAGTCCGTCTCCCGGTACGCGATTCCCAGTGCGGCGCGGCAGTTGTCGGTGCTCCCCGGAGCGCTCGGCGCCCGTGCCGAGGTACTTGGCGCACTCGCCCTCGTCCTGAGCGAGATGGGTGATTCGTCCCTTCTGGAGAACGCCGTCCCGGCAGGGACTCCTGCCTTCACTTAGATAACGAATGGCACCGTTGTCATCTCGTTAAGGATTTACTCCTTGACGCTGGCCTCGCGCCGGAGTTGACTTCCTGGCACCTCGGCCGCAACGACGCGGCCTCGTCAGGGAGGTTTTTGAAGTGAACGCAAAGATGCGTCGTGCTGCCGTGGCCACCGCCGCTACCGCTCTGGCCGTCTCCCTCGCCGCCTGTGGCAGCGCGAAGGAGTCCGGCGACAAGGCCGAAGCGTCCGCGTCGGACAAGAAGGGCCCGATCACGGTCGGCCTGCTGCTGCCGGAGAACGAGACCGCGCGGTACGAGACGCTCGACAAGCCGCTGATCGAGAAGAGGGTCAGCGAGCTGACCGACGGCACGGGCAAGGTCGTCTACGCGAACGCCAAGCAGGACGCGACGCTGCAGAACCAGCAGGTCGACACGATGATCACCAACAAGGTCGATGTGCTGGTCGTGGACGCGGTCGACTCCAAGGCCATCGCCAGCTCGGTGAAGAAGGCCAAGGAGACGGGCATACCGGTCGTGGCGTACGACCGTCTCGCCGAAGGACCGATCGACGCCTACACCTCCTTCGACAACGAAGAGGTCGGTCGGGTCCAGGGCAAGGCGCTCCTCGAAGCGCTCGGCGACAAGGCCAAGTCCGGTCAGATCGTGATGATGAACGGCGCCGTCACCGACCCGAACGCCGCTCTGTTCAAGAAGGGCGCGCACGCCCAGCTGGATGGCAAGGTGACCATCGGCAAGGAGTACGACACCAAGGAGTGGAAGCCGGTCAACGCCAACGCCAACATGGAGGGCGCCATCTCCGCCCTCGGCAAGGACAAGATCGTCGGCGTCTACTCCGCCAACGATGGCATGGCGGGCGGCATCATCACCGCCCTCAAGGGCGCTGGCTTCGCCAAGCTCCCGCCGGTCACCGGTCAGGACGCCGAACTCGCCGGTGTGCAGCGCATCGTCACGGGCGAGCAGTTCATGAGCGTCTACAAGTCCTACCCGCAGGAGGCGGCCGTGGCCGCCGAGATGGCCGTCGCGCTCGCCAAGGGCGAGAAGCTGGACTCCATCGCCAAGGACACCGTGGACAGCCCGACCGCCAAGGCCGTCCCGTCCGTGATCGTCCCGGTCGTCTCGCTGACCAAGGACAACATCAAGGACACGGTCATCAAGGAGGGCATCTACACGGTCGGCGACATCTGCACCGACAAGTACAAGGCCGCCTGTGACGCGATCGGTCTGAAGTAGTCCGTTCCGGGACCGTCCGGTGACCGCCCCCGGTGAAAGCCTGTCCGGCACCCTGCCCGTCAACGCCCCGCAGCTGGGGCGGGGTGCCGGACGGAACCACCTCGGCCCTCCGGTGCGCCCCGCGCGCCGTGTCGCGCGAGGTCCGTGAACCGGACCCGCGCGGCCGGCCCCTTGCTTGTCTCTTCTGCTCGACCTCCGCGCCTCCCCCCGGCGCGGCATCCCCGCCGGTCAGGCGGCGAAGGAGATGGTTCACGTGACCGCTACGCCCGTGCTGGCGTTGCGAGGGGTCTCCAAGCGATTCGGTGCCGTCCAGGCGCTCACCGATGTAGAGCTTGAGGTCCACTCCGGTGAGGTGGTCGCCCTCGTGGGCGACAACGGCGCCGGGAAATCAACGCTGGTGAAGACCATCGCCGGCGTACACCCCATCGATGACGGCGTCATCGAGTGGGAGGGCAGCCCCGTCTCGATCGGCCGGCCGCACGATGCCCAGAACCTGGGCATCGCGACCGTCTACCAGGACCTGGCGCTCTGCGACAACATCGACGTCGTCGGCAATCTCTACCTCGGCAGGGAGCTCCGCAGCTGGGGCGTCCTCAACGAGGTCGAGATGGAGCGCCGTTCGCGCGAGCTGCTCACCACACTGTCGATCCGGATTCCCAGTGTCCGTATCCCGATCGCCTCGCTCTCCGGCGGCCAGCGGCAGACCGTGGCCATCGCCCGGTCGATGCTCGGCGACCCCAAGCTCGTCATTCTCGACGAGCCGACGGCGGCCCTCGGTGTCGAGCAGACGGCCCAGGTGCTCGACCTCGTCGAGCGGCTGCGCGAGCGCGGTCTCGCCGTGCTGCTCATCAGCCACAACATGGCCGACGTCAAGGCCGTCGCCGACAAGGTGGCGGTGCTCAGGCTGGGCAGCAACAACGGCGTCTTCGACGTCGCGTCCACCTCTCAGGAAGAGATCATCGCCGCCATCACCGGCGCCACGGACAACGCCGTGACCCGCCGCGCGTCGCGCACCGTGGAGGTTCAGAAGTGAGTACGGACAAGACCTCCACGTCGCTCGAGAAGACCCCGGGCGAGACCCCGGGCGGCAAGATCCCCGCCCCGGTCGACGCCCCCGCCGCGGCGGACGGCGCGGTCACCGCGGTGGACCCCCGACTGCTGGTGCGCGAGCAGGGATTCGCGGGCTACATCTCCGAGTTCCAGCGCAAGATACGCGCCGGCGATCTGGGCTCCCTCCCGGTCATCATCGGGCTGCTCATCATCTGCGTGGTCTTCCAGAGCCTGAACTCGAACTTCCTGTCCGCGGAGAACCTCAGCAACATCTCCGTGGCCATGGTCGGCACCGGCATGATCGCCGTCGGTATCGTCTTCGTCCTGCTGCTCGGTGAGATCGACCTCTCGGTCGGCTCGGTCAGCGGTGTGTCCGGCGCCATCGTCGCCGTACTGAGCGTCACCCACGGCATGAACGAGTGGCTGGCTCTGGTGATCGCCATTGTCAGCGGCGCGGTCATCGGCGCGATCCACGGCTTCTTCTTCGCCCGCGTCGGCGCGCCCGCGTTCGCCGTCACCCTGGCCGGACTGCTCTTCTGGCTCGGCTTCATGCTCCAGATCCTGGGTGACAACGGCACCATCAACCTGGACCCCGACGGTCTGGTGGCCAAGCTCACCACCTACTACTTCACCGATGTCGCGGCCGCCTACGGCCTCGCCCTCGTCGCGGTCGTGGCATTCTTCCTGACCTCCTTCCTGGAGAACCGCCGCCGCGAGGCGGCCGGAGTCCCGTCGAGGCCGGCCAGCGAGACCGTGCTGCGCACGGTCGTCCTCGCGATCGTGGCCTTCGCCGCGGCGTTCATGTTCAACCAGTACAAGGGTCTGCCCCTCGCACCGGTCATCTTCCTGCTGATCCTGGTGGCGACGGACTTCGTGCTGCGCCGCACCACGTACGGCCGCAAGGTCTTCGCGCTCGGTGGCAGTGTCGAGGCGTCCCGCCGCGCGGGTATCAACGTCACGCTGATCCGGGTCTCGGTCTACTCGATCGCCGGTACGTTCGCGGCCATCGGCGGCCTCTTCATCGCCTCCAAGATCGCCGCGGCCAACCAGGGCGCCGGCACCGGCGACCTGCTGATGAACGCGATCGCGGCGGCCGTCATCGGCGGCACCAGCCTCTTCGGTGGCCGCGGCCGCACCTGGAACGCGCTGCTCGGTGTCATGGTCATCACGTCGATCCAGTACGGACTGGCGCTGCAGGGCATCGCCACCCCGATCCAGTACATGATCACCGGTGGGGTGCTGCTGGCCACGGTCGTCATCGACTCCGTCACCCGCAAGACCCAGAAGACCGCGGGTCGCGCCTGACCGCGGTCCCGCGAACCGTGCCCGGCATCTCCTCACTCACGGGATGCCGGGCACGGCCGTACTCCGGGGGTGGGCGATATGACGTACATACCGTCGATCGAGTGACGTAGGAAGCACCGCCCGCCGACCACTCGCGCGAGTGGAACATTAGACTCACCAGATCGGCATCCTCGACAGCTCATACGCAAGGAGGCACGGGTGGCGTTGCTGACCCGCATCAGGGGACCGCGCGATCTGGACCGGCTCGGCCCGGAGCAGCTGGAGCAGCTGGCCGGAGAGATCCGGTCCTTCCTCGTGGACGCGGTCTCCAAGACAGGCGGCCACCTCGGTCCCAACCTCGGTGTCGTCGAGCTGACCATCGCCCTGCACCGTGTGTACGACTCCCCCAAGGACAAGGTCCTCTTCGACACGGGACACCAGTCGTACGTCCACAAGCTGCTCACCGGCCGTCAGGACTTCTCGAAACTCAGGAGCAGGAACGGACTCTCCGGCTATCCGTCCCGTGCCGAGTCCGACCACGACATCATCGAGAACTCCCACGCCTCCACCGTGCTCGGCTGGGCCGACGGTCTCGCGAAGGCCAACGAGGTCCTGAACAAGGACGACCAGGTCGTCGCGGTGATCGGTGACGGCGCGCTGACCGGTGGTATGGCCTGGGAGGCGCTGAACAACATCGCCGCGGCCAAGGACCGTCCGCTCGTCATCGTCGTCAACGACAACGAGCGTTCGTACGCGCCGACCATCGGCGGTCTCGCGAACCATCTCGCGACCCTGCGGACCACCGACGGCTACGAACGCTTCCTGGCCCGCGGCAAGGAGATCCTGGACCGCACGCCGGTCGTCGGCAGGCCCCTCTACGACACCCTGCACGGCGCCAAGAAGGGCCTGAAGGACTTCATCGCCCCGCAGGGCATGTTCGAGGACCTCGGTCTGAAGTACGTGGGCCCGATCGACGGCCATGACATCGAGGCCCTGGAGTCCGCGCTGCTGCGCGCGAAGCGCTTCGGCGGCCCGGTCATCGTGCACTGCATCACCGAGAAGGGCCGCGGCTACAAGCCCGCCGAGCAGGACGAGGCCGACCACTTCCACGGCATCGGTCCCATCCACCCCGACACCGGACTGCCCGTCGCCGCCGCCGGCGTGGACTGGACCTCGGTGTTCGGCGAGGAGATGGTCAAGCTCGGGCACGAGCGCGAGGACATCGTCGCCATCACGGCGGCCATGCTCCAGCCGGTCGGTCTCGAAAAGTTCGCGAAGGCGTTCCCGGACCGGGTGTACGACGTCGGGATCGCGGAGCAGCACGGCGCGGTCTCCGCCGCGGGCCTCGCCACCGGCGGGGTGCACCCGGTGTTCGCGCTCTACGCGACCTTCCTCAACCGCGCGTTCGACCAGCTGCTGATGGATGTCGCCCTGCACCGCTGCGGGGTGACGTTCGTGCTGGACCGGGCCGGGATCACCGGTACCGACGGCGCCTCGCACAACGGCATGTGGGATCTGTCGATGCTCCAGTGCGTGCCGGGGCTGCGGATCGCCGCCCCGCGCGACGCCGACCAGGTCCGCTCCCAACTGCGCGAGGCCGTCGCGGTGGAGGACGCCCCGACCGTGGTCCGTTACTCCAAGGGCGCGGTCGGCCCGGCGGTCGCCGCCGTCGGCCGGGTCGGCGGCATGGACGTACTGCGCAGGACCGAGGAGGGTACGGCGGACGTCCTGCTGGTCTCCGTCGGCGCGCTCGCCCCGATGTGCCTGGACATCGCCGACCTTCTCGACAAACAGGGCATCACGGCCACGGTTGTCGACCCCCGCTGGGTCAAGCCGGTCGACGAGGCGCTCGCCCCGCTCGCCGAGCAGCACCGCGTGGTCGTCACCGTCGAGGACAACAGCCGGGTCGGCGGCGTCGGCTCGGCGGTCGCCCAGGCGCTGCGCGACGCCGGGGTCGACGTACCGCTGCGGGACTTCGGTATTCCGCCGCGCTTCCTCGACCACGCCTCCCGCAAGGAGGTCATGGCCGAGATCGGACTGACCGCGCCGGACATCGCGCGCCAGGTCACCGGCCTGGTCGCGAAGCTGGACGGCCGGCTGGTGGACTCACCGACCGAGGCCGCCCGCGACTGATCCGTTGTCACAGTGACACGCTGACGCGCAGGCGTCCGACGTACCGACGTACCGACGGGCCGGTGGGGCCGCCCTGTAAGGGTGGTCCAATCGGCCCGTCCGTGTGAAATCTGTTCATTCGAGTGGTTGGCGGCAGTACGCCTCTCGATCATGGCCGGATGAACGCGCAGACGGAGGTACGCCGGTGAGTACGCAGCACGACTCGGGACCAGCCGGAAACGGCGTGTTCCGCACCAAGAACGTCGAGCAGTCGATCCGCGACACCGAGGACCCCGAGTTCGCGCTCAGAAAGTCGCTCTCCGCGCTCGATCTGACGGTCTTCGGCGTCGGTGTGATCATCGGTACCGGCATCTTCGTCCTGACCGGTGTCGTCGCCAGGCAGACGGCCGGGCCCGCCACCTCCATCGCCTTCGTCGTCGCCGGGATCGTCTGCGCGCTGGCCGCCCTCTGCTACGCCGAGTTCGCCTCGACGGTGCCGGTCGCCGGATCCGCGTACACCTTCTCGTACGCCTCGCTCGGTGAGCTGCCCGCCTGGATCATCGGCTGGGACCTCGTGCTGGAACTGGCGCTGGGCTGCGCGGTCGTCGCGGTCGGCTGGTCCGGCTATGTGCGCTCGCTGCTGGGCAACGCCGGGGCGAGTCTGCCGGACTTCCTCTCCGGCACGCAGGACGGGAAGTTCGGCTTCGATCTGCTCGCGTTCCTGCTCGTCCTCGTCCTGACCTGCATCCTCGTCATCGGGGTCAAGCTCTCCTCGCGCATCACCAGCGTCATCGTCGGCGTCAAGGTCACCGTCGTCCTGCTCGTGATCATCGTCGGAGCGTTCTTCATCAACGGCGCCAACTACCAGCCGTTCATCCCGCCGTCCGAGGCGACCGGTGGCGGCGGCGGGCTCAGGGCCCCGATCATCCAGCTGATGGCCGGCTACACCCCCACCAACTTCGGCGTCCTGGGCATCTTCACCGCCGCGGCCGTCGTCTTCTTCGCCTTCATCGGCTTCGACATCGTCGCGACCACCGCCGAGGAGACCGTCAACCCGCAGCGCGACGTCCCCCGCGGCATCCTCGGCTCCCTCTTCCTCTGCACCGTGCTCTATGTCGCCGTCTCGCTCGTCGTCACCGGAATGCAGCATTACAGCGAGCTGTCGGTGGACGCCCCGCTCGCCGACGCCTTCAAGTCGGTCGGCCATCCCTTCTGGGCCGGGCTGATCAGTTTCGGCGCGGCCGTCGGACTCACCTCGGTCTGCATGATCCTGCTGCTCGGCCAGACCCGGGTGTTCTTCGCGATGAGCCGTGACGGACTGCTGCCGCGTACGTTCTCCCAAGTCCACCACCGGTTCGGCACGCCGTACCGCTCCACCGTCCTGCTCGGGTTCGTCGTCGCGATCGTCGCCGGTCTGACCTCCATCGAGGAACTGGCCGAACTGGTCAACATCGGCACCCTCTTCGCCTTCGTCGTGGTGGCGCTCGGCGTCATCATCCTGCGCAGGAACCGCCCCGACCTGCCGCGCTCGTTCCGCACCCCGCTGGTGCCGTATCTGCCGATCGCGTCCGTGCTCGCCTCCTTCTGGCTGATGCTCAACCTGCCCGCCGAGACCTGGCTCCGCTTCGGCATCTGGATGGCCGTCGGCATCGTCGTGTACGTCGGGTACGGACGCGCGCACAGCCGCCTCGGCGCGGCCGGCTGACGTCCCGTCATCCCGCGCGGAGGTCCGCCACGCGGCCCGGCCCCGAATGTCCTGCTCCGGCACGGACGGCGGGGCCGGTTACTGTGCCGCGCATGGTCGTCGAGCCGCCCGCCCTCCGGTATGTCACGCCCCCGCGGCGTACCGCCCCGCACCCCGCACCGGCCCCCGCCCGGCCGGTCCGCCCCGTCACCGGTTACTGGCGCCGGCTGCTCCCCGTTCTGGCCCTGCTGACGCTCGTCACCCGGCTGCCCTCCTTCCGCCCGCCGATGTGGAGCCCCGACGAGGGCTATCTCGCCGTCCAGGCACGGATACTGGCCGCCGGGGGAGCGCTGTACGACACCGTCGTCGACCGGAAGCCGCCGCTGCTGCCCTGGCTCTACGAATCGGCCTTCGCGCTCTTCGGCGACGAATCGCTGTACGCGGTGAAGGCGCTCGCGGTTCTCGCCCAACTGGCCACCGCGGCGCTGCTCGCCGCCGTCGCCCGGGAGCGCTGGGGCGACCGGGCGGGCCGTACCGCCGGGGTCCTCTTCCCGCTGGTCTCCATCGGACTCAACCCCGAGGACGCCCAGTCGGCCACCTTCGAGGTCTTCATACTGCCGTTCACCGTCGCGGCGGTGTGGTGCGCGGGCCGGGGCCGCTGGGGCGCCGCCGGGCTCGCCGTCGCCGGGGCGCTGCTGACCAAACAGACGGGCGGCGCCGTCCTCGCCCCGGTCCTGTGGCTGCTCTGGAACACCGCGCGCACCGCGCCCGCCCCTCCCGTACGGGCCGCCCTCGGGCGGCTCTCCGCCGGGCTCGTGCTGCCCGTACTCGCCGTGGCTTTGCTCACCTCACCGTCCGGCTTCCTCTTCTGGGCGGTGACCGGATCGGGCGCGTACGCCACCCTCACCGGCTCCGAACTCCATGTGTTCTCCCGGGCCTTGGCGAACACCGCCCTGCTCTGCCTCGCCTGCGCCGG
This sequence comes from Streptomyces sp. NPDC102274, assembly GCF_044766385.1. NCBI lineage: Bacteria > Bacillati > Actinomycetota > Actinomycetes > Kitasatosporales > Streptomycetaceae > Streptomyces > Streptomyces sp. NPDC102274. Next base: position 47,100 of record NZ_JBIWLW010000015.1, on the reverse strand, counting down.
ACTGCTGCCACCCGTCGTCCGCGCCCTGCGCACCCGCGGCGGCACCGGCGGGCCGGGCGCCGACCTCTGGGTATGGCTCGCGTCCTCGTCCGCCGCCGTCCTGCTCGGGTTCCACTTCTTCGGCCACTACTTCCTGCAAGTCCTGCCGCCACTGGTGCTCCTGGCGACCGCCGCGCTGCGCCTGCTGCCCCGCGACCGGCTCGCCTCCGCGCTGCTCACCTCGGCCTGCGCGTGCGCGCTGTTCCTCACCTGGGGCATCCTCGCGCCCCGGCCGGAACTCGCCCACGCCCAGCGCCTCGCGGACGCCGTACGGGCCCGTACGGCGCCCACGGACCGGGTCCTCGTCTGGGGGATACACCCGGAGGTCTACTGGCTCGCCGACCGCGCCCCGGCCAGCCGCTATCTGACGGCCGGTCTGCTGACGAACTACAGCGGCGGCAGGGACGGTCCCCGGGTCGGCGAGAAGTACGCGATGGCGGGCACCTGGCCGGTACTCGTCGACGAGCTGAGCGCGCGCCCGCCCGCCCTGGTGGTCGACGACTCACGCGGCAAGCCGTTCGCCGCCGACCGGCTGCCCACGCTGCGCGGGCTGCTCGCCCGGGGCTACGAACCGCTGCCGGGGACGGTCGACGGAGCGGTGCTCTACGTACCCTCGCCCGGCGACCCGTCCGAGACCCCGCCGGGCGGCCCGTCCGGCGGCGCGTCCGTGCTCCGGTCCGCGGTCCGGTCCCCGCTCTGGTCCGGGGCCGCGTCCGGCGGCCGGGCCCCCGACGGCTGATCGTCCGGCGGCCGAGCCTCCGACGGCTGACGCTCCGGTGGCCGGCGTACGGTCCTGGGCCCGGCGCACTCCGCCCCGTGCGCCCCCACCCGCCGGCGCAGTTCACGGTCGGCCGTGACCACGACACAGCCCACGCCGTCCGCCGCCGCCCGCGCGGCCAGTTCCACGATCAGGTCGTCGCCGCCACCGGCCGCGGCCGCCACCCGTACCCCCGGTACGGACTCCACGCCCCGCGCGGCGCCCTCCACGACGAGCACCACCTCGACGGGACCCGGATGCCCGGCAGCGCCCCGCGCGGCGTACGGCACCAGCGAGTCGCGCATCCGCTCGGTGGCACCGCGCCGGTCCCGCCACCACCCGTCGGGAACGGAACCGACCACATTCGCCGCGTCGACGATCAACCGCATCAGCACCTCCGCAGCCTCGCACAGCACGGGCCGGTACGGCCTCCCGGAGCCCCCGCCGCTGCCCCTGAGTACTATCGAGCTCTGGGTTTTCCGCGCTCGGGAAGGTGGCAGTGGGCCATGACACCGCGGTCCGGACGGATGTCGAAGCGGTCGGGGGACAGCGCGAGCCAGGCTCCTTACCGGGGCGCGGAACCACGCCGCACGCCCCCCGCCCCCGGCATGGACGGCACCGTCCCCGCGACCACCGGCTGGCTGCTGCGCGGCAAGGACGGCAGGCTCACGGCGTACGCGCCGACCACCGACGGCGTGCTCCGCTGGACGGAGACCCGGCCCGGCGGCCCCGACTGGTCGGGGCCCGAGCCGCTGGCCGCCCCGGGCCTGCTGCCGTATCTGTCGGTCGCGCAGAGCGCCGAGGGCTTCGTCCATCTGGTGGGGGTACGGAAACGTCCGCGCGCCGACGGGCCCGCCGACACCGATCTCGTCCACGCCGTCCAGTACCAGACGGGCCGTCCGCTGAGGGACTGGCAGTCGCTGGGGAACCCGCACGGGAAGGACCGCGAGAAGGCCGTGGACATCGGACTGCCGTCCGCGGTGCTGGACACCACCGGCTCGGTGCATCTGTTCCTCCGCAACGCGAACGGCGGACTCTCGGCCAAGCACCAGTCGCCCACCGGCCGCTGGCAGCCCTGGGGCGGCGCCAACGCCGAGGACACGGAGCTGACCGGCGAGACGGCCGCCGCCGTCACCGACCGCGGACTGATCGACGTCCTCGTCCCGGCCCCGGACACCGTGGTGCGCTGGCTGCGCCGGAAACCCGACGCGAAGCTGGAGCGCGCCGAGGACGAACCGGTGGCCGGGGTCGAGCCCGGCACCATCACCGCCTGGCGCACCGGCGGGGGACGGCTCACCCACTTCTGGCGCGACGCCGGCGACGGCACCGTACGCGCCTGGCGCCCCGGGACGGAACCCGCCCGGCTCGGCGGTCCGGGCACCGGCCCGCTCGCCCTGCTGCGTACGCCCGTGGACGGCCACGACTGCACGATCCTCGCCCAGCGCGGTACCGACGGCCGCCCCAACATCGCCGCCTATCCGACGGAGAACGAGTCGGCGGGGCTCCACTGGACCCCGACCGGGGAGCCCTGCGCCGGCGCGCCCGCGCTGGCGCTGGACGGCCGGGGACGGGTGATCCTGGCGGTGATCGGCGAGGACGGCGCCCTGCGGACGGCCCGTCAGAAGGCGGAACCGGGCCTGGCGCTGGAGGCCTGGAGCCGGATCTGAGCGGCGTACGGAGGTCGCGTCTCACCGGCACGCACGGACGTCACAACGGACCGGGCCGGTACGGAAGTCCCCTTCCGTACCGGCCCGGTCGCCGTACGCCCGTGAGCGCCACGCCCGTGAGCGCTACGCCGGGACGCTTGCCACGCCCGGCGCCAGGAACCGCTTCCCGTTCACCCGCTCCGAGACGCCTTCCCTGTCCAGATACGGGGTGATGCCGCCCAGATGGAAGGGCCAGCCCGCACCCGTGAGCAGACAGAGATCGATGTCCTGCGCCTCGGCCACGACGCCCTCGTCCAGCATCAGACCGATCTCCTGGGCCACCGCGTCCAGCACGCGCTCACGCGTCTGCTCCTCGGTGAGGACGACGTCACCCTGCTGGAGAAGCGCGGCCACCTCCGGGTCCAGCTCCGGCTCAGCGGCGCTGTCGGCGGCATGGACGTAGAAGCCGCGCTTGCCCGCCTTGACGACCGCCGCGAGGTTCCCGGAGACCGTGAAGCGGTCGGGGAACGCGCTGTGCAGGGTCTCCGAGACATGCAGACCGATGGCGGGGCCGACCAGTTCGAGCAGCACCAGCGGGGACATCGGCAGCCCCAGCGGCTCGACCGCGCGCTCCGCCACCTCGACCGGAGTGCCCTCGTCGATGACGTTCTGGATCTCGCCCATGAAGCGGGTGAGGATGCGGTTGACGACGAACGCGGGGGCGTCCTTCACCAGCACCGCGGTCTTCTTCAGCTTCTTCGCCACCCCGAACGCCGTGGCGAGCGACGCGTCGTCGGTCCGTTCCCCGCGCACGATCTCCAGCAGCGGGAGGATCGCGACCGGGTTGAAGAAGTGGAAGCCGACGACCCGCTCGGGGTTCTTCAGCTTCGACGCCATCTCGGAGACCGACAGCGACGAGGTGTTGGTGGCGAGGATCGCGTGTGCCGGGGCGACCGCCTCGACCTCCGCGAACACCTTCTGCTTGACGCCCATCTCCTCGAAGACGGCCTCGATGATGAAGTCCGCGTCCGAGAAGCCCTCGGCCTTGTCCAGCACACCCGAGACCAGGCCCTTGAGCCTGTTGGCCTTGTCCTGGTTGATACGGGACTTCAGCAGCAGCTTGTCGATCTCGCCGTGGACATAACCGACGCCCTTGTCGACCCGCTCCTGGTCGATGTCCGTCAGGACGACCGGGACTTCGAGGCGGCGCAGGAAGAGCAGCGCCAGCTGAGAGGCCATCAGCCCCGCGCCGACCACGCCGACCTTGGTGACCGGCCGCGCCAGCGACTTGTCGGGAGCCCCGGCGGGCCGCTTGGCGCGCCGCTGCACCAGATTGAACGCGTAGACGCCGGAGCGCAGTTCGCCGCCCATGATCAGGTCAGCGAGGGCCTTGTCCTCGGCGTCGAAGCCGGCCTGGAGGTCGCCGTCCTTGGCGGCGGCGATGATGTCCAGCGCGCGGTAGGCGGCCGGGGCCGCGCCGTGCACCTTGGAGTCGGCGATCTGCCGGCCGCGCTCCACCGCGCGGTCCCATGCCTCGCCGCGGTCCACCTCGGGGCGCGCGACCGTCAGTTCGCCCTTCAGTACGGACGCGGTCCAGATCAGCGACTGCTCCAGGAAGTCGGCGCCCTCGAAGATCGCGTCCGCGATGCCCAGTTCATGCACCTGGGCGCCCTTGAGCTGCTTGTTCTGGTTGAGCGAGTTCTCGATGACGACCGAGACCGCGCGGTCCGCACCGATCAGGTTCGGCAGCAGCGTGCAGCCGCCCCAGCCGGGGACGAGACCGAGGAAGACCTCCGGCAGCGAGAACGCGGGCAGCGCGGCCGAGACGGTGCGGTACCGGCAGTGCAGACCGACCTCGACACCGCCGCCCATCGCCGCCCCGTTGTAGTACGCGAAGGTCGGCACCGCCAGCGCGGCGAGCCGCTTGAAGACCTCGTGGCCGCCCCTGCCGATCGCCAGCGCGTCCTCGTGGCGCCCCAGCAGCTCCAGGCCCTTGAGGTCGGCGCCGACCGCGAAGATGAACGGCTTGCCGGTGATCCCGACACCGACGATAGTGCCGTCGGCCGCCTCCTTCTCGACCTGGTCGATCGCGACGTCGAGGTTCGCCAGCGACTGGGGCCCGAAGGTGGTCGGCTTGGTGTGGTCCAGGCCGTTGTCCAGCGTGACGAGCGCGAAGCGCCCGGCGCCCGCGGGGAGGTCGAGATGGCGTACGTGCGCCTGCGTGACGACCTCGCCGGGGAACAGTTCGGCCGCGCCCTTCAGGAGTTCAGTGGTGCCGGTGCTCACTTGGTGCCTCCGTCGAAGTGCGGGTTCTCCCAGATGACCGACGCGCCCATGCCGAAGCCGACGCACATGGTGGTCAGCCCGTAACGGACATGCGGGTGCGACTCGAACTGCCGCGCCAGCTGCGTCATCAGCCGGACACCGGAGGAGGCCAGCGGGTGGCCGAACGCGATGGCGCCGCCGTACTGGTTGACGCGCTCGTCGTCGTCCGCGATGCCGTAGTGCTCCAGGAAGGCCAGCACCTGTACGGCGAAGGCCTCGTTGATCTCGAACAGACCGATGTCGGAGATCGACAGCCCCGCCTTGGCGAGCGCCTTCTCCGTCGACGGGATGGGGCCGTACCCCATGACCTCCGGCTCGACGCCCGCGAACGCGTACGAGACCAGCCGCATCCTGACCGGAAGGCCCTGCTCGCGGGCGAAGTCCTCGGCTGCGATCAGCGAGGCGGTCGCGCCGTCGTTGAGTCCCGCGGCGTTGCCCGCGGTGACCCGGCCGTGCGGCCGGAACGGGGTCTTCAGCCCGGCCAGCATCTCCAGCGTCGTCCCCGGCCGCATCGGCTCGTCGGCGGTCGCGAGTCCCCAGCCGGTCTCCCCCGCCTCAGGGGTGGTGCGGCGGATGGAGATCGGCACCAGGTCCTGCTGGATCGTGCCGTTGGCGTACGCCTTGGCGGCCTTCTCCTGCGAACGCACCGCGTACTCGTCGGCGCGCGCCTTGGTCAGCCGCGGGAAGCGGTCGTGCAGATTCTCGGCGGTCATCCCCATGAAGAGCGCGGAGTCGTCCACCAGCTTCTCGGAGACGAAGCGCGGGTTCGGGTCGACGCCCTCGCCCATGGGGTGGCGGCCCATGTGCTCGACTCCGCCGGCCACGACGATGTCGTACGCGCCGAACGCGATGGAGCCCGCGGTGCTGGTCACCGCGGTCAGCGCGCCCGCGCACATACGGTCGATCGAGTAGCCGGGCACGGACTGCGGCAGCCCGGCCAGGATCCCCGCGGTGCGGCCGAGCGTGAGGCCCTGGTCGCCGATCTGGGTGGTGGCGGCGATGGCGACCTCGTCGATCCGGGCCGGGTCGAGGTCCGGGTTGCGGCGCAGCAGCTCCCGGATCGCCTTCACGACGAGATCGTCGGCACGGGTCTCGTGGTACATGCCCTTCGGGCCCGCCTTGCCGAACGGGGTGCGGACGCCGTCGACGAAGACGACATCCCTGACGGTACGAGGCACGATGGCTCTCCTCCAGGGGTGCGGGGTGGCACTGCGGGGCGCGCTTGAGGCGCGCTTCCACTTCTATGCTACTTGTGGGTAACCATGCTGCCCAGCCCCCTCCTCCTTTTTGCGGGCTCGGTTCGCCTCCGGGGCGCTTTGTGCCAACGTCGACGGTCGACCGTGCTCGATTCGCTCGTTCCTCGCGAACCTCCGCGCGCTCTTCCTTTCGACGTCGGCGCGCCCCTTTGGCTCACTCGCCGACGGACGTGCACGCCCCGGGCGTCCAGGCGTCGCGGACCACCGGCCGGCCGCCCCCGCCGGGAGGCGAGGCGCACCGTCAGTACGACACGGCCGGTCAGTCCGACACCGACAGCGCGCCCGTCAGCAGCGGCGCCACCTGTTCGACCTGCCAGGCCCGCGCCCCATGGCCCGCGAGCGCCTCCGCCACCCTCTCCACCGTCGGCTCGTGCGGCGGCTCCCAGCAGACCCGGCGCACCGTGTCCGGCGTGATCAGGTTCTCCTGCGGCATGTTCAGCCGCTCGGCCAGCTCCGAGACCGCCGCGCGGGCGGCCGACAGCCGGGCCGCCGCCTCCGGGTCCTTGTCCGCCCAGGAGCGCGGCGGCGGCGGTCCCGCCATCTGCTGCCCCGGCTGGGGCAGCTCCGCGTCGGACAGCGCCCTGGCCCGGTCGACCGCCGCCTGCCACTGCTCCAGCTGCCGGCGTCCCATCCGGTGGCCGAAGCCGGGCAGGGCGGTCAGCGCGTGCACGTTCACCGGCAGCGCCAGTGCCGCCTCGATGATCGCGGCGTCGCTCAGTACCTTGCCGGGGGAGACGTCGCGCCGCTGCGCGACCCGGTCGCGGGTGGTCCACAGCTCCCGTACGACCGCCATCTGGCGGCGGCGGCGCACCTTGTGCATCCCCGACGTACGGCGCCACGGATCCTTGCGCGGGGGCGGTGGCGGGGCCGAGGCGATCGCCTCGAACTCCTGGTGCGCCCAGTCCAGCTTGCCCTGGCGGTCCAGCTCCTTCTCCAGCGCGTCCCGCAGATCGACGAGCAGCTCCACATCGAGCGCGGCGTAGCGCAGCCACGGCTCGGGGAGCGGACGGGTCGACCAGTCGACGGCGGAGTGGCCCTTCTCCAGGGCGTAGCCGAGGACGTTCTCGACCATCGCCCCGAGGCCGACCCGGGGAAAGCCCGCCAGCCGGCCTGCCAGTTCCGTGTCGAACAGCCGGGTGGGCATCATGCCTATTTCGCGCAGGCAGGGGAGATCCTGAGTCGCCGCGTGCAGGATCCACTCCGTCCCGGCGAGCACCTCGCCGAGACCGGAGAGATCGGGGCAGCCGACGGGATCGACAAGCGCCGTGCCCGCGCCCTCGCGGCGCAGCTGGACGAGATAGGCGCGCTGGCCGTAGCGGTAACCGGACGCACGTTCGGCGTCGACGGCCACGGGGCCGGTGCCCGCGGCGAAGGCCGCGATCACCTCGGCGAGCGCCTCATCGGTGGCGACCACCGGCGGAATGCCCTCGCGGGGCTCCAGCAAGGGGATCGGCGCCGATTCGACGTCGTCCGGGGGCAGCGACATGAGCGGCTGCCGTCGCTGGCCCCCGGTGGTTCGCAGTGCTGGCTCTGCTGCGGTCTCTTGGGCGTCGGTCACCTGTCAAGGGTATCCGTGAACGGAAGGCGCCCGTCGACGGAACGTTCCGTCGACGGGCGGTGGGGGCGAGAAGTGGTCAGTGGATGATTCCGGTACGGAGGGCCACGGCGACCATCCCCGCCCGGTCGCCCGTGCCGAGCTTGCGCGCGATCCGGGCGAGATGGCTCTTGACGGTGAGTGCGGACAGGCCCATCGAGACGCCGATGGCCTTGTTGGACTGGCCTTCGGCGACCAGCCGGAGCACCTCGACCTCACGGCCGGAGAGCTCCCGGTAACCGCCCGGGTGGCTCGGGGCGCCCGGAGGGCGGCGGTGCATCCGCTGCCCGGCGCCGATGGGGGCGGCGCCGGGCCGGCCCGGGTGGCCGATGTTCGTGCGGGTACCGGTGACGACATAGCCCTTGACACCGCCCGCGAGGGCGTTGCGCACCGCGCCGATGTCATCGGCGGCGGAGAGGGCGAGGCCGTTGGGCCAGCCCGCGGCTCGGGTCTCGGACAGCAGGGTCAGCCCGGAACCGTCGGGCAGATGGACGTCGGCAACGCAGATGTCGCGTGGGTTGCCGACGCGGGGGCGGGCCTCCGCGATGGACGACGCCTCGATGACGTCACGTACTCCAAGGGCCCACAAGTGGCGGGTGACGGTGGAGCGGACGCGTGGGTCGGCCACGACGACCATGGCCGTCGGCTTGTTCGGGCGGTAGGCGACCAGGCTTGCGGGCTGCTCGAGGAGAACGGACACCAGGCCTCCTGGGAAGGTGCGGGACGGGGCCGGCTCTGGGGATGAAGCCGGGGCGATCCGTGCTTGAAGGGTCATTGACCTCTTCGGCAGCAATCCCGCCCGCCTTTAGAGAATGATCACGATTTGGTGAGTAACAATTCGGGCAATTCGGACGCGTGATCGATCATCCTACGACTGGCCCCACCCGCGGCAGCGCGGTGAGGGGCCGTCAGGGCCGTCGCGATCAACGCGATCAACGCGATCAACGCGATCAACGCGATCGGCGCGGTCGCCGGGATCAAAGGGAGCTGAGGGAGCTGAGGGAGCTGAGGGCGGAGGGCTGTCAGGACACCTGCGGTCCGCGCCGCTGGGGCAGTGAGACCACACCCGCGCCGGCGCCCGGGTCCGCCGCGCCCACGACCGGTCCCGTCGCGGCGGGCGGCAGCCCGGCGATCTGGCAGAGCAGATCGCACCAGGCCGCCAGATGCGCCGCCGCGTCGGGCACCCCTCCCCGGCCCTCGCGCGGAGTCCAGGACGCGCGGATCTCGATCTGGGTGGCGGGCCGGCGCTCGGCGAGACCGCCGAAGTAGTGCGACCCGGCGCGTGTGACCGTGCCGCTGGCCTCCCCGTACGACAGTCCGCGCGCCTCCAGCGCACCGGTCAGCCAGGACCAGCACACCTCGGGCAGCAACGGGTCCGCGGCCATCTCCGGCTCCAGCTCCGCCCGTACGAGCGTCACCAGCCGGAAGGTGCCCTGCCAGGCGTCGTGTCCGGCCGGGTCGTGGAGCAGGATGAGCCGGCCGTCCGCCAGATCGTCGTCGCCGTCGACGACCGCCGCCTCCAGGGCGTACGCGTACGGTGCCAGCCGCTTGGGCGGCGGTGTCGGGTCGACCTCGATCTCGGGACGCGGCCGCGCCGTTCGCAGTGCTTCGACCGCCGAACGGAACGTGGCCGGACCGGAATCCCCCTCCGCGCCCCCCGTTCCCTCGGTGCCGTTGGAATGATCGGAAAACTGTCCCTGAGCCGCAGCCATGCGGGGAAGAGTAGGCGGAACGCGCGCCTCGCGCAGGGAAGGACACCCGGGCCGGGGCAGCGGCTTCCCCGTACATGCGAAGATTCTGGTCGTGAGCGCCATTGACCGCCCCTGGGGCCAGCAGACGAAGACGTACGAATCGCCCTTTATGAAGGCGTGCAGGCGTGAACCCGTGCCGCATACGCCGGTCTGGTTCATGCGGCAGGCGGGGCGCTCGCTGCCGGAGTATCTGAAGGTGCGCGAGGGGATTCCGATGCTGGAGTCCTGTATGCGGCCCGAGCTGGTCACCGAGATCACCCTCCAGCCGGTACGGCGCCACAAGGTCGACGCCGCGATCTACTTCAGCGACATCGTCGTCCCCCTCAAGGCCATCGGCCTCGATCTCGACATCGAGCCCGGGATCGGCCCCGTCGTCGCCGAGCCGATCCGGACCCGCGCCGATCTCGCCCGGCTGCGCGATCTCACCCCGGACGACGTCTCGTATGTCACCGAAGCGATCGGCATACTCACGGGCGAGCTGGGCGCCACGCCGCTCATCGGCTTCGCCGGCGCGCCGTTCACGCTCGCCAGCTATCTCGTGGAGGGCGGCCCGTCCCGTAACCACGAGCACACCAAAGCGATGATGTACGGCGACCCGGAGCTGTGGGCCGATCTGCTCGACCGGCTCGCGGACATCACCTCCGCCTTCCTCACGGTGCAGATCGAGGCGGGCGCGAGCGCCGTGCAGCTCTTCGACTCATGGGTGGGCGCCCTGGCCCCCGCCGACTACCGCCGTTCCGTGCTGCCCGCCTCGGCGAAGGTCTTCGACGCCGTCGCCCCGTACGGCGTCCCGCGCATCCACTTCGGCGTCGGAACGGGCGAGCTGCTCGGCCTGATGAGCGAGGCCGGCGCGGATGTCGTCGGCGTCGACTGGCGGGTCCCGCTGGACGAGGCGGCCCGCCGGGTCGGCCCCGGCAAGGCGCTCCAGGGCAACCTCGACCCGGCCGTGCTCTTCGCCCCGACGGCGGCGGTGGAGACCAAGACCCGCGAGGTGCTGGACGCGGCGGCCGGTCTGGAGGGCCATGTCTTCAATCTGGGCCACGGTGTGCTGCCGAGCATGGACCCGGACGCCCTGACCCGGCTCGTGGAGTACGTGCACACCCAGACCGCCGGCTAGGTGTTCTGCCCTGACCCAGGTCCGGTCCAGGCCCTGTCCAGGTCCTGTCCGGTCGGACCGGGCCTGGACCGGACCTGGAGCCGGGGCTACACCCCCGCCTTCCGTACCGCCGTCGTCGCCTTGCGCGCGGCGACCAGCACCGGGTCCCAGACCGGGGAGAACGGCGGGGCGTAGCCCAGGTCCAGGGTGGTCATCGCCTCCACCGTCATCCCGGCCGTCAGCGCCACCGCCGCGATGTCCACCCGCTTCGCCGCGCCCTCGCGGCCGACGATCTGTGTGCCCAGCAGCCGGCCCGTACGGCGCTCCGCGAGCATCTTCACCGTCATGAAGGCGGCGCCGGGGTAGTAACCGGCGCTGTTGGTGGACTCGATGGTCGCGGTGACGAACTGGAGGCCCGCCCGGTGGGCGTCCTTCTCCCGCAGCCCGGTCCGGGCGATCTCCAGGTCGCAGACCTTGCTGACGGCCGTACCGACCACCCCGGGGAAGATCGCGTAGCCGCCGCCGACGTTCGCGCCGATGATCTGGCCGTGCTTGTTCGCGTGGGTGCCCAGCGGGATGTGCCGGGTCGAGCCCGAGATCAGGTCGAGGACCTCCACGCAGTCCCCGCCCGCCCAGATGTTCTCGTGGCCGCGCACCCGCATCGCCAGATCGGTGAGCAGCCCTCCGTGCGGCCCGAGGGGTAGCCCGGCGGCGCGGGCGAGGGTGGTCTCCGGCTCCACGCCGATGCCGAGCACGACCACATCGGCCGGGTGCTCGGCGGCGTCGGTGACCACGGCCCGCACCCGGCCGTCCGCGCCGGTGCGGATGCCGGTGACCGCCGTGCCGCCCACCGTGGTGATGCCCATGCCGTCCATCGCCTCATGGACCAGCCGGCCCATGTCGGGGTCGAGCGTCGCCATCGGCTGCTCGCCGTCGTACACCACGGTGACCTGATAGCCGCGGTTCAGCAGCGCCTCCGCCATCTCCACACCGATGTAGCCCGCGCCGACGACGACCGCGCGCCGGCCCTCCGTACCGCCGAGGGTGTCCAGCAGCGCCCGGCCGTCGTCGAGGGTCTGCACGCCGTGCACGCCCGGCGCGTTTATCCCGGGCAGCGCCGGGCGCACCGGGCGGGCGCCCGTCCCGATGACGAGCTTGTCGAAGCCGGTCCAGCTCTCCGTACCGTCGGAGAGATCGCGTACGCGCACCCGCTGCCCGGCCACGTCGATCTCCATGGCCTCCGTGCGCATCCGCAGATCGATGGCGCGTGCGCGGTGCTCCTCGGGCGTACGGGCGATCAGGTCATCGGGCCCGGACACGTCCCCGCCCACCCAGTACGGAATGCCGCACGCGGAGTACGAGGTGAAGTGGCCGCGCTCGAACGCGACGATCTCCAGCTCCTCCGGGCCCTTCATCCTGCGGGCCTGCGATGCGGCGGACATGCCCGCCGCATCGCCGCCGATGACCACCATGCGTTCCGCCGCCATTGCGCGCCCCTCTCGTTTCCGCTGTTCCCGGGGAACGCTACGCGGGCGGCTCCGGATCAGTGCTCGCGCGTCCCCTCGGCGACCGGCCCGTCGGGAGTCGGCGAGGGCTCGGCCGAGGGCGTGGGCGAGGCCGTGGGCGAGGGGGCGGGGGTGGGCCAGGGCGCGGGTACGGGCTCCGGCCCGCGTATCAGCCGGCCGCGTACCAGCCGCCACAGCAGATAGAGCACGCCGAGCACGGCGGCGAACGGCGCCACCGCGCCGATCACCACCCCGATCCACCGCACCGTCGCGGTCAGCGCGTCCCAGCCGCCGCCCAGCGCGTCCAGGAACCCGGGACCGTCCTCTTCCTTCTTCTCCTTCTTGACGACCGGAGCCTCGGTGAGCTCCAGCGTGATGGTGGCCAGGGATGTGCGGTCCTTGAGCGACGCCTGCTGCGCGAGCAGCGATTCCAGGTCGGCCTGACGCCTGCTCAACTCGCCCTCCAGCGACACCACATCGCTGAGGCTCGTCGCCTGGTCCATCAACTCCCGTACGCGCGCGACGCTCGCGCGCTGCGAGGCGATCCTGCTGTTCACGTCGACCACCTGGTCGGTGACGTCCTTGGCGTTGGCCTTGCGCGCCACCAGCGTGCCGGTGCCCGCCAGTTCGGCCAGGACGTCGTCGTACGCGTCCTGCGGCACCCGCAGCACGATGCGCGAGCCGACATGGCCGCCCTCGATCCGCTCGGTGGACTCGTCCTCGACGAGACCACCGGAGTTCACGGCCGCGGACCGCGCCGTGGCGAGTGCCTTCTCCGTGTTCTTGACGCGCACGGTGAGTTCGGCGGTGCGGATCACATGCGTACCGGCCGTCGCGGGCCGCTGCTCGGCGCCCGTCCCCTCGCTGCCGGACGCCGGCGCACCGGCCCCGGACCCGGCGTCCGCCGCGTCCGCGCGCCCCGCCTGAACCGGTTTCGTGCCGCTGTCCGCCGCCGACGTGTTGTCATCGCCACCGGCGCCGCATCCGGCGAGAGCGAGTGAGACGGTGAGTAGTGCTGCCGCGAATGCTGGCATCGCGCGCATATCGGCCCCCCAGGGACAGTTGATGAGAGTTGATGCTCGTTCGACGCGCGAGGCCCGTGCACGGATGCTCGTTCACGGTTCCGAAGCGGTCACGGTCGGGACTCGTTATAGAACGTCCATGACGGTTTGAGAGAGTGGGGGCATGGAGTCGAGCGCGCAGCACGTGGACACGCATACGGGTCATGTCGTCGTCATCGGGGGCGGTATCGCCGGTCTCGCCGCCGCGCACCGCCTGCTGGGCGCCGGGGTCCGGGTGACCCTGCTGGAGGCCACCGACCGGCTCGGCGGCAAGCTGCGGACCGGCGAGATCGAGGGCGCGCCCGTCGACCTCGGGGCCGAGTCCATGCTCGCGCGCCGGCCCGAGGCCGTCGATCTGGCCGAGGCCGTCGGGCTCGGGGAGCTGCTCCAGCCGCCCACCGCCACCACCGCCTCGGTATGGACGCGCGGGAAGCTGCGGCCCATGCCCAAGGGCCATGTGATGGGCGTGCCGGGCGACCCCGCCGCGCTCGCGGGGCTGCTCTCCGACGAAGGGCTCGCCAGGATCGCCCGTGAGCCGGACCTGCCGCCCACCGAGGTCGGCGACGATGTCCCGGTCGGCGAGTACGTCGCCGAGCGGCTCGGCCGCGAGGTCGTCGACCGGCTGGTGGAACCGCTGCTCGGCGGGGTCTACGCGGGCGACGCGTACCGCATCTCCATGAAGGCGGCCGTCCCGCAGCTCTTCGACATCGCCAGAACCCATGACTCCCTGCTCGCGGGTGTGCGCGACTTCCAGACCGCCGCCGCGGCCGAGCGGCGTGACGGTGCGGCGCCGGGCGCGGTCTTCGCGGGCATCGCCGGCGGTGTGGGCAGACTGCCGGGCGCCGTCGCGGACGCCGTACGGGCGGGCGGCGGGGAGATCCTGATGGAGACGCCCGTCCTCGGCCTCCGGCGCACCCCCGAAGGCTGGCGGATCCGTACCGAGCGGCGCACCCTGGACGCCGACGGCGTGGTGCTCGCCACCCCCGCCTGGTCCGCCTCGGCGCTGCTCTCCGACGAGTCACCGGCCGCGGCCGCCGAACTCGCCGGGGTCGAGTACGCCTCGATGGCGCTGGTCACGATGGCGTTCCGGCGCGCCGATCTCGGCTCGATGCCGTCCGGCAGCGGCTTTCTCGTACCGCCCGTGGACGGCCGCACGATCAAGGCGTCCACCTTCTCCACCCGGAAATGGGGGTGGGTCGCGGACGCCGCGCCCGGCCTCTTCGTCCTGCGCACCTCCATCGGACGGTACGGCGAGGAGGAGCAGCTGGAGCGCGAGGACCCCGAACTCGTCAACGTCTCGCTGCATGACCTCGGCGACGCGGTCGGGCTCACCGCGAAGCCGGTGGCCACCGAAGTGACCCGCTGGACCGGCGGCCTGCCGCAGTACCCCGTAGGCCACCAGGCCAGGACCGCCCGGATCCGCGAGGCCGTCGCCAAGCTCCCGGGGCTGCGGCTGTGCGGCGCGGCGTACGACGGTGTCGGCATCCCCGCGTGCGTCGCGTCCGCCCGGCGCGCCGCCGACGAGATCATCGCCACGTCGACCCTGGCGCGGGGCACGGGGCGGGGCGCGGGAGAATAGCCGCATGACTGCTGCACCAGAGAAGACCCCGAACGCGGGCAAGAAGGCCAAGGACCTCAACGAGGTCATCCGCTACACGCTGTGGTCCGTCTTCAAACTGCGCGACGTGCTGCCCGAGGACCGGACCGGTCTCGCGGACGAGGTCCAGGAGCTGTTCGACCAGCTCGGTGCCAAGGACGTCACCGTACGCGGCACCTACGACGTGTCCGGGCTGCGCGCGGACGCCGATGTCATGATCTGGTGGCACGCGGAGACCTCGGACGAACTCCAGGACGCGTACAACCGCTTCCGCCGCACCCGGCTCGGACGGCAGCTGGAGCCGGTCTGGTCGAACATGGCGCTGCACCGCCCCGCCGAGTTCAACAAGTCGCACGTCCCGGCCTTCCTGGCCGACGAGACGCCCCGCGACTATGTGAGCGTCTACCCCTTCGTACGGTCCTACGACTGGTACCTGCTGCCCGACGAGGACCGCCGCAGGATGCTCGCCGACCACGGGAAGATGGCCCGCGGCTACCCCGACGTGCGCGCCAACACGGTCGCCTCGTTCTCGCTCGGCGACTACGAGTGGGTGCTGGCCTTCGAGGCCGATGAGCTCTACCGGATCGTCGACCTGATGCGTCATCTGCGCGGCTCCGAGGCCAGGATGCACGTCCGGGAAGAGGTCCCGTTCTACACGGGCCGCCGCAAGTCGGTCGCGGACCTCGTGGCGGGACTCGCGTAACTCCGGCCTCCGGAAGCGATGTTGGATGTGGTGGCCGGCCCGGCACGCTGTCGGGCCGGCCGGCCGCCCTCCGGGGGTTGATCGCCTCCGCACCGGTCGACCATCCCGGCGGGACGCCGTGGAGGCACTCGGGCCGTGGAGGCACTCGGATCGTGGACGGCTCGGGGTCGATCCAGTCCGGGAGAGCGTTGGGCTACAGTGGATTGTTGCGAAGGGGAGTAGCCCCGCGAACCGGTCGTCGACACACTGGAACCTTCGGGTTCCCGGTGGCCGGGCCCGTATCCGTGAGGATGCGGGCGGGCGAGACCTTCGGCCCAATGTCGACGACGTACAACAGCGCGTCGGCGGGGTCGAAGCCGTTCCGCCGCTCCCCGCGCCGATCGTCCTCGAAGGCCCCCGCCGGTGCGGGGAAGCCGGACGATACCTGTGATCCATTTCGTACTGCTCATTGTGTGCGCGGTGGCGATCTATCTCTCCTGTGAGTGGTTCGTCAACGCGGTGGAGTGGCTGGGCGCACGCCTGAACGTCGGGAAGATGGCGGTCGGCACGATTCTGGCCGCCTTCGGTACCGCACTGCCCGAATCCGTCGTCACGCTGGTCGCGGTGACCACCGGCGCCACCGAGGAAGCCAAGAACATCGGTGTCGGGGCGGCGATGGGCGGCCCCCTCGCGCTGGCCACCGTCGCCTACGGCGTCACCGGCGGAATGCTGCTCCTCAAGCGCCGCCGGGAACGCCGGCAGGTCCTGGCCGACACCGGCATGCCGCCCAGTGGCCCGGACACCGAGGCGCTGGGCGATGCGAAGGACATGAAGCGGCTGGCCAAGGACCAGAAGTGGTTCCTGCCGATCTTCATCGTGAAGGTCGCGCTCGGTCTGGTCGCCTTCGCCTTCAAGCCCACCCTGGGCCTTGTGTTCTTCGCCGCGTACGCCGTGTACTTCTGGCGCGAGATGCGCGGCGGACGGGAGGCGGACGGAGAGCACGAGGAACTGGAACCGCTGAAGTTCCAGCCCAAGGCCGCCTCCCCGGCCACCTGGGCGGTGGTGGCCCAGACCCTGGCCACGCTCGCCGTGATCTTCTTCGCGTCGCAGCTGTTCGTGAAGCAACTGGACGCCATCGGCCCGATGCTCGGACTGTCGTCCGCGGTGACCGCGCTCCTGCTCTCGCCCATCGCGACGGAACTCCCGGAAATCATGAACGCGGTCATCTGGGTACGGCAGGGGAAGACACAGCTCGCGCTGGCCAATATCTCCGGTGCCATGATGATCCAGGCGACCGTACCGAGCGGCCTGGGCCTGCTGTTCACCACCTGGAAATTCGACAGCGCGCTGTTGTGGTCCGGTCTGATCACCATGGCCGCGATCGTCTACCTCCTGCTGACCATGCGCGCCCACAGACTCACACCGGCCCGCCTCACCGTCGCGGCCGGCTTCTATCTCGTCTTCGCCATCGGACTCGTCCCGATCCTCTGGCAGCACTGAGGGCGAGCACGTACGTGCTCGCCCTCAGTCAGGCCGCCCCGCGCGTCGGACCGCTCAGGAGCCGGTCCACAGCGGCCGCGTGCCGGTGTTGGTGACGGTTACTTCTTTCCGCCCGTGGACGGCACGACCTTGATGGTCTTCGAGGTCGTGATCGGCGCGAGCGAGCTGTCGTCGGTGTAGGCGCGCATCGAGTCGTTCGTCACCGATACGCTCACCGAGCCGGCGCGCAGCGCGGTGAGCGTCCGGGTCCCCGGGTCGAGGATCGCGACCTTGCCCTTGTGGCGGGCGGCGTCGATCGCCGCCTTCCCGCTGCCGATCGCCAGGCTGGACGAGCCGCTCCAGTCGACCGACATCGGGTACCGGAGCGGCACCACACGCGTGCCCGTCGACACGCCCTGCGGCTGCACGATGCTGCCCGAGAGCTGCGCCGTCCCGCTCACCTCGAGCGAGTCCGGGGTGTTGAGCGTGACGGACTGCGCGAAGGCGCGCACGTCGGCCTCCAGCCACTGCTGGTCCGCCTTCTGCCGCGAGTCGACAGACCAGTTGACCCACCCGGTGAAACCGCCGCGGTCCGGTGTGCCGTACGGGTCCTTGCCCGAGGACGGCAGCACCATGTACGGAACGCCCTCGACGCGGTGGACGTCTGCGATCTGGGCGTGGGATCCGACCATCGCGGCGCCCTTGCCCGTGGAGTCCCGGAAGTCCGTGAGCATGTTCTCGACGAGCGAGACCTCGTCGCGGTCACCGAGCTGGCTGGACTTCGTGTCGGCCGGGTCGTCCACCGGGTGGTGGGCGAACACCATGACGTTCTGCACCGACCGGTCCTTCTTGGCGTCGGCGAGCGCCTTCTGCATCATCGGGAGCTGGTCCCACGCGGTTCCGCGCAGCGACCCGAGGGAGCTGGCGAGGAGGATGAACCGCGTGCCCTTGTGGTCGAACGTCCGGTACGGTCGGCCGAACTCCTTACTGAAGTTCGTCATGTCGGACTGGACGTTGTTGAGGCCGTACGACTCGTGGTTGCCCGGCACGTAGTAGCACGGGATCGAGTCGGCCTTCGGGTTCGGCGTGCTGTTCTCCGACGGCTCCTGGCCGACCGGGATGAGGTCGCACCCGGCGTCGGTGAGCACCTGGCGGGCAAACGCGAGGTCCTGCGGCAGGCCACGGTCGGTGATGTCACCGTTGAGGACGATCAGGTCCGGCTTGGTCGTGCGGATCCGCTCGATGGCGGCCGTCGCGACCTGGGACAGCGCCGGGTTGTCGGCCGTGAACTGCACGTCCGACAGCGTGGCGAACCGCCATGTGTCGCGGCCCTGGGGCAGCGAGCCGTCGTCGGAGACGAGCGCATCGGGCTGCGGGGCGGGCTCGGCAGGCAGATCGATCGGCGTCGGGATGTCGGCCTCGACGCGGTCCAGGACGAACGTGCCCGCCTTCTGAGCGGCGACGTTCGTGTTGATGCCCTGGAAGCCCGAGATCGCTATCGGGAACGCCGTGTTCGCCGGCAGTGTGAACGTCGCGTACTGCCAGTCGTCGCTCGCGGTCAGGCTGGTGCCGTAGATGCCGCCGCTCTGGCCGGCCCCGTCGACGTAGCCCAGGTAGGTCAGACCCTCCGGCACGCTGATGCTGGACTTGATCCGCACCCGCACGCGCAGCGGCTGGCCGGACACCTGGATGCGCTGCGCCGACGACGTCGCCGAGATGCCCACGTTGCGCATGGCGTTGAAGTCGATCTTCAGACCGTCGGGGTCCGCCGAGAACGTCGTGGCCGCGGTGCTGTTGTTGCGCCAGCGGGCCAGCACGTCGTCGTCGAAGTCGTAGACCGTTTTGGTCTGGACGCCGACCGTGATCGGGAGCTGAACCGACGTGCCGCCGACCGAGACCTTGAGGGTCGTGCTCGAGTTGGCGAGCGGGGTGATCTTCAGCTCGCCGTCCACGGGCTGGATGTCGACGACGCTGTGGTCGTAGTCCAGTGAGACGTCCTGCGGGTCGATCGGGGCCGTGTAGCCCTGGGCGTCGCGGCCGGTCACGGAGACGGTGGCCGCGGCGTCGGGCTTCGCGTCGGGGATCGACAGGAGCTGGGACGACAGCTCCACGCTGTTGAGCGGGCCGAGGACGGCGACCTTCTCCTGCGCCTTCCGGGGACCCGCATGCGCCGTGACCGTGATCGTGCTGTGCGCCTTCTTGGACGAGGCCGTGAGCGTACCGTCCTTGACGGGCCCTCCGGGCGCGTTCCAGTGCACCGACTTCGAGGCGACCGCCACCGGCGTCTCATGGTCGTCGACGCCCTCCGTGACGAGCTTACGGTGCAGCCCCGGGAAGACCTTCAGCCCGCCGTCGGCCGACGCCGCACCCGGCGCGGGCTTGATGAGGAGCTGATGCAGCTTGCCGTCGCCCTTCGCGACGAACACCCCGACGCCGTTCGGGTCGTCGCGCTCGTGGCCGTCGGACGGGACGTTGCGGACGGTCGCCTCGTCCTCGCCGAGCGCGCGGGCGACCATCGTGGTCGAGCCGCCGCCGTCGAGGTTGACCGCGGTCTCCACACCCATCGCGGCGAGGTCGCGCGCCTCCTTGTCGATGCCGACGCCGCCCGAGCCGGTGCCGCCCGGGCCGTCCCAGGTGGCGAGCACGAGCGTCTTGCCGCTGTCCTTGAAGCCGAGCGCGGTACGCGGGGCTATCGAGGTGTCGAGGCCCTTGACGACCTGGCCCCCGGAGACGACGGTGCCGCCGTGGCCGAGCGCGAACTTCATCGTCTTGGCAACGTTGTCAGCGAGCGCGTAGCTGAGCGCCGCCGGGTCGCCGGGCTGCAGCGCGCGGATCGCGGTCGCCGCGGCGCCGCGCCCGACGAGCACGAAGCCGTCGTCCGGGATCGTCCCCGAGCCCGCGGGACCGTTCGGCGTGACCGACACGACCTTGCCGTTCTCGACCAGGACCTCGGCGATCTGGTCGTTGGCCACGCCCGTCAGGCCGCGGTTGCGGCTGTAGTCGCCCCAGGCGGACGTGAACGCGACGAGGCCGTCCGCCGGGATGCCGCCGCCGTTCGCGGCGTTGATCGACAGGACCTTGTGGTCCGCGCCCGCGAACTTCGCGGTCGAGTTGACCGTGAGGTCCACAAGCTGGGCGATGCCATCTTTGCTGACGCCGACGTGCTGTCGGCCATTGATGTCGGCGGTCTTGACGAGCTTCCCGTCCTGGAGCTCGCCACCGAGCGCCGCGTTGGAGTTGCCGATGTCGAAGAACTCGCCATTGATGCCCGCGACGGCGCCGGCCTTGTTGGCGGCCTCGCTGAGCGGCCCGCCGGATGCCACCGGTCCGGAGGTCAGCAGGTCCGTGCCGACCGCGCTGTTGGACAGGTCCACGGTCAAGTACTGCGCGTCGTACCAGCCCTTCTGGTCGAGCGCCTTCACGTGCTGCAGGTTGATCCCCGGACCGATCTTCTCGGCCGTGTTGATCAAGGGTATTCCGCCGGTGACCGGCGCGGGCTGACCGCTGTCCGCGTACGCGGCGGCAGGTACGACCGCCAGCGTGCTCGCCGCCACAAGCCCGACCAGCAGTGGTCTCGTACACCGATGGTTCAAGACCATCAATTTCATTGGAACCTTCGCTCAAGAGATGACACGGAGGCAAACGCCTCCCTTACGCCCAATTCGATCGAGGCGCGCACCCGATTAAGGGGATCAACCAAGAAGCGTGGAAGGCGCCAACACGAGGAAGCGGTGAACCCTGGCTGAAGAGGCGGACCACTTGGCGGTCGGCGCGGTCGGCGCGGTCGGCGCGGTCGGCCAGGAGATCACGAGACGGGAGTGCCGCCCTCTGTTCAGCACGTATCCATCAGGCAGGCCGACGTCCGATGCCCGCGTGGTGACCCGACGGACGGGGGAACGGCCACCCGGTACGGTCGGCGACCGTGATCGACACGGCGGCTGACAACCGGTCAGTGGAGTCGGTGGCAAGCGGCGTGCCGTCGTCGAGCGCGAACGTGACCGTCCTATTACGGGTCGCCTGCACCTATTTGGGTGAAAAACTCGATGAGACTGCTCGTAACGCCTCAAAGGCGAGCCATGGTCTCTTCAGGGAACAGAAGCTCAAGAAGGGAACGGGACAGTGCGTTTGAGGCGTATCGGAACGATTCTGGGCGCAGCCGCGCTCACCATGCTGACAATGCCGGCCAACGCTCATGCCGCGGCGATCGCCTGTGGCGGCGGTGTGTCGACCGGCCGTGTGGCCGTCAATGGCTGCATCAGCGCCCAGCGGGGGACCGCCGGCCCCTTCCCGTCCCGGGAGATCACGGCGCACATCAAGGCGCGCAACACGGGGACAAAGGCGCTGAATATCTCCTACGAGGCGTTTTCCCGCCCCGATGGCGGTTCCTGGGAGAAGGTGGGCACCGGTCGCGCCTATGTCAGGGCGGGCGAGACCATTGGCCCGGTCGAAGTGGGAAGCACGACCCGAGTATGCGCCCCCGTGAAGGTCGAGATCCGCGTACATGCTCGGGCCGACGGCGCTGCCTGGAGCGGCTGGTCCTCCGCGTCCACGAAGCAATGCCAGACCTGAGCGCCTGAACGTCCTGGGCCGGCGCGCGGGGCGCCACGTCACCTGGTAACTGGTCGCGGTACCGGCGGGATTGTTCCTTTCACGCGATGTATGCCAGGAAAAGGAATGACGGCCCCGTGCGCCCGTGGCGCTTCCGCGCGCTCAGAATCGAGCACCCGGACTGTGCCTCCCGTGCGGGTCGACAAGCCTGTCGGTCGGTCTCGGCGACGTCGGGTCCGGCTCCGCGTGGGGCGCGCACTCAGCGCTTCGCGCCGGCGCTCTTCCACGCAGCAGGTAGTCCTCGACAATCGCGGTGACGCAGGCGTTGCCACCGCCCGCCACCCCGTGCGTACCGGCGTCCCGTTCGGTCACCAGGGCCGAACCGGCCAGCCGCTTGTGCAACTCCACCGCACCCTCGTACGGCGTCGCCGCGTCCCGCTCCGCTGCCAGGATGAGCGTCGGGGGCAACTGGCCGGGCCGAGCGCGGACGTCGGCCGGCCGCTGCCGGGGCGCCGACCAGTAGGCGCACGGCAGATTCATCCAGGCGTTGTCCCAGGTCTCGAACGGCGCGCGCTGTGCCAGCGCGGTGTTGTCGCGGTCCCACACCGCGAAGTCCGTGGGCCAGGGCGCGTCATTGCACTCGACCGCGGAATAGACCGCGTTGGCGTTCTCGCTCTCCGCGGCGCCGGCCGGACGGGGCGCGGCCTGTGCGATCAGCGGCCGCGGATTGCCCTTCAGATACTCGGAGAGGGCCGAGGCGCGCGTCGGCCAGTAGTCGTCGTAGTAGCCCGCCCCGAGCATCGCCGCCTGGAGCTGTCCCGGCCCGACCTTCCCGCCGGCCGGCTTGTGCGCGACCCCGGCGCGTACTTTCTCGTAACTCTGCCGCACCTCCTCGGCGTTGGTGCCCAGGTGGTACGTCGCGTCATGTTTGGCCACCCAGGTACGAAAGTCCTCCCAGCGCCGCTCGAACGCGACCGACTGGTCGAGGTTGTTGCGGTACCAGACCTGCTCGGGGGCCGGGTTCACGGCGGAGTCGAAGACCATCCGGCCCACGTGCGAGGGGAAGAGGGTCGCGTAGAGCGCGCCGAAGTAGGTCCCGTACGAGGCGCCCATGAAGGTCAGCTTCTGCTCGCCGAGCGCCGCGCGCAGCACATCCAGATCGCGCGCGTTGTTCAGCGAGTTGTAGTGGCGGAGCGCGGGGCCGGCGGCGCGTGCGCAGCCCTGCGCGTGCGCCTTGGCCTCGGCGATCCGCTCCCGCTTGTACGACTCGGAGGGGTGGACCGGGGACTGCGTCGGGGCCTTGACGAAGTCCGCCGGATCCTCGCAGGAGAGCGGGGCGGAGCGGCCCACTCCGCGAGGCGCGTAGCCGATGAGGTCGTACGCCTCGGCGATCCGCTTCCAGTGGGGCACCTCGGCGGCCATCGGGAAGTACATGCCGGAGGCGCCGGGGCCGCCGGGGTTGAAGACGAGCGCGCCCTGCCGCCGCTCCGGACTCCCGCTCGCGGGCACACGGCTGACGGTGAGGCTGATCGTCCGGCCGTCGGGCTCGGCGTAGTCGAGCGGGACCTCGACCGTGCCGCAGACGATGGGGTCGGGCAGCCGCTCGGCCTCGGGACAGGCGCCGAACGTGATACCGGTGGTGGCGGCGCGCTGGGCGGCGCGGACGACACCACGGGCCGCGCCGGTGGTGGCGTGAGCGCCGGTGGCGTCGGCGCCGTCCGCGGGGGCGGCGACGAGGGCCGACAGGACCACGGAGCCGAGGGTGGCCAGAGCCCCGTATTTCGCTACTGCTCTCATCGCGTTCCCTTCCGTGCGTGCGGATCGGAGGATGATCCGCAGAACAGAGAGTCAGCAGCGCGGCGGAGCCGGACAAGTATCCGCGCGCGGTGTCGGTCGCGATGACCCCGATGCGTCGTACGGCCACTCCGAAGGGTCTGCGGAGTGGCCGTACGGTACGGGATGTGCCGCGCGGAACTCAGGAACCCTCTTACGTGCCCCCGCCGCCACCCCCGCAGCCCCCGCCCCCACCACAACTGCTGCCGCCTCCTCCGCCCCCGTCGGAACCGCCGCCTCCGCAGGAGCTCGCGCCACAGCCCGACCCCGAACCGCCGCATCCCGTCCCCGAGCCGGGCTCGGCGCCGTAGCACCAGGCCACCACGGCCGCGGACAGATGCTCGGCCGGTGCGAAGTCATGCCCCGGGCGCATCCGCGCGGCGGTGCGCAACTGCCCCCGCAACTCCGGGTCCGGCACCCCCGTCACCCCGTGCGCTGCGACCTGGTCCGCCGCCGAGTAAGTGAGCCCCGCGACGAAGTCGCGCAGCGCCCGCCGTCCCGCTCCGGTGATCCGCCGCCCGGCGAAGGCCGCGCAGACGAACCCCGTGATCATGCCCCCGAACAGGACCGGCAGCAGCGAGAACGCCCACATCCCGCTGGGACCGAACTCCAGGGAACCGAAGGTCACCAGCGCGCCCGCGATGAACGACACAGGCAGGGCGGCGAAGCAGAGCGCCCCCTGGGTGACGCCCCAGGTCCGCCACGGGCGCGTCCGCGCGCGGGGCACCACCAGCCCGCGCGCCGCGAGTGCGTCGCCCACCAGCTGTACGGCCGGGGCGCGCATCACCGCGAGGCGCAGCGCGTGCAGGGCGCCGCTGGGCGCCATCGCGTGTTCCTGGAGCACGGCCTGCTCCACCGGGTGACGGGCGACAGGCTGGAGCACGGCGACGATGCCGGGGCCGCCGATGGCCAGTCGGCCGTCCGCCCGCATCCCGGCGAGCGCGGCGTCCACGACCCTGCCCGGACCGCCGCCGAGGAACGCGGCCTCCCACACGTCATGGACGGCGGGTGCGCCCGTCACCCCGCCGCGCGAGCGGATCACCCCGGCGATCAGCAGGACCGAGGAGACGGCGACCGCGAGATGGACCGCGGTGAGGAGGAACGTCGTCACCGCGCCTCACCTCCCGGCCAGTGCGGCGCGGGCCACGCGGAGGAGACGGGTCGCCCGGCGCGGTGGCCGCGCGGAGGCCCGCTCGCGCCACCAGAGGGTCAGCCGCCGCCGGGCGGCGGAGTCCTCGGGGCGCCCCTCGACCAGCAGCTTCTCGGCAAAGTCGAGCGCGTCGCGGCGGTATCCGGCGCGCATGGGCGTGTGCGCGGCGTACGCGAGGAACGCCGGGCGGAAGCCCTTGCCGAGGATCTCCGGCAGTTCGGGGGCGATCTTGGCGACGACCCCGGCGCGTTTGGCGGCGAGGGCGCGGCTCTGGACGCGCAGCCGCCGCGGATCGAACCCCTCGGGTACGGGCGTACCGGCGACCAGCGAGGAGAGCAGGGCGGCCTCACTGAGCGCGAGCCGGCCGCGGGCGGCGTCGGTGTCGCTCGCCTCCCGCTCCTCCTCCGTAACGCCTTCTCTCGCCTGCGTCCCGGCGCCCGCCCCCGCACGCGTTGCCGGGCGCGTTGCCGGGCGCGGCGAGGCGATGGCCGCCGCGGCCGTGATGGTCTCCCGGATCGTGGTGAGTTCACCGGCCAGCTCCGCCGCGGGCGGGAAGTCGTCGTCCCGTTCCAGCAGGACGCCCGGCGGGGCGACCCGGGCGCGCAGCTCGGCCAGTACGTCCAGTACCGGCGCGGTGACCGGGTGCGCGTGTGTGTCGTGCCAGACGCCGTCGCGCTCGATCCCGCCCGCGACATGGACGTACGCGATGGCCTCGACCGGCAGTTCGTCCAGGGCCTTCGCGGGGTCCTCGCCCCGGTTCACCTGGTTGGTGTGCAGATTGGCGACGTCGATCAGCAGCCGCACGCCTGTGCGCTCGACCAGCTCCGCGAGGAACTGCCCCTCGCTCATCTCCTCGTCGGGCCAGCAGATCAGCGCGGCGATGTTCTCCACGGCGAGCGGCACGGGCAGCGAGTCCTGGGCGACGCGTATGTTCTCGCACAGCACACGCAGGGCGTCCCGGGTGCGCGGGACCGGCAGCAGATGACCGGCTT
This sequence comes from Streptomyces sp. NPDC102274, assembly GCF_044766385.1. Classification (NCBI taxonomy): domain Bacteria; kingdom Bacillati; phylum Actinomycetota; class Actinomycetes; order Kitasatosporales; family Streptomycetaceae; genus Streptomyces; species Streptomyces sp. NPDC102274. The sequence goes on along the minus strand of NZ_JBIWLW010000015.1, from coordinate 21,789 downwards.
CCAGGACCGGGGACGCGGTGAGCGCCCCGCCGGCCCGTACGAACGCGATGTGTTCGGTGACCAGAGGGGAGCCGAGGGCCTCGGCGCGCTCCGCGAGATCCGCGAGCCGCCGCGCGTCCGGACGGTCCGCTCCGCCGAGGCCGAGCGAGACCCCGTGCGGTACGACGGTGACGCCGCGTTCCCGCAGGCGTACCAGCGAGTCGGGCAGATGGCCGGGGCAGAGATTCTCCGCGACGGCCTCGACCCAGTCGACACCGGACAGCGCCTCGACCGTGTCCGCGATCTCCGGGCGCCAGCCTATGCCGATCCCCAGCTGTGGTGTGTCGTTCACGGCTCCCCCTCCTCGGTGCCCGAGGTCTTCCCCCGTCCGCGACGGGCGCGGTGCAGAGGTAATGACCCCGCGGCGCGCCCGTGAATCCGCAGAGGGGGACGTTCAGAGGATGATTTGAGGTTCCACGGCGGCGCCGGGTTTCCCGGGTAGGGAACGGAACGCCACCCACGCGCCCCCATGGGTCGGGCCCCCATGGGTCGGGCCCCCATGGGTCGGGCCCCCATGGGTCGGGCCCCCATGGGTCGGGCCCCCATGGGGCGGGCCCCCATGGGGCGGGTCTCTACGGGTCGATCCCCGGCGCGGGCCGGTCGGTGTTGATCGCCGTCGGAGCGCCCGGCTGGGTGGAGGGCCGGGAGGTGAAGGTGTCGTTGCCAGTGGGCGCCACGGCGTCCGGCGCGGGCGGCAGATTCCCGTTCGGGGGCGGCGGTCCGGTCGGGCTGGCCGTCAGGGTGCCCGCCGCCTCGTTGGCGAGAGCGTCGAAGTCGACCATGCCGGTGGCCTCCAGCATGGTGATGTGGTCCAGGACTGTCTGGTTGGCGTCACTCGCCAGCTGCCGTATCAGCGTGTTTCTGGTGGTGTGCCGGACCTGCGCGATCAGCGAGAAGACCTTGCCGTGGGCATTGCGCAGCAGATTGGCGAACTTGCGCTCGTACTCCTGGCCGGTGGCCGCCGACAACTCCCTGAGCCAGCCCTGCTGCTGCTCGTTCGGCTGGTTCGGCAGCTCGACCCCGAGCTTCGCGGCCACATCGCGGGCGCGCTTGTCGAGATCGGTGTGGCCGACGACCAGATGGTCACCGCACTCCTTGATCGCCTGGCTGGGGGCGCGTTCGATGGCCTGCTGTCCGGCCGGCAGCTCCCAGAGTCCCGCGAGCCGCACCTTCACCAGGAGGTCGCGATCGGTCGCGGAGAGCGGGCCCCACTGGGTGGCCACACTGGACGCGTTGAGGTTCGCCTGACCGGTGCCGGAGCGGTCGGCATACGACCAGACGGGGAAGGCCAGGGCCCCGACCGTGACGACCAGCGCCGCGATGATGAGCGCCGTACCGTTGATGCGTCGCAACAATGTGCTGCCTCCCGAACCGAATGCCGACACCCTTGAACCAACCGCCGACCGATCGGCTGTTCAACCCGCTTCGCGGTACCGGGAGATACGTACGGCCCGGCCGGAGTGTTCAGCTCCGCGGCGCCGGATGATCAGCGGCCACGGCGCAGGAGCCCGGCGGGAGCATCGTCGCCGCCATCGTCGCCGCCGCGACCGCCGACCACCGGGGGCGCGGGGACAGCGGCTCAGTAGCGCCGAGCGCCGGCGCGACGAAGGCGCTCCAGGAGAAGGGCCACGAGACCCATCACGCCAGGAGGGCGCGCCAGCGGTCGGCCGACTCGATCGTGTCCTGGATGACCCGCTCCAGGAACATGCCCGCCTTGGCCAGCCGTTGCCCCACGGGGCTTTCGGGCCCGAAGGCCTCCGCCTCCGCCGTCGCGGCCTTCGCCATCTCCAGCGTCGGCTGCGAGCCGATCACGATCGAGCGGTACAAGGCCTCGTCGTCGAGCACATAGACGTCGCGGCGCCGCTGCGGATCGCGCTCGCGGCGGACATACCCGTTCTGGACCAGGTAGTTCACGGCCACGGAGACGGAGGCCGGGCTGACCTGCAGCCTGCGGGTCAGCTCGGCCGCGGTGCGCCGGCCGTCCTCGGACAGCAACAGGTCGACACGCACGCGCGCTGTCATTCTCGGCAGCCCCGTCCTGACCGCCATCTCGATGACCTCCTCCGCCATCGCGTCGACGGGCGGTGTGGCCTCGCGGGGGGGTGCCGGTGTGCCGCGCCGCGCCCGCCGGGACGTCGCCTGGTGCGCCTGCTGGGGCCGGTAGTTGGCGGGGCCGCCGTTGCGTGCGATCTCCCGGCTGATCGTCGAGGTCGGCCTCTCCAGCCGCCTGGCGATCTCGGCGTAGGAGAGCCCGTCGGCGAGTCCGGCCGCGACGCGCTGGCGGTCCTGCTGGGTCAAGCGTCCTCCTGGCATGTCGTCAGTATTGCCTTCGACGCCATTCATTGCAACGCGACATTGCATTCGAGCACAGCGTCATTGCATCAATTTACCGCCGTCTACCTGGGAAAACGCATTCTCGCCGATTGACGCCGGCATGCGTGCAACGTAGCTTTCGAGCATATTCAAACGCGTACTATCGCGAGATGAGGAAGAGTCATGGGTGAGTCCCCGCACACCGTCACGACGCTGCCGACGGCCCGTCGGCCCGGCTGCCCCTTCGACCCGCCGGCAGGGCTGATCGACGCCCGCCGGCACGGCCCCATCAGCCGCTTCACCCACCTCGGCGGAAAGCCCGGCTGGCTGATCACCGGATACGACCTGGTCAGGTCGGTCCTGGCCGACTCGCGGTTCAGCTCGCGCAAGGAGCTGATGAACGTGGTCGACTTCGAGCTGCCTCCGGCGCCACCCGGCGAGTTCCTGCTCATGGACGAGCCGCAGCACGGGCGCTACCGCAAGCCGCTGGTGGGCAGGTTCACCGCACGGCGGATGCGGCTGCTCACCGAGCGCGTCGAGCAGGTCACCGCCGATTGTCTGGACGCCATGGATCAGGCCGGGCCGTCGGCGGACCTGGTGACCGCGTTCGCCAAACCCATCCCCGCCATCATCATCTGCGAGCTGCTGGGGGTTCCGTACGAGGAGCGGGGCTCCTTCCAGGCACAGATCGAGACGTTCCTGAACGGGGAGACAGACGAAGAGGAGCTGATGGCGGCCTACACCGCGACCCAGGAATACCTCGCACAGCTGGTGGCCGCCAAGCGCGCGAACCCCACCGACGACGTACTCAGCGACCTCACCGACAGCGATCTGACCGCCGAGGAACTGCAGGGGGTCGCCCTGATCCTGCTCTCGGCCGGGTTCGACACCACCGCGAACACGCTGGCCCTGGGCACCTTCGCGCTGCTGCAGAACCCGGCGCAACTGGCCGCGCTGCGCGCCGATCCCGCGCTCGCCGACCAGGCTGTGGAGGAGCTGCTGCGGTATCTGAGCGTCGCCAAGTCGTTCATGAGGACGGCGCTGGTGGACGTCGAGTTGGGCGGCCAGACCATCGAGGCAGGTACGACGGTCGTCCTGTCGTACAACATGGCCAACCGCGACCCCGAGCGCTTCGCCGATCCTCACGTGCTCGACCTCCGGAGGCAGCACGGCGGGCACGTGGCCTTCGGCCACGGCATCCACCAGTGCCTGGGCCAGCAGCTGGCCCGCGTCGAGATGCGGGTCGCGTTCCCCGCGCTGGTCAACCGCTTCCCCACGCTGCGCCTGGCCGTACCGGCCGAAGAAGTCGACCTGCGTGCGGAGACCGCGGACATCTACGGGGTGAAGAGCCTCCCGGTCACCTGGGACGTGTGACCGCGAGCCAGTGACGGTGAGGTCGCGTACGGTCGCCCGAGTGGATCGCGTTCATCTGACCGACGCCCCATACACAACGCAGCCTTGGCGGGCGGTCCCATCCGCGCCCGATCCGCCCTGAAACACTTCGGCCGGGGCAGTTCATTGCATCGAGTGATCATGTCGGCGCCGCGCACCATTTATCGCATTTAATGGTGATCTCATGGCTACGCTCGGCCTGCCGCAGTGAACCAACCGTAACTCCCCGGAGGGGACGGCTATGGCTACCGCCACCATCGATCCGATCACCGCAAAGCTTGAGCAGATGTTCGATGCCACCGACACCGACACCGACGGTTACGTGGACTGGACCGACTACCAGCGGCTCATCGACCGCTACCTCAGCGCCTACAAGATCGACAGGAAGGACCGCCGGGCGCACGCGCTGACGGCCGCGTACCAGATGTACTGGATGGAGTTGCTGCGCCACGCGGACGGCAACGACCGGCTGAACAAGGAGCAGTACCACCACGCGAACCGAGCGACGAGCGTCGACACGAGCCGCTTCAACATGGTCGAGGGCGTCCCGCACGCCGTCTTCGACGTCATGGACGTCGACGGTGACAACACCATCAACAAGGCGGAGTTCCAGAAGTACCTGGACGTGTGGGGCGTCAGCGACCCGGACGCCATGGACACGTTCATGCGGCTGGACACCGACGGCGACGGAGTCATCAGCCGCCACGAGTTCATCCGCGCGGTCCGGGAGTTCTTCTACTCCCCGGACCTCGACGCCGCGGGCAGCCTGCTCTTCGGGCACCTCACCAAGTGACACGGTCGCGGAGGACGCCCAGGCGGCGTCCTCCGCATCCGCTCCGCTGCCGACTGCCGTGGGGTCTACGGGTTGTGACGCCGGGTGACCGGCTGGGCCACCACGATACGAGGGTGCCGGCCGGCGACACTCACCTCGCGGACATCGATGGTTCTCCACCACGGGTCCTCGATCAGGGCGTTCGCCTGACGGTGGTTCACGATCGCCACCGCCAGCCCGTCCCGACGCAACACCCGTCGCCACCGGTCCAGGTGGACCGCGATGTCGCCGATGTCGAGCCGCACCCCCCATGGCGGGTTGGTGACGATCCGGTCCACCGGGGTGCGCAGCAGATCGAGATGTGCGCCGTCGTCGACACGCCACTCGACGAGTGCGCCTCCGGGCGTGTTCGTTCGGGCCGCGGCGATCGCGCCGGGGTCGCGGTCGATACCTGTGTAGACGGCATCGGGCTCGATCTGCGCGGTTTCGAGCAGGATCGTCCCGGACCCACAGAAGGGGTCGAGCACCCGATGCCCGGGTTCGACGCGAGCCAGTCGCGCGATCGCGGCGGCCACCGGCGGGTGCAGGCTCCCCGTCACGGTGCTGTGTCGCCAGTCGCGGCGGTGCAGCGGCGCGTCGAAGGGCCGCAGCGCGATGTGCGCCGTCGTGCCGTCGAGGACGACGCGCCAATCGAGCCTTGGCTGTGGTGGTGGGGCGCCGCGGCGGGAATGGTAGGTCGCGCCGGTGCGCTCGGCGATGACGGTGCCGATGACGTCTTCGATGTCGAACCGGCTGTAGGTGCGCCTGCCGAGGAACGACGCGCTCACCGCGAACCCCTCGCCGGGGTGATGACGCAGAGGGACGGTGAGCCGGTGGCGGGCTGCTCGGGCCAGTGCTGTCAGGTCGGCCTTGGTTCGGCCGGGATCGGCGAGCGTGGCACCGATGAGGAAGAGATCGTCGGCCAGCCGCGGCGGGTCGGTGACGATGCTCGCCGAGGTGGGTTCGACGATGAGCTGGCGTTTGGACATGTCGATCACGTGGTGACCGGCCGCTGCCAGTGGGGCAGCGGCCAGGTGCTCCAGGCCGGTAACGGTGCGTACCAGCACGCGCGGCCGGGCACCGGTGGTGAGCGCGTGAGTGATCGACTCTGCCGCGCCGGGGCGCGCAGAGGGCATGTTTGTTTCTCCCGGTAGCGGTCGGGAGCGGCCAACTGGCCGACTCCCGCAGCGCTAGCCACGGGCACAGCCGCGAACTGGCTAGCGGAGTGCTAGCCGAGACGGAAGAACGTAAACATGCGTCGATACTCTCACGACGAGGTCCCCGGCTCACACCCGCATGAGGACGCACGTAGCGCGTGACGACGGTGACAAGGGGGAAGACTGGCTGCCGAACACCGCGCCCTTGGAGGCGCGGGAGAACGAGGGGACACCATGGCCACGACGGCATCGGCACGCCGGCTGCGAGCAGGACGTGCGTATCGGTGGGGGACGGGCGTCGTACTCGCCGCGCTGGCCACCCTGACGGTGGCCGGCTGCGGCGGTTCGGACCAAACCGACGGGGTGCCCTCACCCCATGGGCGGACCTCGAAGTCCCCTTCCGTGCAGCCCTCCTCCGCGCAGCCCTCTTCCGCGCAGCCGTCGGTGAAGCCGTCCGTGTCGGCGGCGGACGGGCATGACGTCGGCGCCTGTGCGGACGGCAACTGCGAGATCGCGGTGACCGAGCCGGTGACGTTCCCTTTCAAGGGCCCGGCCGGTCCGGCGACCCTGTCCGTGACCGAGGTCGGCCCGAACAAGGTCGCATACACGGTGAAGTCGGACAACGGCCAGTCCAAGGGCGGGGCGACCGGCCCGGGACAAGGGTGCATCACGGTCCTGCGCGGCAACGGTAGCGGCAACTCCTGCGGTCGTCTGGGGGACGCCGCCCGGCCGCGTCCCCAGGCCCATGTCGTGGTGATCCAGGCGGCGACGGGCGAGGACGGTACGGCACTCCTCCACATCGTGTCCGGCTGACAGCACGGGCGCCCGACGCCGGGGCGGACCAGTCCGGCGAAGGACGTCGACGGCAACGACCGCGGCCTCCCGTCTCACCGCGGGTAACCCGGGCTGGACGTCCACGAGGCGGCCACCTACGCCCGAGCCGCCGCCCCGCTCTTCCTACGGAGCAGCGGGCGCGAAGCGGTCGATGAGATAGCGGGCACTCGCTGTCATGGCTTGGACCCGGAAGCGCGCCTCGCCCGCGGTGGACGTTCCGGGATGGGGGCCGTTCGTCTGAACGATCTTCCACAAGCCGCGAACGTAGCCGCCGCCATCATCCATGGGCAGCAGCTCTTGCCGCTCGATGAGGTAGTTGAGTGCCGGACCTGCGGCTCCCTGCTGGGGACGAACGAACCCGTGCCGCACGGCGACTTGGGCGATCACTTCCTCGAACATGGAGCGCATGCCCCCGTTGGCCGTCTCATAGCGCTGGTCCACGAGGTTCCGCAGCGCCTGCTGGTACAGCGCCTTGGCCGTGACCCAACCGAGTCGATCGAAGTCGGCTTCGAGAGCGGTCGCCGCCTCGCTGAGAGGCGCCCTCGGGTCCTCAAGGGGGAGCAGACGCACCGGACCTGGATCGGCGACGAGATCGAAGCCCGCCGCGCGCACGGCCTCCCGCAACCACGTGAAATCCTGGTCCATGGCGCGCACGGCCACCAGGCGCAGGAACTGCCTGAGCCCCTCCTCGGCCTCGCTGTCGCCGCTGGCCACCGCCTTCTGGGCAGTGTGCAGGGTGCTCGCCACCAACGATGTCTTCGCGTACCGCTGTTTTCCGGCCTGCGGTGCCGGTTGGAAGCGGCTGAGCCCCGCCTGCAATATCTGGAGCTCAATCTCGGCCGTGGTGAAAAGTCTCGTAGCGAGTTCGCCCGCTCGTCCGACGGCGGGCTCAAGAGAGGTGTGCATGCACCGATCCTGACAGGCATTCGCGTCCGGCTTCCCGGCCTTTCGGTCACCCGAGTCCGCGCTGGAGGGGGCAGAAGCGACTACCCCCCTCGGCTACGACGGTTTTCCCGGGGGCGATCTCGGTGAATCCGGCGTCATGGACCACCGGCAGCCCACTGGCGGTGAGTTCGCGCCAGCGCGCGGCGTCGGGCGTACGTACGGCGAGCGGGAAGCCGGCCTCGCGCCATGCCTTGCGCTCCGTGTCCGACAGCTCCCACCAGGCGAGTTGGGCGCCGTGCCCGGCCTGGGCCATGGCCTTGCCCGCCGACATGTCCAGATCGGGGTTGAGCCAGAGAACGGGCAGGGCCGGGTCCGGTGCGGGCGGTGCCTCGGTGTCGTCCAGCTCGGTGCCGGAGACCTGGAGCTTGGCCAGTTCCTTGGGCCAGCCGTCGAGCGGGATGGGCGGGAAGACCCGTACCTCGGCGGCGGACGCCGTCTCCGTCGTGGGTCCCGCGCCCAGGACCGTGATCCCGGGGAGCGCGGAGGCGCGGCGCCACTCCGCGCCGCGCGCCCTCCGTACCACCTTGCGGATGCGGGCGTCCTGCCAGTCCCGCATGGCCCTCGCCCACTCGCCCTCTCCTGCCGACCGCTCGTCGGAGAGGATGACGAGCACCGCGCGGGCGGCCGTCTCCAGGGCGTCGGTGCGGGCGGGCGGCGCGGCCTTCTCGATCCGGACCACCAGTGGCAGTACGAACTGGGGAGCCTCGTCGCGCGAGGTCCGGTCGGCTACGCGGTCGCTTATGTCACTGCTCACGGGTCCAGTCTGCCAGCAGCGCCGGTCCCGCTTTCCCGGGCAAACCCTTCTTGGCGGAATGGGTGCGTCCGGGCGAGTATGCACGGCATGAAGAGTGATCTGTTCTCCGCCGAATACCTGGCGCAGCCGGCCACCGCCCCCGGGATGACACTGCAGAACGCCAAATCGATCAAGTACGCCGTCAATGGCGAGATGTACGCGCGGCAGGGATCCATGATCGCCTTCCGAGGCAGTCTCCAGTTCGAACGCAAGGGCCAGGGCATCGGCGGCATGCTCAAGCGGGCCGTCACGGGCGAGGGCCTGCCGCTGATGACCGTCAGGGGCCAGGGCGAGGCATGGTTCGCGCAGGAGGCCGCCAACTGCTTCATCGTCGATATCGAGCAGGGCGACGCGCTCACCATCAACGGCCGCAACGTGCTCTGTTTCGACCCGACCCTCTCCTACGAGATCAAGACCGTGAAGGGCGCGGGGATGACCGGTGGCGGGCTCTTCAACAGCCTCTTCACCGGCTACGGGAAGCTCGGCGTCATATGCGAGGGCAACCCCATCGTGATCCCCGTCACGGGCCAGGCCCCGGTGTACGTCGACACCGACGCGGTCGTCGGATGGAGCGCGCACCTCTCCACCTCGCTGCACCGCTCGCAGTCCGTCGGCTCGATGATCCGCGGCGGCTCGGGCGAGGCCGTCCAGCTGATGCTCCAGGGCGAGGGCTTCGTCATCGTCCGGCCGAGCGAGGCCACCCCGCAGAAGGCCGCCGCGCACTGACCGGGACAGGCCCCTCCACGATGATGAATCTCCGGGGCGTGGGCCGCCGTTACGGCTTCCGCGGACCCTGGGTGGTGCGTGGGGTCGATCTCGATCTGGCAGCGCGCACCCTGGTCCGTGTCGAAGGCGCCAACGGCAGCGGGAAGTCGACCCTGCTGCGGCTGCTCGCCGGCATCGACAGACCGACCGAGGGCCGGCTCACCGGCCGCCCCCGGACCGCCAGTGTTCCCGAGCGCTTCCCGGTCTCGCTGCCCTTCACGGCCGGCGGCTATCTGGTGCATCTGGGCCGGATCCACGTGCTGCGGCGCACGGTCGCCGAGGCCCGCGCCGCCGAATGGCTGGAGCGGTTCGGGGCGGCCGGCCACTCCCGTACGCCCATGTCCGAACTGTCCAAAGGGACCAGCCAGAAGGTCGCGGTCGCGCAGGCGCTGCTCGCCGGTCCCGAACTGCTGGTGCTCGACCAGATCTGCGTCACCCAGGAACCGCCGGCCGCCCGTACCGTCGCCGCCGCGAAGGGCACATCCCGGGCCCATCTCGCCGCGCTGCTGGCCGCCGTGGTCTTCGCGGGGGTGCTCGGGACGGCGGGCACGCTGGCCGTCACGGTGATCAGCGAGCCGAGGAACACGGACCACACGGTCGAGGGGTCCCTGCTCGCCGCTCGTGTCGCCGGGCTGGTCGCCGCAGCGGTCTGTCTGCTGCTCGGGGCGGCCGTGGGGGCGCCGTGCGGGAGACCGCTGCTGCGCGGCCGGGGCTGGCCGCTGATCGCCACGCTGCTGGTCGTCCTGCCGGCCCTGGTCGGCAATGGATCACCGGCGAAATACGCGATCACCGGGCTGGTGACGGGCTCGCGGACGGGCGTCGTGCAGGTGCCGGGGCTGCCCTTGGCCGCCGCCGCGCTGATGGCCGCGGCGGCGGGCGCGGTGGCCTGTGCGGTCGCGACGCGGCGGAGCTGAGTACGCTCGTGGGTATGGCGGAAGAAGCGGTGGCAGACGTGGCGGACGTCGCGGACATGGCGGAAGCCCGGGAGACGGCGGTAGAGGTCGCGTACGCCGACTGCGTGCTGTGCGCGAAGCCCACCGAGTACCCGGAAACGGTCAAGGGCGCGACGCTCTGTCCCGTCTGTGAGTGGCAGGAAGCCCAGCGGACGGCGTGCTCGGGCTGACCGCCTTCCCGGCCTCCCTTCGTCCCGCCTTTCCGCCAGCCCTCCCGTCGTCCCGCCTTTCCGCCGCCCCCGGATCGCGCCCGGTCAGTGGCTCATCAGCTCGGAGACCTTGACGAACCGGTAGCCCTGCTTCCGTAGCTCGGGGACGATCTGCTCCACGGCGTCCTCCGTCACCGGCGCCGCGCTGCGCGTGCAGTGCATCACCACCAGCGACCCGGGCTTCACACCCTCCAGCACCTGCTGCGCGACCGCCTCCGCGTCCGTGGCGAAGGCGTCGCCGCTGACGACATCCCACTGGACCGCGGTCACCTTGGAGGGCGCCAGCGCCCGGAGCGCCGCGTCGTCGTAGCAGCCGCCCGGGAAGCGGAAGTACGGCACCACATTGCGCGCCCCGGCGTCGCGGAACGCGGTGAACGCCCGCTGCACGTCGTCGTTCATCTTCGTCTCGCCGACCGGCGGCAGCCCGTAGCAGTCGGCCGTGAAGGCGTAGTGGCTGTAGGAGTGGTTGGCGATCTCGAAGAGCGGGTCCTCGCCGATCGCCTTCGCCTGCGTCGGGTACTCCTCGGCCCAGCGGCCCGTCATGAAGACCGTCGAGGGCACCTCCAGCCGGCGCAGCAGGGCGATCAGCGAAGGGTTGTCGAACCGCTCGCCGCGCGCCGCGCGGGTTCCCTGATCGGCCGTCATATCGGCGTCGAAGGTGAGTGCCACGGTCTTGCCCGCGGCCGGGTTCCCGCGCTTGAAGACGGGGGTCAGCCCGCCGGGGCCGGGGGCCAGGGTCGGCGGCCCCTTCACCGCCGCGGCACTGGACGTCGCGGCGGCGCGCGCGCCGGCGGAGCCGGAGGTCACGGCCTTGCCGGCGCCGTCGGCGCAGCCGGCGAGCGCGGCGCCCAGAACGGCGACGGTGGCGAGAATGCGTACATATGTGGTCACTCACGGAAAATATATGATGATCCGCCCGGAACAGTCGCACGGCACTCGCCCGCGCCGAAGTCGCCCCGTACGGTCACGTCCGGGATCACGGTCACGCCCGGGATCAGTCCGCCGCCAGCAGCTCCCGGCGGCTCTCCTCGACGTCGAAGTCGGCCTCCGGATAGGCCGGATCCAGCGCTTCCAGATGTTCGAGCAGCAGTGTGCTGATCGCCCAGTTGCGGTACCACTTGCGGTCTGCCGGGACGAGGTACCAGGGGGCGGCCGCCGTCGAGCAGCGGTGCAGGGCCAGCTCGTAGGCCTCCTGGTAGGCGGGCCACAGCTCGCGGTCCTCGATGTCGGACGGGCTGAACTTCCAGTGTTTGTCCGGGTTGTCGAGCCGGGCCAGAAGACGGTCGCGCTGCTCGTCGTGGCCGAGGTGGAGGTAGACCTTCACGATCGTCACGCCGTTGTCGGCGAGGCCCTGTTCGAAGCGGTTGATCTGGCCGTAGCGACGGCTCAGATCGCGGCGGGGGACCAGTTCCCGTACGCGGGCGATCAAGATGTCCTCGTACTGCGAACGGTCGAAGATCCCGACCTCGCCCGGCTCGGGGAGCGCTTGTCTGACGCGCCACAGGAAGGGGTGGCTCCGCTCCTCCGCGGTCGGGGTCTTGAAGGCCCTGATCCGGCAGCCCGCCGGGTTGAAATGACCGATCACATGCTTGATCGTGCCGCCCTTGCCGCTGGTGTCCATGCCCTGGAGGATCAGCAGCACCCGGCGCCGGTCGCCCGCCGTGCTGGCCGCGTACAGCCGCTCCTGGAGACCGGCCAGGCGCTGCGCCAGCGGAGGGACGGCGGCGAGCGCGGCCGCCTTGTCCGGCGGGCCGCCCGGGGTGGCCCGGGAGTCGTACGAGGAGAGGTCGACGGGCTCGTCCTCCGGGATGCGGAGCAGTTCACGGAGCGCCGGTGGTGGCTGGTTCCGCTTTCCGGCTTTTCTGTCTTTCTTGGCCACTGCGCACCCCTTGAGTCGGCTCCTTAGAGGGTGCGTCGGATCGGCGCGTTCCGCGACCGCTGACTACTCCTGCCAGGGGCCGGACAGGACCTGGGGCGTGCCGCGAAAGTGGCGCCGTCCGCCCGAAGGACATCGCGGGCCGGGCCGGACTTTCGCAACACGCCCCAGGACAGGGTCTGGCCTCAGGTGTCGCGTCAGACCAGCGACGCGCTGAGCGTGATGGTCGTGCCGGTGAGCGCCTGGCTGACCGGGCAGTTCGCCTTGGCGTCCTCGGCCGCCTTCTCGAAGTCCGCCGCGTCCATGCCCGGGACCTCGCCCTGAACGGTGAGGTGGATACCGGTGATGCCGGTGCCGGGCTGGAAGGTGACGTCGGCCTGGGTGGTCAGCCTGGTCGGCGGCGTGCCGCCCTTCGCGAGACCGTTGGAGAGCGCCATCGAGAAGCAACTGGAGTGGGCCGCGGCGATCAGCTCCTCCGGGCTGGTCTTGCCGTTCGCCGCCTCCGCGCGGGAGGGCCAGGAGACCGCCTGGTCGGCGATGCCGGAGGAGTCGAAGGTGACGGTGCCCGTGCCCTGGAGGAGGTTGCCCTCCCAGACCGTGTGCGCCTGGCGCGTGGTGGCCATGGTGGAACCCTTCTGCTTGGTTCTTGGTGATACGGGTGTGAGTACAGCAGATGCGATGACGCGGGTGTTACCGCGTCGGGGTGTTACGGCTTCGAGCTGTAGCGGCCCTACGGTGCCTACGGCGTTGCGCTGCTACGGAGTTACGGAGTTAACGGAGTTGCGGGAGTTACGGCACCGAACCTACTCGGGGACCAGCCCCTTCGCGTCCCGCGCCAGGGCCGTCAGCCGCGAGATTGCCCGGAAGTATTTCTTCCGGTAGCCGCCGTTCAGCATCTCTTCGCTGAACAGACGGTCGAAGGGGAGCCCGGAGGCGAGCACGGGCACCTCCCGGTCGTACAGCCGGTCCGCGAGGACGACCAGCCGCAGCGCGGTCGACTGGTCGGGCACCGGCGCGACATCCGTGAGACAGACGGCCCGCACCCCGTCCGTGAGCGCTCCGTACCGGCTCGGATGGACCCGGGAGAGATGGTCGAGCAGCCCGGGGAAGTCGTCCAGGCTGGCGCCCTCGGTCGCGTACGCGGCCCGGGTCACCTGTTCCTCGGAGTAAGGAGCGGGAGCCGCGGGCAGTCCGCGGTGCCGGTAGTCCTCACCGTCGATGCGCAGCGGGCGGAAGCGCGCCGACAGGCCCTGGATCTCGCGGAGGAAGTCGGCGGCGGCGAACCGGCCCTCGCCGAGCTTGCCCGGCAGGGTGTTCGAGGTCGCGGCCAGTGCCACCCCCGCGTCGACCAGCTTGCCGAGCAGGGTGGAGACGAGGACGGTGTCGCCCGGATCGTCCAGCTCGAACTCGTCGATGCAGAGCAGCCGATGGCCACTGAGCGTCCGCACGGTCTCCTGGAAGCCCAGCGCGCCGACCAGGTTCGTCAGCTCCACGAATGTGCCGAAAGCTTTCTGTCCCGGCGCGGCCGGAGTGGCGTGCCAGAGCGACGCCAGCAGATGTGTCTTGCCGACGCCGTAACCGCCGTCCAGATAGACACCGCGCGGACCCGTGGGCGCAGTGGGCTTTCTGGCGAACCAGCGCCGCTTGCCGTGCCCGCCGTCGGCAAGATGCGCTCCGCCCAGCCCCTCCGCGAACGCGCTCAGGACCGAGACCGCCTCGGTCTGGCCGGGCTGCTGGGGGTCGGGTACGTACGTGGCGAACCGTACGGAGTCGAAGCGCGGCGGCGGCACCATCTCCGCGACCAGCCGGTCGGCGGGGACACGTGGCTCACGTGCGCAAAGGGAGAGCGGGGCCGCTTCGGTTATCGACTGACGGCCGGACGCCGCGGTGGAGGACGACACAGTTCGTAACTCTATGCGCCATGCCAGACTGCTTCGCATGCGACGCCTGTTCCCTGTGACCGATCAGACACACTCCGCCGCTGATTCCGGAACGGATTCCGGAGCTGATTCCGGGGTGGGGCCCGGCGTCGACCGTGACTGGACGCTCGACGAACTGGCGGACGCCTACGCGTACCCCCGTGGCACCGGCGCGGGGGGCACCGCACGGCCCTGGCTGCGCGCCAACATGGTGTCCACGCTGGACGGCGCCGCCCACCACGAGGGCCGTTCGCAGTCCATCTCCTCCGCCGCCGACATGCGCGTCTTCGGCACCCTGCGGGCGCTCGCCGACGCGGTGGTGGTGGGTGCGGAAACGGTTCGCCTTGAGCGGTACCGCCCGGCCCGCGCCCGCGACGCCTTCGCCGCGCGCCGGGCGGCGGCCGGTCAGGCGCCCGCGCCGGTGATCGCCGTGGTCAGCGCGAGTCTGGAGCTGGACTTCACGCTGCCGCTGTTCACCGCCCCCCTCGTCCCCACCCTCGTTCTGACCGGCGCCACGGCGCCTCGGGAGCGGATCCTCGCCGCGGAGAAGGCGGGCGTGCGAGTGGTGATCGCCGGGGACGGCCCCGGGGCGGACCCGGAGCGGGTCGTACAGGCTCTGGCGGACCGCGGACTGGTCCGGCTGCTCACCGAGGGCGGTCCGCGGCTGCTCGGGCAGTTCGTGGCGGCGGGAGTTCTGGACGAACTCTGTCTGACCGTGTCTCCGATGCTCACTTCCGGGTACGCGCAGCGCATCGCGGACGGGCCGGCTCCCGCCGTGCCCGAACGGTTCGCGCTGGCGTCGCTGCTGGAGCAGGACGGGTTCCTTTTCACCCGGTACCGGCGCGTCTGATCCACCCGGGTCCGCGTATCCGACAATCAGCGGAATTTGTCGTTCCGGTTAGCTTCCGCTGGGCAGACTTACTGTCACAGACCCCGTGCGGGTACGGGGAAGGATGGTTTCAGCAGTGGGCCGCACGGCCCTGGAAGAAGAAGGGCGCCTGTCGTGTTCACAAGCGTATTGATGATCGAGAAGCCCTTGTCGCGGGAGGACGTGGAGTTCGTCACCACCCTCCACGGCGACGAGGAGATCTCGTTCGTGGTGCTCATGCAGCCGCGTGGCGACCAGGCGGATCTGCTGCTGCGCGCCATCGACGACATCGCGATCGGCGAACTGCGGGACGCGGCCAGGGAGGACGAGGTGCCGGAGGGCAAGGAAGCCAGACAGCCCGCCGAACTCGCTCTCGAACACTCACTGGCGGCGCTGCGCTCCCAGGGATCCGCCGCCACCGGCCAGGTCGTGGAGGAGCATCCGCTCGACCGGCTCAAGGCGGTCGTGGACGAAGCCGCGGCCGATGAGGTGATCGTGCTCACCGAGCCGCACTACGTGGAGGAGTTCTTCCACCGGGACTGGGCGTCCCGGGCGCGCCACAAGGTCGGCGTACCGGTGCTCAAACTCTTCGCGCACAGCGAATAAGCTGGGGTTCCCTACAGCTGCACGCTGTACCCCGCCCGCACTTTGGGAGAGAACACGTATGGCACCGGCACCCGGTATCCCCGCGGCCATGGAACGGCCGCACTTCATCGGTATCGGCGGCGCCGGAATGTCGGGTATCGCCAAGATCCTCGCCCAGCGCGGCGCCAAGGTCACGGGCAGCGACGCGAAGGAGTCGGAGACCGCCGAGGCGCTGCGGGCGCTGGGGGCCACCGTGCATATCGGCCATGCCACGGAGCACCTCGCGGACGACGCCTCGTGCGTGGTCGTCTCCAGCGCGATCCGGGCCGACAACCCCGAGCTGGCACGAGCCGCCGAGCTCTCCGTACCCGTCGTGCACCGCTCCGACGCGCTGGCCTCGCTGATGGGCGGGCTGCGCGCGATCGCCGTCGCGGGCACCCACGGCAAGACCACCACGACCTCCATGCTGGCCGTGGCCCTCACCGAACTGGGCCTCGACCCCTCGTACGCCATCGGCGGCGACCTCGCGGGGCCCGGCACGAACGCCCGGCACGGCGCGGGCGGGATCTTCGTCGCCGAGGCCGACGAGAGCGACCGCAGCTTCCAGAAGTACGACCCCGAGGTCGCGATCGTCCTCAATGTCGAGCTGGACCACCACGCGAACTACGCGTCGATGGACGAGATCTACGAGTCGTTCGAGGCGTTCACCGCCAAGATCGTCCCCGGTGGCACGCTGGTGATCGCCGCCGACCAGCCCGGCGCCGTCGAGCTGGCCTCCCGGGTCCGGGGTCTCCGTACGCTCAAGGTTGTCACCTACGGGGAGGCCGAGGGCGCCGACGTACGCGTCCACAAGGTCACCGCACGCGGTCTGACCAGCGAGGTCACCGTACTGCTCGACGGCCGCTTCCTGACCTTCACCGTCTCGGTCCCCGGCCGGCACTACGCCCACAACGCGGTCGCCGCCCTCGCCGCCGGTATCGCCCTCGGTATTCCGGCGCACAATCTGGCCTCGGCCCTCGGCGCGTACACCGGGGTCAAGCGCCGCCTCCAGCTCAAGGGCGAGGCAGCGGGCGTGCAGGTGATCGACTCGTACGCGCACCACCCCACCGAGATGACCGCCGACCTGGAGGCGATGCGGGCCGCGGCGGCTCCCGGCTCCCGGCTGCTGGTGGTGTTCCAGCCGCATCTGTTCTCCCGTACGCAGCAGCTGGCCACGGAGATGGGCCAGGCCCTGGCCCTCGCCGACGCCTCGCTGGTGCTGGACATCTATCCGGCCCGCGAGGACCCGCTGCCCGGCGTGACGAGCGCTCTGATCATCGACGCGGCCGAGGAGGCGGGCGCCGATGTCGCGGCCGTTCACGACAAGGGAGCCGTCCCGGAGGCGGTCGCGGGAATGGCGCACCCCGGTGATCTCGTTCTTACCATGGGCGCGGGCGATGTCACGGACCTCGGTCCTGACATTCTGACCCGGCTGGGGGACTGAGCCCGCCGGGCGGGCCGGGCCCTCCCGACCGACTGAGGAGAGCGCATGCCGTACGACATCGACAAGCCGGACGAGCAGTGGCGCGCGGAGCTGACCGACGCCGAGTACCAGGTACTCCGCAAGGCCGGCACCGAGCCCGCCTTCACCGGCGAATACACGGACACCAAGACGACCGGCGTCTACTCCTGCCGCGCGTGCGGCGCCGATCTCTTCCGTTCCGACACGAAGTTCGAGTCGCACTGCGGCTGGCCGTCCTTCTACGACCCGAAGGACTCGGACGCGGTCGAACTCATCGAGGACCGCTCCCACGGCATGGTCCGGGTCGAGGTCCGCTGCGCACGCTGCGGCTCGCACCTCGGCCATGTCTTCGAGGGCGAGGGGTACCCGACCCCGACGGACCAGCGGTACTGCATCAACAGCGTCTCGCTGCGGCTGGCCCCGGACGAGAGCTGAAACGTGGTGCATGGCGCCCCTGCGAATCCGTCGACTCGCGAAGTCGTCGAGTTCCGCTTCAACGTGTAGCGGGTGACTTAGCACCACGTCACTGATCTGGCAAACATGCAGGTAAATAGGGGTCCGATCCTCCGGGATCGGGCCCCTAGTATTTTCCCGTGCTGGATAGGTGCTGGATAACCTGATCCCACGTCACCTGTCATCACCCCTCGTCACCCGCACCGTGCTGGATTTGTGCTGGATACCGGCGAGGCCCCGGCGGAGCCCTGCGGCGGGCCGTCCTATGGAAGGGCAAGTGGGCGCGGTCGAGCCCATTCACACACTTCTTTAACGGCTCCGAAGCCGGTTCACGGAAACAAATCCGTGCCCACTCGGCGTCGATGATCTCTGAGCCGAGGAGGGGAAGGTGCCGGGCCTGAAGCTGTTCCACAGGACGAAAAGCGGCGTGACCGAGGTCTTGCCGCGTCTTGCTGAGGTCGAGGCGGATGTGCAGGGCATGGTCGAGGCGCACATGGAGACGCTGCTGGGCGTCCGGTTCCTGGCGAGCGAGTACGGCACGAGGCCGGTCCAGGGGGCCGGATCGACTCGCTCGACCCGGCCGAGGTCGGGCACGGCGACCTGCTGTGGCGGTCGGCCTCCGGGGCGGCCGAGGATCGCAACTCGTGGAGCGTGCAGCGGTTCCCCATGACCGACGGTGGCGGTCACCTTTCGGGGCTACTGCAACTCAGCGCACCCGCCGTCAGCGTCGTTTCGAATCGGTATGCCATGCGATCACCTGGGTCTTTGCCGTTGGCGTCAAGGGGACCACTCTTGCGGTTCACATACTCAGCGGAAGTCCTTCCGCGGCCACTCTTGGGTGGTCGCACGTTTCTGCGGGAGAACAACCATGAGTCACCGTCAGGGAATGCCCCGGGTGTTCGGTTGCTGAGGGATTGCCGTCTGGAATGAGCGCTTAAGAAGGCGCCTGGTGTATTTGCTTGGCAGTGCCTCTGGTCTTTGTTTATGCGCCTTCCTGACGGGACGTCGGGGGTTTTGTGGGACGTATGTGGGATCTGCGGGCTTCCGGACGGCGGGTCACCGGGGCCCGAGGACTCCCAGAGAGGGGCTGCGCCAGCTTGTGGTGGTTCAGACGCCGGTGAACTTCCAGCCTGTCACGTACCGCACTCTCAGGTGCGTGAGGCGGTCATGCCGTCGACAAGGGCGGTGAGTAGGCGGGTGAGGGTGGGTGCGAAGTCGACGCTGACATGGGCCATGGCTGGTTCTTCCGCGTAGAGGCGGGTGAGGGTTTCGGCTGGGTGGGCGGCCTGCCACAGCGGCGCGGTCATCGCGATGACGGCGGTGATGAGGTCCCACGCCTGGGCCCGGTCCAGGACGCCGGCGGCGACGATGGAGCGCGCGAGGTCGTCCATGGCGCCGACAGCGGCGGTCTTGAAGGCGCGGACGCGGTCGTAGGTGACCTCGCGTTCGAGGTTGAGGGTGACGTGGGTCAGCAGGTCGCAGAAGAGCGGGCGCTCGGCGAGGGTGTCGGCCAGGGCGTGCGCCAGTTCCGCGGAGGCGGTGGTGCCGGGGCCGTCCAGCAGCGTGGTGACGGCGTGCGACCAGTCGCGGTAGCCCTCCTCGGCGAGGGTGAGCAGGATCTCCTCGCGTGAGGCGTAGTAGCGGCGCACGGCCGAGGCGTGGACGCCGGCCTGGGTGGCTATGGCGGTCAAGGTCACGCCGCGAACCCCGTCCCGGGAGGCGAGGGTCCGTGCCGCCTCCATGAGATCGGCAGCCCGCTGCTCCTTGTGCTGCGGGGTGTAGGCGCGCTGGAACGTGTTCGCTTCTAGCATGTCCCCACCATACCGCAACGCAATGCCCTTGCGTTGGACAACGCAAGGGCATTGCGTTAGCTTCGGTTGTGTTGCCGGTGGCCGATCGGTGGCATGGAGTTTGTCGTAGTCATGGAGGAGTGGAGAGTCATGTCTGAGCAGGTGTGGTTTGTCACGGGCAGTTCACGTGGTCTGGGGCGTGCGGTAGCGGAGGAGGCCCTGGCGGCGGGGCACCGGGTGGTGGCGACAGCCCGGCGCCGCGAGGCGCTGGCCGATCTGGAGGAGAAGTACGGCGACCGGGTGTGCGCGCTCGCACTGGACGTGTCGGATGCCGGGCAGGCCGCGCACACGGTCCAGGCCGGCCTGGACGCCTTCGGCCGCCTCGACGTGGTCGTCAACAACGCGGGTTACGCGAACCTCGTTCCCATCGAGGAGATCGACCCGGACGACTTCCGTGCCCAGGTCGAGACGGTCTTCTTCGGCACCGTTCACGTCACCAAGGCAGCTCTGCCCGTCTTCCGCCGACAGGGAGCGGGACACTTCATTCAGGTCACCTCTCTCGGAGGCAGGGTGGCCTTCCCCGGAGCCAGTGCCTACCACTCGGCGAAGTTCGCGGTGGAGGGCTTCTCCAAGGTCCTGGCCAAGGAAACCGCGAGCCTGGGAGTGAAGGTGACCATCGCCGAGCCCGGCTCGATGCGCACCGACTACGCCGGATCGTCCATGAACATCCCGGCCCACGCCGCGTACTACGCGGACAGCGTCGGCGAGGTCGCCACGCTGCTGCGGTCGACCCTTGGCCGGGAGCCCATCGACCCGGACAAGGTCGCCCGCGTCTTCCTGGACATCGCCCGTATGCAGGAGCCTCCCCTCCACCTGGTCCTGGGTGGCGACGCGGTGGACATGGTCGCCGACGACATGCGGGAACGCACTGCGGCCGACGCCCGCTGGGCCGGCCTTGGCCGCTCTGTCGACTTCTCCTGAACCCCTGAGCCTTGATCCACCGACCGACCGGCGCTCTGTTTACCAGGAATCAGGAAGGGGTGCGTGCTGACCTGCGGTGTTGGGAGTTCTGACGCCTCCAGCACGCGCAATCAGCAAGGCGCCTCGGCGTTGGAAATCTCCGATACTGTTACGGTGCCGAGACCACCGACTGTGCGTCTGCGTTTGCAGGCGGATTCGTGCTGGATGCCGACGCCGCGCGCCAACCGGTGGGGGGTCGTGGTCGCGCGCAGGGGGCCACTGACCCGGACAGTCGCCCCTTCGGCACATGTTCTTCACGGACTTAACGACCGTTGCGGAAACAAATCGCTGCCCGCCCGACGTTGTTGATTTCCGATGCGATGACGGGGGTGGTCGGCTTGAAGCTGTTCCGTACGGACACAACGAAAAGCGGCGTGGTCGAGGTCGTGCCGCGTCTTGCTGAGTTCGAGGCGGATGTGCAGGGTCTTGTCGAGGCGCACATGGAGAGGCTGCTGGGTGTGCGTTTCCTTGCGGGCGAGTACGGCACGGGGCCGGTTCACGGGGGCCGGATCGACTCGCTCGGGTTGGACGAGAACGGGTCGCCGGTCATCGTTGAGTACAAGCGGGGCGTCGACGCCGGGGTCATCAACCAGGGCTTGTTCTACCTGGCGTGGCTGATGGACCACCGGGTCGAGTTCGAGCATCTGGTCCGCGACCGGCTCGGGGGTACGGCGGCGTCCCAGGTGCTGTGGAGCGGACCGTGTCTGATCTGTATCGCCGACGACTTCACGCGCTACGACGTGCACGCCGTACGCGAGCGCCGGAGGTCGATCGATCTGGTCCGCTACCGGTTCTTCGGCGAAGACCTGCTCGGCCTGGAGACCGTGGCGTCCGTGAGCGGCGGGACGCAGGCACCGCGGCGTGTACGCCGACTGGCGGTCGCACGGTCGGCAGCCGCCGCGCAGGGCGCGCCATTGGCCGAACTTGCGGGCGCTGTCGACGAGGCGTTGCTCGGTCTCGGGGACGGCGTGAACCGCGTCGAGCGCAAGCAGTACCGGGCGTATCAGCGGCTGCGGAACTTCGCCTGCGTCTGCCCGCCGCAGCGGAGCAAGCTCCTGGTCTACCTGAAGGCCGATCCCAAGGAGGTCGAACTCGTTCCCGGGTTCACCCGGGACGTGTCCGGGCTCGGCCACCACGGGACGGGCGACCTGGAGGTGCAGCTCCGCACGTCGAGGGACGTGGAGCGGGCGCAGGGTCTGTTCCGGGCGAGCTACGCGGCGGCCTGATCGCTCGATGGCACTCTTCGGCCGTGGGCGTCTCGCGGTTGGTCTGTGGTCGTCGGGTGGTGCCTTTCGACGTACGGGCAGGTCGTGGCGGTGGACTATCAATGATGCGCGGGATCGCCGGTTTGGTGAACCGGCGATCCCACGCTATGTTGCCCGGCGCGACGCCGCTCGCGCTCGTGCACCGGCGGGAGCGTTGGCTGCACACCGTGGTCGCTGGCTGGTGATCGAGCCTCTGCGCAGCCCGTACATGGAGCCCGCTGACGCGGACGTGTACTTCGGGAAGGTGCTGCGGAACTCTCCCAGCGGCACTCGACTGGGCCGGTCGCAGGCGCTGAGCACG